>JAGQPS010000260.1 GCA_020426595.1 Planctomycetales bacterium
TCGATCGCGTTGCGGCGATGACCGGCTTTAGTGAAAAGGACGCCCGCCGTCGGGGACTTCGGGTCGGCACCGCAGTGGTTCATCCGGCTCACCACGCCAGCTATTATCCCGGTGCGAAACCGATGACCTTGAAACTCGTCTACGACGCCGAGTCGGGCCGAGTGCTGGGCGCGGCGGGCGTGGGAAGCGAAGGAGTCGATAAACGGATCGACGTGTTGGCGGTCGCCGTCCAAGCCCAGTTCACCGTTTTCCAACTCGAGGAATTGGAGCTTTGCTACGCGCCTCAGTTCGGTTCCGCGAAGGACCCCGTCAACATGCTCGGCTTCGTCGCCGCCGGACAAATGCGTGGTGACCATCCCCAGATCTCGGCCGCAGAGGTTGCGTCACGTGTCGAGTCGGGCGAATGCCTGCTTGTCGATGTGCGCACACCCCATGAATTCGCCGCCGGCTCGATCGAATCGGCCATCAACATTCCGCTCGACGAGCTGCGCGAACGGCTTGGCGAGCTACCTCGTGATCGACGACTCGTCGCGTTCTGCAAGGTCGGTCAGCGTGGCTACATCGCGACTCGAATTCTGCTGCAACATGGTTTCAACGCGGTCAACCTGAGCGGTGGCTACACGAGTTGGGCGCTTCACACCGCGACTCAGCCGCTGAGCGTTTCCTAGGCTCGTCGGCGAAACGGTTGATGGGTCGCTGAAAAAGCGAGCTCCAAATCAGTCCCCGTGATGTGCCACACCCCGGTCGACCGTTGTAAGATCACGGTCGCGTCTTACACCGATTGCGTCATGTGGTACGCCAAGTTGTTCGTGCCCTGATTCCCTCAGGGTCAATTGCGCTGCTTCGCCGAAGAGGATGTTGCCATGCGTTGGGGATCGCGAGAATCGATGTGCGCGAACAGGCCGCGCTCAAACAAGTTGGCCGGTCAAATCTTACGCCGATCGGTTTGCATTGCCGTGTTGGTAGCGTGTGGATTAACGTCGACAGCGCCAGGACAAATCGGTTTTGACCCGCTGGCTTCCGTGCAGTATCCCGAGACGACGCGGTTGCCCGTGACCGATGACTATCACGGCACGACGGTGGCCGATCCCTACCGCTGGCTCGAGGATCCCGATTCCGCCGAGACGATGGCTTGGGTCGAGGCGGAGAATCGAGTCACGAATCGCTACCTAGAGCAAATCCCGCAGCGCGAGGAAATTCGTGGCCGCTTGAACGAGCTGTGGAATTACGAGCGATTTGGCTTGCCCGTCCGCCGCGGCGAAACCGTGTTTTATGAATACAACGACGGACTGATGAACCAGGATCAGTTGCTCGTCGTGACGGGCGACGGCGAACCTCGAGTCCTGTTCGATCCCAATGAGATCACGGACGAGGGAATCGTCGACTTGGCCGACTGGGTGCCGAGCAACGATGGCCGTTTGATCGCGATGGCCTTTGCCACCGCCGGCTCCGACTGGCGCGAGTGGAAAGTACTGGAAGTCGAATCGGGCGAGATGCGGACCGACCATGTTCGCTGGAGCAAGTTCGCCAGCGCGACGTGGGCCGCCGATGGCTCGGGGTTCTTCTATTCACGCTTCGACGAGCCGGTTGAAGGAGAGGAGTTCACCGGATCGAACTACTTTCACAAGGTCTTCTTTCATCGTCTCGGCACCCTTCAGTCGGAAGACCCTCTCGTATACGAGCGGGCGGATCGCAAGGACTGGCTGTTCGACGCGGAAGTCACCGATGATGGCCACTACCTCTGTTTGACGGTCTCTCAAGGTTCGCGGAGCGAGAATCAGTTCTTCTATCGAGACTTGAGCGAACCCGAAAGCGAAGTGGTCGAGCTCTGTGTCGGGTTCGATGCGGAGTATCTGTTCATCGGCAACGAGGGAAGCACGTTCTTCTTCTTGACCGACAACGGAGCGGCGATGCGCCGTATTCTCGCCATCGACTTGGCCCATCCCGAGCGAACAGCTTGGCGCGAGGTCGTGCCCGAGCAGGATTTCGTGGCGTTGTCGGCGCACCTGGTCGGTGGCCGCTTCGCCGTGACCTACTTGCGCGACGCGCGTGGTGTCGCTCGCGTGTACGGTCTCGATGGTCAATGGCAACGCGACATCGAGCTACCTGGAATCGGCTCCGTCGTGGGCTTCGATGGAAAGGCCGACCAGCCGGAGACCTACTTCGCGTTTCAAGGCTTCACCACTCCCACGACGATCTATCGCACCAACGTTGCGTCCGGCGAGACCGAGGTGTATCGCCAGGCGGAAGTTCCCTTCGACCCCGCCGACTACGAAACCACCCAGCATTTCTACGAAAGCACCGACGGCACGCGTGTCCCGATGTTCATCGTGCGACGGCGAGACATGGATTCGAATCGCCCCCAGCCGACGCTGCTTTATGGGTACGGTGGGTTCGATATTTCGATCACGCCTCGGTTCTCGGTGACCAACTTGACCTGGGTCGATCGCGGTGGAGTCTACGCGGTCGCCAATCTGCGCGGAGGTGGCGAATATGGTCGCGAGTGGCATGCCGGTGGGATGCTCGATCGGAAGCAGAACGTTTTTGATGACTTCATTTCCGCGGCCGAGTTCTTGATTTCGGAAGGGATCACCGACCGAGAGCATTTGGGGATTCATGGACGCAGTAACGGAGGTTTGTTGGTCGGCGCGTGCATGTGCCAACGCCCCGACTTGTTCGCCGCCGCGGTGCCGGGAGTCGGCGTGATGGACATGCTGCGCTTCCATCGTTTCACCATCGGCCACGCATGGGTTTCGGAATACGGTTCGAGTGACGATCCGGAACAGTTCCAGAATCTGCTTTCGTACTCGCCGATCCACAACCTTCACGAAGGCACTCGCTATCCGGCGACCTTGGTGATGACCGCCGATCACGACGATCGAGTCGTGCCGGCTCATAGCCACAAGTTCGCGGCTCGGCTGCAAGCGAGCCAAGCACCCAATGGCCCGCCCTGCTTGATTCGGATCGAGACCGCGGGAGGGCACGGCGCGGGCAAGCCAACGAGCATGCAAATCGCGGAGGCGACCGACTTTCTCGCGTTTCTTTCGGCGACTTTGGGGCTGGAGTAACTCGTGAGTCGGAGCGGCGATCCGGAGATGGGACGGGCGAGAGACTTGTGCGGATGAAAGGGGCTCGAGTCGCGGTTGGGTCGACGCGGAACGCTGGGGAAAGGCGGCCAAGCTGGCATTGGCCGGAGCCTTGCGTCTACAATAAGGGACCCGCCCACGCCCGCCCGCGGCGTCCTTCCCATGTTGGAGTCGATGGACGATGACTCGTTTTGCCCGCCAAGAATCTTGTTGCCGAGGCCCGCTGTCGCGTCGCAGCTTTCTGCAATTTGGCGCGGTCGCGTCGGGCATGCTCGGTAGCGTGCCCTTGTCACTCGCGGACATGATGAAGGCGCGAGAGGCGAGTGCCGCCGCCGGACTGACGACTCGCGACGACACGAGTGTCATCTTCGTTTGGCTGCCCGGTGGTCCGCCTCACATGGAGATGTACGATCTCAAGCCCCATGCTCCTGCGGAGTACCGGGGGATTCTCAAACCAATCGCGACCAACGTGTCGGGCGTGGAAATCAGCGAATGGTTGCCTCGTCACGCCAAGATCGCCGACAAGTACAACTTGATTCGCAGCGTCGCGCATGAGTTCGCGGATCATGGAGGCGGTCACAAGCGATTCTTGACCGGTCGTCGTCCCGCCGAGCCAACGGGATTCGTGAACGATGCTCCCGCGATCACCTCGATCGTCGCCAAGATGAAGGAGCATGTCGATCGCGGCGTGCCGAATACGGTCCTGGTCGCGCCGCGCGGCCGAGACCATATCGACGTGTTTAGCTTTGGCGGCGCGTATCTGGGCCACGAGTCTCATCCGTTCATCGTGAGTGGCGATCCCAGCGAGACGAATTTCGAGGTCAAGAATTTGGGGCTCGCCCCCGGCATGTCCGAGCGATTGGAGGATCGCATCTCGTTGATGCAGGGCTTCGATTCACTGCGTAGACGCATCGATCGCGAAGCGAGTTTTCGCGCGATGGATGTGTTTCAGGAACGAGCCGTCGATTTGCTCACGAGCCCCAAGGTGCGCGAGGCGTTTGACCTGAGCCAGGAAGACGATTCGGTGCGGGATCTGTACGGCCGCCATGCCTGGGGTCAACGAGCCCTGATGGCGAGGCGACTGATCGAGGCGGGCGTGACGTTCGTCTCCGTGGTGATGGAGAATCCCTACCAGTCGGGAGTCGAGTGGCTCAAGAACGGCACCTACAACTGGGACTCGCACGCGGTCAACTGCCACTTGTTCGACGACCTTTCGGTGCGGCTGCCCATTTACGATCAAGCGGTCACGGCCTTGATCGAGGACATGACCCAACGCGGATTGACGGAGCGGACGTTGGTGATCGTGACCGGGGAGTTCGGTCGGACACCGCGGATCAATGAGCAAATCGGAACGCAAACCGGAGTCTCCCAGCCGGGGCGGGACCATTGGCCGCAAGCGATGTCGATGCTGACCTTTGGTGGTGGCATGCGGACCGGACAAGTGATCGGCAGTACGAACTCGAAGGGTGAGCATCCGCAAGATCGTCCGCTCACGCCCAACGATTTGTGGGCGACGGTTTATCATCATCTTGGGATCGATCCCGAGTACAGCTTCATCGACCATCAAGGTCGTCCGATGCCGATTCTTCCCTTTGGCGAGCCGATCGAGGAGCTGCTCTAGGCCGCTTGCTCCGATGCCGATCGCTCGGTACCTCGAGCCGTGGCGCGAAGTACGACCGAGGCGCGGAACACGTGAGGCGATCGGCTTTCGTCCCGAGCAGCGAGAGACTCGTTTCGATCGATTCCATGGTCGGATTTGAGAATCGTATTTCTTGAGGTGGTTGTCTAGCCGAAAGCCAACGAGCAGGTCGGTCTTTTCGCGAGGCTGTTTCGCCGCGGCATTGTGGGAACGGAGTTGGTCGGATGAATTTCAAAAGAGACTGTACTCGTCGTGAAGCGTTGGGTCGGTTGTCGGCGGTGGCCGCCAGCGCGGCTTGGTTGAGCTCGACTCGATGGGCCGCGGCCGACGGTACCGCGACCGACGACGGGCCAGTGCATCACTTTCGATACGCGCTTGCGAGCAGCATGTACGGCAAGTGTGAGTTACGCGAGGTGATGGAGCAGGTGCGACCGACCGGAGCCGAGGGAATCGATCTCTGGCCGCTAGTGCATGGCAATCAGCGGGAGCAGTTGGACGAGTGGGGCGAGGATCGGTTCAAGGATGAGCTGGCGCGACTCGGGATCCGGCTCTCGTGTTTGACTCAGTACAAGCTTGGCCCGTTTGGTTTGAACGACGAGATGGCATTGGCCGAGCGGCTCGGGTGTTCGTTGATCGTGACCGGTGCCGTCGGTCCGAAGGGTTTGACGGGAGACGCGCTGCGCCGCGGCGTCGACGAGTTCATGACAAAGATGCGCGACCCGCTGGCTCGCGCGGCCGATCATGGAGTCACGATCGCGATCGAGAACCATGGCGGTGGCCTGATGGACAGCGCCGAGTCGGTGCGTTGCTTGTGCGAAGCGGCGGCGGACAAGCCACTGGCCATTGCGCTGGCGCCTTATCACTTGCCTCAGGATTCCGAGGATTTGGCTCGGCTGATACGCGACATCGGTCCGCGCCTCGTCATGTTCTACGCGTGGCAACATGGCATGGGTTGCATGGAAGCTCAGCCCAAGGAGCAGGAGTTGCTTCAGCTACCGGGTAAGGGCGATTTGGATTTCGGGCCGATCGTGGCGGCGCTCGCGGAGATCGAATATCAGGGGCTCACCGAGATCTTCATGCATCCGTACCCGCGTGGCGTGCCGATCCTGGATTCGACGGCGGAGGTGACCTCGCAGATCATTGAAAGCCGCGATTTTCTCGAGTCACTTTGGCCGGCTTGATTTGCGGGTCATGGTGACGACCGGAACAAGGCGGGGTGAATGCGGAGATCGCAGGCGACTCATGTGGCGGTGCCAGGCGAGCGACAGGTTGGGCCGGACGCCGCGGTCCTCGCGAGAACATCAAGTCTGATGGAAAGGAACATGGGATGTTGGGAGGTTGCATGTTGGGACGTGGCATGTTGGGAAGAGCGCTGGGGATGTCACTGTTGGCGAGCGTGGTGTGGGTCTCGACGGTTCATGCCGAGGTGAAGGACAAGTCGGAGCAAGGATTCCGTGTCGTGGTCGAGCGGGAAGTCGATGCGGAGAGGGCGGTTGCCTACGTCGCTTTCTACGCGTCGGTGGGTGAATGGTGGAGTGCCGATCACACCTACTCCAATGATTCCCAGAACCTCTCGATCGAGGCCAAGGCGGGCGGATTGTTTCGCGAGTCGTTGCCCAACAACGGCAGTGTGAAGCACATGGAGGTGGTGTTCGCGGCTCCGGGGCGATCGCTGCGGATGGTGGGAGGCTTGGGGCCATTGCAGGAGCAAGCGGTGACGGGAGTGATGACGATCACGTTCACGGAGTCGGGCGAGGGCAAGACCAAGGTGGTCCTCGACTACCGCGTGGGCGGGTACATTCCGGGCGGAGCCGACGTGTGGGCCGACGCGGTGGACGGCATGTTGTCGGAGACGATGGACCGCTACCAGCGCTACATCGCCACGGGGAATCCAGAGGCCGGGACTCCGGAGTAGTTGGCGAACTTTTCGCGGCGTATTCGGTCCTCGGGTGGGTAGCCGGGCTGAGCGATCGGGAGGCATTACCGGAGCCGCGGGGCCTCGGCTTTTAGGGTGAGGCCCGGGTTCGGCGGAGCGGCGGGTAAGTTCTTATTGGGTCGGGGTTTACTGCCGGCGCGTACCCTGCTACATTTTCCCGCTTGCCGCCCCCTTGAAGAACTCATTGGGGTTCGGCAAGATACTCGTTCGCCCGTCAGCGAGCGGTCCTTGATTCGCAATTCAGTGAACCTTGAGGACCAAGCGGTGACCTGCGATCTAGGCCCCGTGCTTCAATCCATGAAGTCGGTTCGCTTGGCGAGCAGTCGATCCAATGACGGGCCCATTGATCCCTCCAACGAGTTTCAACCTCAGGTTGAACGAGTATGGAGTCCGATTGATACGGCGGAGTAGCTCAGCTGGTTAGAGCAGCGGAATCATAATCCGCGTGTCGGGGGTTCGAGTCCCTCCTCCGCTACTCGGCTCTTTTCAAGAAGAGCCACAACTTCTGCAAAACCAACGTTTTCCCGCACGGAATGAACCGTGCGGGTTATCTTTTGCGAGTCGCGGCGAGTCCCAACGAGCGTTTGCGTCCCCAGCTGATCCCCAGTTTTGGCCGCTGCCGCGTAGTGGTCGTCGGTCACTGTCAGGTAGTGCTTGTGGGCGACCGTCGGCGTATTGCCCAGCCAGGCACAGACGACGTAGGTCGGGAACTTTTGTTC
>JAGQPS010000261.1 GCA_020426595.1 Planctomycetales bacterium
GGTATCCGTTGCGGACCACGAGCCGATTTCCGTCGTCGTCGGTTCGATCGCGATGCTTTTCGATGAACTCCGCGACCTCGGCATCGATGGCCGCTTGGAGCATGCGTTGGGCGCCTTGGCGGACGATCTCATCGAGGCGCCTGATCGGCGACCTGCCTTGCGAACTTGACCGTGGCTCCTCGCGAATCCTCGACCTCTGGAAACCCAGCTTTGGCTCGCGCACTCTTGGACATGGTGGCGCATCCCCGTTACCCTCGATGGGCCGCTGATGAAATGAAGCGAATCAACAGCAGGATACGCCGCCTTCTTCCTCTCCTCCCGAACACAACTTCTGACAGTAACTCGTTCCCAATAGACACTGGTGGCGAGCCAGTCCTCAGGTGCTTGAAAATAGCCTCCTGAAGCGACACCGTTCACAGAGCCGCCGTGAACAAGTGCCTCACCGAACAAATCAAAACAGCCCGAGCCCACCTGGTGGACTCGGGCTGTTGCTGTTTCTTGATTCGTGCCGCGTCGCTGGGCTTGCCGTGCACGGATCGCGAGGATGAACATCGCACGGAGGATGAGCATCGCACGGATGCGTTCGCGTCGGGGTGTGGCGCCCTATTCCTCGGTGGTCTCTCGTGGCGTCTCGCCGGGGGAGTTTTGGCTAAGGCTCTTTTCCAGCATTTCCAAGCGTGCTTCGGCGTCTGGCGGCAGGGCGTTTGCTTCAGTCATCGGGAAGGCTCCTGGAGAATTGGGGACGAATCGGGGTCGTTTCCCATCGGGGGCCGATTCGTTGCGGACGGCGAGACTTACTAGCGGATCAGCAGTCGGCTGGCTGTGTGGGATTGCCAGACCACTGCTTGGGTGTCGACAAAATAACTACCGGAAGTGAAACTACCAACTCTTAAATTGAACTTTCAGGGGCCGATTTTCACAATACGGATTCTCGCAGCGGCCTTTTGGCGATCGGGCAAGCCTTGGCGGTTCAAAGTAACGGTGACGAGGACATGAGGTCGAACCCCGTGTTCCACAGGACCACCTGTCTCGTGAAGCCCCGGTCCATTGACCACGAGCCGCCGTGGACAGGAAAGGCGTCCGGGCGGCCAAGCCTCAGCGGGCACGCCAATACCGCGGTGGCTCAATGCCCTCGGCTCGAGCCGCCGCCTCGATCGCGGCTCGATACCTTTTCGCATCGGTCGGATAGCCTTTCGTGGGCGGGAGGCCGGGCACGAGTTGTTTCCAGAAGTCGTTGAGTTGATCCATCGCCAGTTCACGTAGGTACTTGGCGTGGATCGAGGCCCAGGCGGTTTCGAGAAACCGCTCGCCGTGGACCTCGAACCGCATCTCCACTTCGCGTCCCTCATGCACGAAGCAGTAGCGGCTGACCCGTGGCGACTCCTCCGCGATGTTGATCCAGGAGTCCGGAAAAACGGTTTGCAGCAAAGCCGCGTAACGCGCACGACCTCCATGTCGATCACAACGGCAGAGGACCGCGCCATTCTCATCGGGCAAACGCTCCAAGGCATCGCGCGCCAGTGAAAGACTGGTGAGGGAGAGCACGGATGCCTTGTTCCCCCAGGACTCGCATGCCGCGTTGAATTCGAGCGGCTCGACTTGTCGAGCGGCGACGGATTCGAGTTGGACTTGGCGATCCTTCATCAGCCGCTCGAAGCGATCCGCGATCGATAACAAGGCTTCGAGATCAACGCACGGCTCCAAGGGATAACTGCTTGGATACCAGGGCTGATCATGCTGGTTAACCGAATCGATCGACCATCGGCCGAGTCGCCGCCAACCCTCTGGCTCCGTGACGCACGCCCCCATCGACATGCGTCGGGAATCCGCGTTTGTCGGTTGAACCGATCGGTCGGCTCGATCGATGACCGAGCCGTGAATGCGAGGCGATAACAGTTGCTCTCGCAAGCGCGCGATGGTGGCGGGAACGATTCCACGCATCGTAGCGCCAAGGACGACTCGCTCGAGCGGCTCTAGGGTGTGCCCGCCGGAATATAGGCGCTTTGAGTCATCAACGAGCAACCAACTTTCCGATTTCGCTTGGTCGCGACATGCGATCTCGGGATGCAAACGCTCGAACAACCGCGAGTCGTCGAATGGAACCACCGGGCAGGCGGTGACATTCGACTTACGACGAGCGGTCCGTTTGCCCAACCTCGAGTTCGTTGTCGCCGACTCGATTGGTGTCGTTGCGTGAGGGAACTTGGTGGGTGTTGAAGTACGCCACACCGAGAGCGCAACAACGAGTGGACCGAGGTTGGGACCGTATCCCGCTTCGTCCAAGCCGATCAACCACTTCATGGCTCTCACAATCGTCACCGACGACCAGCCGGCAGAGTTTTCCGAGTCCGCTTTTCTTGCCTGCACGTTAGCGTGGTATATCGTTTCGCGCACGGGGGGGCAAGCATGACCCGATTCGATCGAGGAAAGACGCACCGTTAAAAGGCAGGAACGATGCGTCGAGTGAAGTCGGACATTGAACTTCACCATCGATTGATCAGCGTGAAGCGGACTTGCGAATTCGAGTTCATCGCGACTCGATGCGACAAGCGACTCTCAAGCTGTGTGACTGAGTCATGACCCGTGGTTCCTGTTTGGAAGAACTACCGTTTCCTCCTACGCCACGAAGACCGCCATGACGCCCCATTCGATTTTTGACAGTGCCAACATTTCCAGTCCGTCGCACAACCTGCCCAGCGATCCTTCTCAGCGTGGAAGTCTCAGCGGCACGGGAAGCGACACGTTAACGGCTCCACGCACCGCGAGTTCCATCGCGGCCTCGAACGAGGCTTCGATCGAAGCGTTGCAGCAAGTCATTGCTCACGAGGAACGTGAACAATCGGCGTTGAGCCAAGCGAATGTCGATGAACTCAAGCGACTGCAAAATCAGCTTGAGTCGACTCTCGCCCGTGTTCGGTTTCAACCGAACATCATTTCCAAGAGCCCGGTCATGGCTCGGCTGATGCAACGGCTCGATGCGGTTGCCCAGTCCGATCTGACCGTGCTGCTGACCGGCGAAAGCGGCACCGGAAAGTCGCTTCTGGCCCAGCACATCCACGGCCGCAGCGCCCGAGCCGAACGACCGTTCGTGGTCATCAACTGTTCGGCTCTGCCGTCCGAGCTGATCGAGAGCGAATTGTTCGGTCATACCAAGGGAGCCTTCACCGGCGCGGCCGGCGAGCGACTCGGTCGCATCGAGGCCGCCGAGGGTGGCACCATCTTCTTGGACGAGATCGGTGAGTTGCCGCTCGCGCTGCAACCCAAGCTCCTCACCTTCCTCCAGGACCAAACGTTCCAACGCATCGGGTCGGACCGCGACCATCGCGCGAACGTCCGAGTCATCGCGGCGACGAACCGCGACCTGCTCGAGGAATGCCGCGCCGGCCGGTTCCGAGAGGACTTGTACTTCCGCCTCTCCGTGCTCCCGTTGCCGATCCCAGCCTTGCGTGAGCGTTCGGAAGAGATCGCGGCGCTCGCCGATCAGATCCTGGCCCGACACTCGCGCGGTGTCCGCTTGCGACTCGATCGACTCGCGCTCGAGCGGCTCGAACGACACACGTGGCCTGGCAATGTTCGTGAGCTCGAAAACGTGTTGGCTCGAGCCACCGTATTCTGCCGCGACGGAGTCATTCGGGAGGAAGACCTCGTCTTCGATCCCGCGAGCACCGATCGCACTCCCGCCAAGGCGGGCCCTGGCGACCTGACCGACGACATGTTGGCGGGCGTGAAGCTCGAGGAGCTCGAACGACGGGCGATCACCGCGACGCTCTATCTTGTTGGTGGCAACAAGGCCAAGGCGGCTCGCGTGCTCGGGATCAGCGAACGAAGCGTGTACAACAAGATCGCGCGTTGGTCGCTTCCCTTCTAGCGGCAACGCCGGGTTCGCATCGGATTCAATAAAAAACGGACGCGTCACGATCGATGGTGACGCGTCCGTTTTCGTTGACAGGGTCGCCGGAACAACGTGAGTTCCGATCGCTCGCACGACTACCGGTTCGGATTGGCGTAGTCGTTGGCGATGCTATAGCGAGGCACCTCGACAGGCACCGAACTCAGGTCGAAGGGAATGTCGTCCAAGCCTTCCAGATGAAACGGCTTGAGGCCGCCGTTCATGACCTGGGTGCGTGAGCGCAATTGTCCCTGAATGGTCTCCGGCTGAAATTGCTGGGCCCAGTAGATGATGTCGGGATGGGGAACTTCCAGACCGTTCTGCCCCACGACAAGCACCTCCTCATACGATCCGACACAAACGTAACTCGACGTTCGATCGTGATACTCCCACGCCTCGACTCCGCGCTCCCGCAAGGCAAGTGTGAGTCGATGGGCCTTGTCGAAGGCGTCGGCCAGCTTGCTCTCGACGGGACGCCCCAGTCGAGCCAACACATTGAGCTCGTTGCGTTTCTCCTCGATCTCCTCGAGATCGAAGGTGGAGTCGCCACGGAAGGTCGCGACCTTGAGCGAATACCGAGCCGGGCAACGGAGCAACGAGAACTCCAGGTCCTTGTTCATGTCATACACGAAGCGGTCGGGACCGTTGTTCTGAAAGGCTTCGTCCGGCAGGGTCGGGTTGGGACAAAGGAACGCGGCCTTCAACGGTCGGTCGTCCTCCACCGCGAAATGCCGCCTCAGTTCGCCCTGTCGGAAGGTGTTCTGGGTTTCGGGAAAGTCGGCGAAGCACTCCGGCATGAAATCCTTCACGCGTTCCAACATCTTCGAGGCCTTGGGGTCGTCGACTCCCTCGAACTCGCCCACGACCACCGCCCACTCCTCGAAGTCCTGGAGATTCAAGTGACGCATGCGAGGATGCACGGGCGGACGGCCGGGATCAATGGGATTGAGCTCGAGCCCCAAACCTTCGACATGGTCGTCGAAGTCGATTCGATGGCGGTAGACGTAGGCGGGCGTGCGCAACTTGCGACGCACCTCAAGCACCATCGCATGGGCGAGTCGCGGTGCGTCTGGCCCGGCGAAGGAAGCCGCCATGATCATCCAAGGCCCTTCCGCCTGAGTCAGCTCATACCCCTTGTTGGGATCCGCCTCGACTCGTCGAGCAAACGGCAAGAACCGAATCTGAGCCGACGCGTCGGTTGGAATCAGCCAAAGCATTGCCAGGACAGTCACGCTTGCCAGACGCGTGATTCCCCATCGCACGCATCCCAAGCGCACCCATCCCAGGCGCACGATTCCGCGTCGCGCGATTCCGCATCGCACTGGGGCATGAACCACCATCGGTTGTCCTCCTTGACTCGTGAAGCGGGTCCCCGAAACCTCACGGACGTTGATCGCCGGAAATCCAGGGGGTGGGGAGAGTAGCAGCGAAAACCGATTCACCCAACATCAGTTGATCCACGGTCTTGGAGCCTTGCTCGAAGTGTCACCCCGCTCGCTCCTCCTCAATCTCCGGTCCATGGTTCGCGGCCCGCAGGCGGTCCCCTGGGGAGGAGGGCCGGTTCACCCAGGGTTGCCCTTAACGTTTAAGCGCCCCCCGGTGATCTCCGCGATAGGCTCCTACTTGCGAGCCGGACAGGATCATCCTCATCAACCATTAACGAAAAATACTCTCCCTTAAGCCGGCGAATTATCTGCTCAAGGGACACCGGAACGTTAGACTGAGAAGGCCGTTGGTCATACGGCCTCCATCTCGGCTCACTCGGCGGTACCCCGACCATCGAGTCGGAATCTGGGCAAAGGACGAGATGCTTCCATTGTGGAAAACCGCTGCGTCGTTTGGGACGCCGGCATCGAGGCTAGTCTCCGCCGTGACCTCGGCGAATCCAACTTTCTCGAGACTCGAGTCTCGTTCATCCATACAGGAGTTCGTCGCGTGCGCTATTCATTTCGACTGGCTGAATTGCTCGGACACGTTCCCGATCCGCGGAAGCGCCCCGGCACGATCAAGGCGATCGTGGAATACACGGGCCTCGACCGACACCAAGTCGCGGCGCTGCTGAAGAACGAGGTGAAGTACATCCCGCTCAAGGCCCTGTCGCGGATTTGCGATTACCTGATTGAGCACGGCCACGCATCGGCCGACCAGTTGCCAGGTGCCTTGTTCGCGGTCGAGCCAGAGAACTTTTGGGAGCTCTTGGCCCGCCGCCGACGGCTCGAAATCTGCCTCGGCATTCGCCGCGATCCCGAGGATCCGACTCGGGCCGATGAAGTCCCGGAAGTGTCGTATGTGGTCGCGGCGGACTCGGTGCTCCTAGGAGAAATCCTCAACGGCGTCACCACGCTAGGCGGGACGGCTCGATTCCAGAGTGGTGAGAGCCGCGCGGTACTCCCGCATCCGGAACATCTCAAACAGTCGTTGGTGTGGAGTCCGGGACAAGCGAGCCAAGAGAAGCTGACCGAACGCGCGGATCTCGTCTATCGCGACTTCCACGAGTTCTGCGGCGACAAGGCGCTTGTTTGCGTCGGCAGCACGAAGAGTAACCCCGTGGTCGAGCTGGTGATGTCCAGCGCTTTTGGCTGCGTGCCCTACGAAAGCCAGGACGATGTGGAGCAGGGGACCGATCGAGCGCTGCCGTTCTTCATGCGGTATCGAGACAGCGATCCCCACCCGCCCTCCTGCATGGCGGGTCTGCGAATTAGTAAGAGTGAACCGACCGAAACGCCGGGTATCTATTACGAAACGCCCGAGGGGAACTGGGTTCTCTGTTCGCCTCCCGAAAAGCGTGAGGACACCGGTTTCGTGTTCTATGTCCACCGCGAATCGCAAGGTTGCTTGGAGATGGCGATCGGTGGATTCTCGGGTCGAGCGACTCGGTTGTTGGCCCGCTGCCTCGCGACTCGCGCCGAGAGTTTCTGGCCGCCGATCTATCACGATCAAGGGATCCAAGTGGGAGCCTTCCTCGTGCAGTTCTCGCCGCCAGCCGAAAAGTCGGTTGGCGACCTGCTCAGAACCGATCTGATCGCTGAAACCAAGATCATCCGCATCGACGGCAAGGTGATCGAGCGGCGCATGCAGCGCACCTTGGGAGCAACCCTCGAGTAACGGCGATTGTTGGGCTTCTGATCGTCGAAACTCTGAAGCATGATGGCATTAGGGCGGAGCGACTGTCACGACGGTCCTCCGCGCCTGATGAAGTTCATGGACCAACATTGGCGATCAGCGGAGCCTCGGATTCGTGCGGCAGATCTATCTGGACTACAACGCCTCCACCCCCATCGCCGCCGCCGTCCAAGAGGCGATCCTGCCATTCTTGGCCGAGCATTACGGCAACCCGTCGAGTGGTCATGCGTTGGGGCGAGCCTCGCAAGAGGCCCTGGAGGATGCCCGTGGTCGCGTGGCGGCGCTGCTTCGCGCCGACTGTGATGAACTCGTCTTCACCAGCGGTGGCACCGAAGCC
>JAGQPS010000262.1:0-2634 GCA_020426595.1 Planctomycetales bacterium
GCGCGTTGACCTAGGGCTGCGTCGCCTCGCGCTTCGCTTGGGCTCCTGACCCTAGGCTGTGGTGCGGCGCCCCCGTTGGGGGCTTAGTCACCAGTTGTTCAGCTCTCTTGCACCCAAAACGCCGGTTGCCTGGACATGAATCGCAATACCTCGGGCTTAAATCAACAGCCCAATCAGTGAGTCATATCAATCAGCGCTGAGCAAACGAATGGCCGACCGAGACCCTTGGCAGGCGGTTGCCATCAGATCGGCCAGGCGATTGGCCCATTGTTCCAGCTCAATGGTGTCGATCGCTTCCTCGGCGCCATACAAGCAGACGCCGAAACTACGATCCGTCTCGCGAATCTTGCCCGTGGCGGAATCCTTGATGGGTGAGCCGAGCGCGGAGCGAGGTTGATCCGAGGCGGTTTGTCCTTCGATGACGATACACCCGCCCACATCGATCGTCTGGCCACCGGAGTTGAACACGAACTCCTCGTCCGGATGCCCCAATCGCAGATGCCAGTGCGAGCCGACGCGGTCGAAAGCCAACATCGAAATCGGCAACCCGCTGACCACCGAAATCGTGTTGAGCGCATCGACCGCGTTGAGGATCTCGGGCAGCTTTTCCTCGGCGCGGAGAACACCCAACAAATACTCCTGGGCCGGCTTGCTACGGCCCGATGGCTTGAAGCCGCCGCGGCGCAGCAAGCCTCGGATCGCTTGTCGTCGTTCGTCTCCGCCAGCGGCGTCGGCGCCTAGGACTTCGCGTTGTAGCGTCTCGAGTTGCTTCCGCTCCGCTTCCAAGGTGATCCCGACCGTTGCTTCTCGAATCGAGAAGACCGCGATGGAAAGCCCGGCCAAGCCTGGAGCCAACGTGACGTCCCACGCATCCTCCGTGTGTCGTCGTACCATGGGATTGGCCGCACGAGCCGCGGTGGTTTCGGCCGGAGCCACCTTGGCCGCGCCCGCGGGACCAAACCAACCCATCACGCCGCGCCAAGCATTGCCAATCGTACGGCCCGAGAGCAAGTCATCCGTGAGGGTCGGCCGCTCGACCGAGAAGTTGTGCCACACCGCGTCGTAATACGGTTTCGCGACCTCGCTCAAGGTCTCGTAATAACCTTGTTCCCGGATGGTGCGCAGGCTGCTGGCGTAGTGCTCCAGGATGTGACGGTCAAACAAGTTGCCGACGACGCGCACGGTCGACAAGGCTCCACCGCCGAGTTCCCCCACGCGTCGCACCGCGAAGAGACTCATCGCGCTCGAAAGTTCAAACAGTCCGACTTGCTGCTGATCGGCGACTTCACGCATCTCCTTCCAGAGCCGTTCGAGTTCCGATTGCGGAATCAACGTCGCCACGTCGATTCGTTCCACGGCCGCGCGAGTCTGCGAAATCGTCTCCTGCAATCCCTCGACGGAAAGCGGAGGCAAATCAAACATCCCGGCCGCGGTGCCACTCGCGTCCTTGATCGCGGTCAGCAAGTCAGAAGCGCGATCGATTGTCGAATCCTGCGGAATGACCCCCTGCCGCTTGAGTTCGACCGCCAGCTCCTTGAGAAACGTCTGGCTTCCATAAGCCACGTCGCTCACCACGGCCAACAACGTCATCGGAGAAAGATGGAACGTCGCGAGCCCAGCCAACTCCACGAAGTTCCCGACCGCCTTGCGCGCCACGAAGTTCTCGACGTCGGCGCCACTCGCCTCTTGGTTCTCCGCGGCCTTGACTCCCCCGACTTTCTCGGTGAGGAAATCGAGCGACTGCTGGACAAAGATCGAGTAGGAGCGGCTACTGCGAAACGCTTGAGGCACCAACAAGTTGGCCGATTCGCGTAACGCTCCTCCAACCATCGCCGTCGTGGCACGCAGCGCTCGCTCCGGCAAGCTCAGGCCATAGACCAAGTGATTCCATACCGATGTGATGCCGGGATCGGCCCCGCCGGCTATCTTCGATTCCGACGGTCGTGGGTCGGGATTGGGAACGGTGGCTGAAGAGTCGTCCATGGTGGAATCCATCTGCAGGTGTTCGGCCATCATGCCGTGACTAGGCAACTCGCCGAGACCGATCGGCCCAGCTTTCAATCGAGGACTTCGAGCGTCCAACGATCCTCATGCGAGCGACTCGCGGGACGCGCGGCAAAGACGCACGCGCTCTCGCCACATCGTCATAACGTAGGAACATCGTCTCGCTGAAACATCGTAACGCTGAAACGTCATGATGCCGCGCAACCTCGCCCCACCCTGCCGACCGCGTCAGTCCGCCGCGTCTGGCAACAGCAGCACGTAGCCACCGAGAACCACGCTGCCGCGCGCCGCGGCTGGATCCCAGCCCATATGCTCGGCGGTATCGACTCGTCCCAGCACGACCGCGGACCGATCCTTGGCGACCGTATTGGGAAGTGGCAGCCAAGACGCGACACGCACCGTCTTGCCGTTCCCCTCGCCCAGCTTGAGCACCAACATATCCAGCTCCTCGCCCGGCTCGACCGCCACGATCTTGCCGACCAGAGCGACGCCTCGATCCGCGGAGTCTTCCTCCGCGAGCAACGTCGACGCTCGATTCGCGAGGAACGTTCGAAGTTGGTTGTCGTCGAGCTCGAACCGCAAGGTTTGATCGATTGAGCCAAGCAACGTGTCTTGTTCGACGTCGGCCGG
>JAGQPS010000262.1:2733-7320 GCA_020426595.1 Planctomycetales bacterium
AACCTCTTCTTGACAGTGAACACAACGGACAATCGACATGATGGCGGGCTCCTGAGGCATTCTCTCGACGCTCCCGATTCTACACCAAGTCCGCGGGAGACGGCTTGTTTTCGGCCTCGACTTAATGGGCCGACAAGCCAAGTTTCTAGAGCCCGTACAGTGGCCGAAGTTTGCCCTGGAGGTAGTTCAGCAACGGTTCGTGCGACAGAGTCTCCCCGCTAATGCGCTCCAGCAACTGAGCCGGGGAATAGCAACGGCCATGTCGGTGAATGTTTTCGGTCAACCACTTTCGCAGGGGAGCGAACTCGCCCCGCCGGAATTGCTCGGACAGGTCGCCCAGTTCCTGTTCGGCGCTTTGGAAGAAATGAGCCGCGTAGAGATTGCCGAGGGCGTACGTGGGGAAGTAACCGAACAACGCGGCGCTCCAGTGCACGTCCTGCAAGACGCCGTCGCCATGGTCGGGCGGAGTCACACCCAGGTACTCCTCGTACTTGGCGTTCCAAGCATCGGGCAGATCGGCGACCGCCAATGCTCCCGTCACCAGGGCTTCCTCCAATTCGAATCGCAAGATGATGTGCAAGTTGTAGGTCGCCTCATCCGCCTCTACCCGAATCAGACTCGGACGCACCACGTTGACCGCGGCGTGGAAATGATCGAGCGATACACTCGACAACGAATCGGGAAAGAGCTGCCGCGTCTCGTCGAAGAGGAACTCCCAAAACGCTCGGCTCCGCCCCACCATGTTTTCCCACAGGCGACTTTGAGACTCGTGGATGCCGAGCGAGGCGAAGGTGCCGGGAGGCAAACCATACTGGTCGGGACGCAGCCCCTGATCGTAGATGCCATGTCCCGCTTCATGCAGCGTCCCGTAAAACGCTTGCGAGAAGAAGTTGACGTTGTAGCGGGTCAGGATGCGATGATCGTGCGGCCCGGCTTCGGTGCAAAACGGATGAGCGGTTTCGTCGAGCCGACCGCGAGAGAAATCGAAGCCGATCAGCTTGGCGGCTCGCTTGCCAATCTTCTGTTGACGGTCGACCGGAAAATACCCTTGCAGGCAAGCATCGCTCGGTGGCGCCGGAGCCTCGCCGAGCTCTGAGATCAACGGGACCAGCGCGCTCCGCAGTCCGCCCAATACGCGGCGGAGATTGTCGGCGGTCTCACCCGGCTCGTAGTCATCGATCAATGCATCATAAGGCGATTTCCCATAGCCCACCGCCTCCGCCTGCTCCCGACGTAAACGCAAATTGGTTTCGAGGTACGGTTGGAACCGCTCGTAGTCCGAGGCTTTTCGGGCTTCCACCCAAGCCTGCTGTCCCAGCACCTCGGCCCGGCTGAGTTCCTCGACCAACCGCTGCGGGATCTTGCGATGCTTGTCATAGTCGCGCTTGAGCTGAACGATCGTCGCGCCGCGATCGGAATGAGGATCGGCGACCATGGAACTGGTGGCGAGTTCATCGAGCCACTCACCGATCTCCGGGCTCGTCCGTCGCGCATGGATCTTGCCGGCCAAGAACGAGATTTGCTCGGCCCGATGATCGGCCGCCTTCGGAGGCATGCCAGTTCGTTCATCCCAGGCGAGGAGAGACTGAATCGATCCCAATAACGCGGTTTCCGTCTCGTGTTCGATCAAGCGATTCCAGGTCGATTCCGTTGCGTCCATGTTCTTCCTTAAATACAAATGCCGAGCAGCGAGGGGCTTCCCGTCGCACCGTGCCTTCGGCTCGTTGGGTTCGTCGTCAAAAGAAGAGAGCTCGTTCGCATGCGATCCGTTCACTCGGCGGGAATGAGTTCCAGGCAAACGACACGGTCCACACCGCGCACATAGAGCAGTCCATGCGAAACGACCGGGGCGGCCCAGCAAGGGTAGCCGAGCAACGGTCGGCGTAGTCCCGTGGCCGTCGCGCGCGTCAGCTCGAGTCGCCCCACCTCTTGGAATTCCGTCGGATCGACCTTCAAGAGTCGCAGTTCGCCATATTCACCTTGGCACAGCAAGTGGCCATCGATGAGCGTGAGGGAGCAGCGAGTTAAGTCGGGCACGCTCCATTGCAGTTCGCCGTCCTCCCATCGCACGCAGCGCAGCTCGGCATTCTGCGTGTGGCGTCCACTCGAGGCATACACGTATCCATCGACGTGGACCGGCGTGTTCCAGTGAGT
Organism: Planctomycetales bacterium; assembly: GCA_020426595.1. GTDB lineage: Bacteria > Planctomycetota > Planctomycetia > Pirellulales > Pirellulaceae > UBA11682. The sequence continues at coordinate 4,888 of JAGQPS010000262.1, forward strand.
CTGCAATTTCTTGACTCGCGATCGTTCGGGATCCGCCCAAACGGTTTGCCACCCTTCGTTGGTCAACCGCAACATGGCCGCTCCAGGTCCGTACGTTTCACTGATCAACACCTGGTCGCCGACGACGACCGGCATCGAGGCGTTCACGCTCTCGAGCATGGGAGCTCGCCATGGGAAAAAGTGGTGGGTCATTCCCGTCTCGGCTTCGACCCCCAACAAGCCTCCGCGAGTAAATGCCAGGACCCAATCGCGATCGAGAATGTGGGCCGTCTTGAGCGACGAGTAGGAAGCGAGTTCGTCCGAGACTCGCCAGCGTTCCTCCCCCGTGCGCTTGTCGAGCGCGACGATGGCCGATCCATTTCCGGTCGCCTCGTCCAAGCGACCACGCCCCAAGTCTTGATCGGCTTGGGGGCTACCGCCGATCATGACGAACAACTGGTCGCCCAGGACCACGGGCGTGCTGCCAACACCGAAGAAGTTTTGCAACACGCCGTATTCCTCGCTCGTGTCGCGTTTCCAAACCAAGGCACCATCGGCGAGAGCGAGGCAGTGCAGCATCCCCTCGGCGCCGAACACGTAGACTCGACCTTCATCGATGACTGGCGAACACCGCGGGCCTCCGTCGTATCCATACATGTCGACGTAGTCGGTTTCGTAGCGAAATTCCCAAAGCGACTCGCCCGTTTCCGCGTTGAGCGCCCGCACACGAGCCTCGTCTCCGACCCGATCGAAATGCACGTACCGGCCCAACGCGGTCGAGCCAATGGCATAGCCCTCGCCGACCTCCAACTCCCAAATGATGGGCGGAGCGTCCTGGTTCCAGTCGGTCCGAATGCCCGTTTCGTTGGAGATACCGTCTTGCCGTGGGCCCAGCAGAGTTGGCCAGTCGTCTCCCTCGACGCGCCTCCCGAGTCGCTCGGGCGGAGCGGCCGGTTCATCGGTCGTGACGAAGGTCGGCTCCTGGACCGACGTTTGACCGCACGCGAGTTGCCCACAGCACAGCAGACTGGCCCAAGCCATCAACAGACCGGTGCGAAAACGTCGCTTGCGAAGCCATCGGTTCATCGGTCAAGCCTCCGAACGGAACTCAAGATCGGGAACGCAAATGCCAAACGTGAAGGTGGACGCGAGCCGAACTTGGAAGTCCCGCCTGGCTTTTCACCTCGAACCGGTATGATAGGGCGAGCCGTTGGGGGGAACCACCGGCGTCCCTGGAGAACGAGTGACCACCATGTTGGAGATCAGCGCGCGAGTCCAGATCCCCGAAGCGGAATTCAGCGTCACGTTCGTGCGAAGTTCCGGACCGGGGGGACAGAACGTCAACAAAGTCTCGACCAAGGCCGTCGTGCGCTGGGCGGTACAAGCGAGCCCATCCCTCCCCGACGACGTCAAGGAGCGGTTCCTCGCCAAGCACGGTTCCAAGCTGACCGTCGAAGGCGAACTGGTGATCTCGAGCCAGAAGTACCGTAGCCAGGAACGCAACTTGACCGACTGCCATGACAAGATCGTGGCCTTGGTCCGCGAAGTCCTGGTGGCACCCAAGAAGCGGCGTCCGACCAAACCGTCCAAGTCGTCGATTCGCCGACGGTTGGAAGAGAAAAAGAAAACATCGCAGCGGAAGAGCGATCGCCGCAACCCACGGCTCGATTGAAATCGCCCTGGAACGAGGCTCAACGCACGCTCTCCGTAGCACGCTCATGCCACTGGGCCTTGATCATGCCACTGGGCCTCGATGCCAGACTTGGCGACGTGTACCAGAGTTGGCGACGAGTAAGACTCGTGGCGAAGTCGCGGAACGCCGCCATGGCGAGCTCGAGGGATTCGTGCCCGAGCGGAGGGGGAGCCGCCTACCTCGTTGGTGTAGCCTCCAGGAACGTGCGACCGAATCTGGACACAAGCCGGCAAGATCGAGGCGCTGCCCGCGAACAACCTTCACGACCGCGCACTCGTGGCGGCGGTCTGATTTCGTGGAGCCAGACGCAACTCACAAGAGGTGGCGTGATGTTCATAGACGCAAGTTGGTTTCAACCCGCCAGCCGACCCTTGGGACTCAAGCCTCGCACCTGGCAAGGCAAGGCCTACCTCACCGTATGGGCCGTGATTCTGGCCGCTCCTACCGCACTGCTGGCCTTTCGCGGCCAGTGGCTGGAGACTCTTATCTGGCTCGGCTTTACATCGTTCGTCGCCGTCATCGATCTGCGTGATCTACGACGGCAACGCCAGTCGGGAAGCGAGTCCGACGATCTGCTCTACATCACCGAGCATTCCGCGAACCGAGCGATGACCGAGAAATACGAACTCGAACGAAAAGGCTGAAGCTGATCTCGCGTTGGCGATTCGCGACCGACCCAGCGAGCCGCGGCGGAAAGCGAGCCGCAGCGGAAAGCGAGCGAGCCGGGACTCCGCCGCGAAACAAGGAATTTTGGAAAGGCT
>JAGQPS010000263.1 GCA_020426595.1 Planctomycetales bacterium
GCTCTCGATTTCCGCCAGTCGACCCCTAAGCTCGTCGCGTTGTCGCTCGCGTCGCGCACGTTCCGAGGCGGGCAGCGCGGCGACGTCGCCACGATGAACTCCGGATAGCAGAGCGGTGAACTGGTAATAGTCGAGCTGCGTGATGGGGTCGACTTTATGGGAATGACATCGAGCACATTGCAGAGTGAGGCCCAAGAAGGCGTTGGCCGTCGTACTCACCATGTCGTCGAGCTCCTCGGCTCGAGCCATGCGTTGCAGCACGGGACTCGGCGTTTCGGCCAGACCGGTCACGTCGTACGGGCCGGAAGAAAGAAACCCGGTCCCCAAGACCGTCTCGTCCGATGCGTTCGCGTGGACATCCCCCGCCACTTGATCCACGACGAATTGGTCGAAGGGCAAGTCGCGATTGACCGCGTCGATCACCCAATCGCGATACCGCCACGCATGCGCTCGGGGAAAGTCACGCTCGTATCCATGAGTGTCTCCGTAACGAGCCACGTCCAGCCAATGTCGACCCCACCGCGGACCGAATTGGGGCGAGGCTAGGAGACGATCGATTTCGCGTTCCCACGCGTCGGGACGCGTTTGGCGTTCGAATCGCTCGACCTCCTCGAGCGTTGGAGCCAATCCGATCAGATCGAGCGAAGCGCGAATCAAGAGCGTGCGGCGCGATGCAAGTGGGTTGGCGATGAGTCCACGCTGGCGGCGGGCCGTCTCGAGCCACGCGTCGATCGGGCCGGCCAGGGAATGGGAGCGGTTCGCGGTCGGACCCTCGAGCGCCGTATCGAGTCGCGGTGTCGGCGCTTGCTTGAGCGGCTGCAGTGACCACCAGTCTCGCCCCGCGCGGCTTTCGGTCGTGACGGCGAATGGATCCACCCGCGCGTCGGCGGGCCATTCGCCTCCGGCTTCCAACCAAGCCAAGAACCTCGCGGTTTGATCGTCGGTCGGTTGCTCCGCCGCATCCTCGGGAGGCATCTCATGCGAGAAGATGCGTTGACCGATGAGCGTGGACACCGCCCGCGGGAATCGTTGTCCCGGATCCAACTTGGCGACCGATTCGGTAGGCTCGCCAGAATCACCGCCAGCTCGCCAGCCGCTCTCCCGCGAGAGATCGAGTCCACCAGCCGGATCGCCCGCCTCATGGCAAGACACGCAGAACCGAGCCAGATACGGAGCCGCCGCTTGGTGAAATGAATTTTCGTCCTCGCTCGACGCGACCGCTGTCTCATCTTGGGCGGTGCCGAGTCGGGGCAACGTCAAAACGCCGAGCAAGGATACCGCACAAGCCCAGATCGCGAGGCTCGAACAACGAAGGCCCCTGCAATGAAGGTCCGAGCGACGGCATCCCCGCCAAACACGAGGCCGTGGAGACTCGGACCGAGCCCCGAGTGGTACGCGTGACGGCACTTTCTTACCTCGTGGCAGGAGCGTTCGGGGGGGAGCTACGGAAGGGGTTATCAGGCCGAGTCATGCAGCCTGACATCCTCCATGCTAAGACGCCCAGGCTCGTGACTCAATCGTTCGAGATACCTGAGCGCGAAGTTCCCTTGGCTCACTCCGATCGAAATCCATCTCGTCAGGCCGGGCCGTTCGGCGCACGATCCGGTCGCTCGAAGGGCCAGCAAGCATTGCCGTGGGGACGTTCGGGAGCTCCATCAAGAAATAAACAAGGCTCGCCAAGAACCTTGGTTCATGGCGAGCCTCGCGGTACATTCGCGGCCGATACTCGAGGAGCAGGCCGTGGAGGGCGGAGACCGACTTAGAAGTTGGCTCCACCGCCACCGAATTGGGCCGTGATTTGACCAATGGCCTTGATCACGTCCTCGCGAATCACCAGACGCGTGCGGGAACCGTTCTCGACCACATCGCCGTAGAGCGAGATGGTTGGCTCCAAGTCGCCGAGCATATCGGCCACCATCGCGGCCGAAGGCTCTTGCGTGCCGGCGAACTCCACGATCTTGCCGATATCGGCATTCATCTCGAAGTTGCGGCCTTCGGTTTGTTGGGCCGACTCGCTGTCCGCGATCGCCTCGAGAACCGCCTCTTGAGCGTTCTTGCCGGCCGAGAAGTAGATCGCTTCGTCGGCGACACCCAGCCAGATCGAAACCGAGTCACCAAAGATTTGGTACGCCTCGTCTTGGTCATCGGGCACGGGAATCACGATTTCGTGCCAGTTGATGCCGTTCTCCTTGATCACGTCCAGGTTGAACTGAACGCCTGGAGGGGCTTCCTGGCGAGCGAGAGCGACGAGCTCCTTGACCTTGGCCTCGATCTTGTCCGTCTCGAGGAAGTAACCGCCGCCCGAGATGCTGGCGTTGTCGGCGTCCAGCAACATTTGGAAGCCGAAGTCCATCTTGCCACTTTCGACCGTCGCCTCGAGGGACGATTGGAACGTGTCGAGGATCCCCTTGGCGATGTCAAGTTCCTCGTCGCTCATCGAGCCTTCGTCTTCCATTTGACGAACGAAAGCCGAGAACAGCGAGTCAAAGGACTGAGTCGCTTGAGCGATCTGATCGTCGCCCAACCGAGAAACGCCATTCATCGAAACCGCGGCGTTATCGCTCAGGAAGCCAAGGAAGCTGCTGACGGCGCCCACTTGGTTGTTGGCCGATTCGGCCATGACCGAGCCGTCGAGAGCCGTGGCGATCATGTCGAGTCGCAGCTCACCCGCCTCTTGGTCAATCGCCAAGCCGACGGTCAGCTCGTCCAATTCGGTGATCAGATTGGCGAGGTTCTCCAAGTTGCGACCTTGGATCTCGCGTTGCATCTCGGCTTGCTCCGGAGGCAGGTTGCGGAGCGCATCCTCGAACCCACCACGCATGGCATCGATCGCCATCGCCTTCATCGGGCCAGGCACGTTTTGGCCAAACACGCGCACGGCGATGTCGTAGTCCTCGAGGCCCTCGATGAGGTCCATCGGATCGTTCGGCAGGTTGCTCAACGCATCGGGTTGGTTCGACGCGTAGGTCCAATCACCTTGTTGGATCAGATAAAGATCCTCACCGCCATTCATCGCGATGATCGTCATGTCGCCATCGATTTCCGGATCGACTCCGACTTGATCGGCGATCATCGAAACGAAACCATCAAAATCGGCGACCGGCAGGAACGCCGCGGGAACAGGCATCCCGGTGTCGAGCGACATGTAAACGCCAGCCGGACGTTCTCGGTCCATCGGCGCCAAATACTGCCCCGCCATGATCTGCAGGAAGCCACCCGCCTGCGCTTGGCCAGCCGTTTTGGTCAGGTAGCCGATATCTTTGAGCAACGCATCGGCAGGCCCGATGGTCACGACCAAGGCCGGAGCGGGATCACCCGACTGGGCCTGAGCAAACGAAGCTGGCAACAATGCCAGCAGGGCGGCAACCGCGCCCACACACCAACGCACGACGGATTTCTTCACGCTGAAGCTCCTTGGAAGCGGAACGACGAACCGACGACCGGTTCTCAAAGATCGCACCGATCTTGATTTGGCTCAATGACCCCTCCGTCCGTTTCCCTGCCACGACCAAGGCTCGCTACCAAGCCCATACCAAGTCGAGGGATTACCGGCCGATGCCACACGGTACGCGGGGACGCCGCGTCTGGGACCATCGTGCCTCGCACGGAAGGATGAAAGGCGGGAATAGCGTCTCGACCGATGTCCGCAAGCGCAAGCCATCGTCGAGAAAGTCACCCACCCTCCTTGTTTCGTTACCCGTGGTGGTCACGGCAAGTTTCGGAAGACGCCGGAATTCAACGATCTCGCGGCGATCCACAGGCTCGGCGTCCCATGATCAAGGGAGGGGAATGGCACGCGATACCGTCGCGGCGGCGATCGCCCGAATCGGAGAGGGCGATTGCACAAGCCTCGAGGCGAGAAGTTGACAGCGCACTTTTCGTGACAGGCTGGGACGATTGCTTGTGCGTAGCGCTGACCAGTTGATCGTGGAGACGAAGAATCCCTCGCTCACGCTCTTGGATGTTGCGCTTTCAGGCATTGGGCTAGGCGGAAGTGTTGGTGGCGTAACGAGTTGCCGGCTTGTTGGAGACGTCGAAGAATCCCTCGCTCACGCTTCGGGTTTCCTTTAGTTTTCCAACGCTTTTGGCATGGGCGTCTTGGGCGGAGCGTGAAGAGCGCGACATCAAAACTGACGCGCCGGTTTTCCAACCGGGTTCCACGCCGCGGGGCTCGGCGGTCGGACTGACATGCGAGCGGAGACGCCGGCGTGAAAATCGAGAGACGCCACGCCACGGAGCTCGGAGAAAGGAGTCAATCCATGGCGGAGCCAATGGATCGCGGCGGATCGCTGCTCCCGCTTTCCATTGAACCGGAGACTCACTCTGTTCTAGGGGATCACTCGACCCCAGACGGGCCCGCCAGCCAGCGAGCCCTGAACGTTGTCTTAACGTTCGCGATACACGATTCGACCCTTGGTCAAATCGTAGGGAGAAAGCTCCACCCGCACCTTGTCGCCGGGGACAATTCGGATGAAGTTCTTCCGCATCTTGCCGGCCACGTGAGCCAACACTTCCATTCCGGTCTCCAGCTCCACTCGAAACCGAGTGTTGGCCAAAGCCTGGGTTACCGTTCCGCTTACTTCAAACGCGTCGTCTTTCGCCATACATCCAATACCTGAAACAACGTGACCACCCGAGATGTCGGAACCGGGCTCCGCGGAAACGGAAGCCGGGCAATGTGTCGAGATCGTGGAATCCGCATGGCTCCACCCTCCAGACTCGCGTCGACTCAATCCACTCAGAAGCCACTCCGTCGTGACGACGAAAGGCAGGAAGAGGAATGGTGCGAACGAGCCGCCTCGACGACTCAGGCCTCCAAGGCCAGCGCCCCTCAGTGCGACGATCGGTTCCGAGGGCGTCACGCGTTGCATGATTACTCCCTCGAGAATCACTCATGGTACCGCTTTCCCGAAGAGTGGTCCAGCGAATCCAAAGGGAAAGCCTGCCCGCGATTCGCCCTCTTTCGGCGATTCGGCTCAATTTGTCGGCAAACGGTCGAGTCCCGCGAGCCATCCGTCCAGGACCCACGCGGTTGGCTCGATCCCCACCGAGATTCGCACCGTTCCCCCTCCAATCCCCAGAGATTCGCGAGCCGGCTCGGTCAGGCCGCGATGACTCGTCGATTGTGGGTGGCTAAGCGTGGTACGGAGCTCACCCAAGGAGGGACAAAACGGAAAATGGCTGGATTCGGCGATTAGGCGATCGGCGGCCGCTCGGCCTCCCTTGAGGTGCACCGTGACGACATGCCCGAAGAGCGTATTTCCCTGATCGTCGGTGGAGAACAGACGGCAAGCCAACTCATGGTCGGGATGTTGAGCGAGCCCTGGAAAATCGACCCGCGCGATCGCCGGATGCCGCGTGGAGGCAATCGCCAGCTCCGATGCGGTGCGGCAGGCTCGAGCCACCCGCAGGCCCAAGGTCCCGAGGCCACGTTGAGCCAGCCAGGCCTCCCAAGGTCCGCTCGCTAGGCCCCAGGTCGAGATCGTTTGCTCGATCCGATCCCAGTGGTCGCCTCGCCCCGCCAAGGCGCCAAGCATCAAATCTCCATGTCCGTTCATGAGCTTCGAGAGGCTCTCGAGCACCTCATCCGCGCCCCAACCGAGCGGCTGGCAAACCAGGGGCGTCGCGAACGTGTTGTCGACCAGCAATCGGGCTCCCACCGCATGGGCCTCCTCGGCCAGTCGCGGCACATCGGCGACTCGCAAGCAAGGATTGGCGATTGTCTCCACCACGGCGAGCGCGGGTCGCCTCGCCCAAGCCGCCTGTCGAGCCGCGGGATCGGTCACGTCCACGATGATCGGTTCCAGTCCCCAGCGCCGTGCTTCCTGGTCGAGCAACAGCAGGCTGCGGCCATAAAGCTGCGACGAGACGAACAGGCGATCGCCGGTTTTGGCATGAGCGAGGAGCCAGGCCGACAACGCGGCCATCCCGCTGGACGTTACCGCCGCATTCTCGGCTCCATGCAACAAACGAATGTGCTCCGCGAGCCAATCGGCGTTGGGATGACCGTCCCGCTGGTACACGTAGCCAGGAGCCGCATGGCTCAGCAAAGCATCGGCGTGCTCCGTGCTTTCGCACTCCCACACGGCCGCCGGTACGATGGGAGGCACGGCGGGAAGTCCCGTCACGGTGAAGTTCGACGCGGCTCGCAAACACGCGGCTTCCCGTTGTTCCGCGGCGGTGGGAGGGCGCCGAGCGCCGGTCACCGCGGCTTCGTCCGACGTGGGATTTCCGTCTTCGGATGAGGGAAGGCCGCGCGGCGGCTGATTCGACTCGGGCTCATCAAATCGATGGCTCATGGCCACATGCTTTCTTGGAGGGAAAAAGGCCCAGCGCCTTCCAGCGGTTCGCGGACTTCGTCTGGTCCATGTCGCCGTGCCGCGCACGGCCCTTGGGCGAATAGGACTCGGCGGTCTCGGTAACGACATCGTCGCCCGCTGATATCCTGGCGCTGCTTGGCATCCTGGCGACAGTGGCCGCCCGTGATTTAGCATTGCAACTTATCGCTCACGTCACACCGGAACGTCTCTTGCCACGCCGGGAGATCGCGGGAACCGGTCGTTCGCTCGAGCCACGACTCTTCATCCATTGGATTCGGCTGTATGGCATTGCATTCTCCGGACTCGTCCAGCGCCGCTCAAGCCGCGTCAAGCGAAACGAAAGGCGCGGCGAGGCCGACGCTTTCCCTCTTCGATTCCGTTTGCGTGATCGTCGGCATCATCATCGGCAGCGGCATCTACATGACCCTGCCCTCGATCGCGCACCACTCCTCGTTGCTCGCCGCCTGGTTGCTCGAGTTTGCTTGGATCGCGGCCTTGCCGGCGGTTGAGTCGTGGTTACCGGCCGCGGTGCTCTGCCTCGCTTGGCTGTTGGGAGCCGGCATCGCGGTCAGCGGGGCACTGTGCTACGCGGAGCTGGCGTCGGCCTTTCCGCACCACGGCGGCGACTACCACTACCTGACTCGCGCCTATGGCCGGCGAGTCGGCTTCTTTTTTGTTTGGTGCGAGTTTTGGATCGTGAGGCCGGCCAACGTCGGCGCCGTCGCCTTGGTCTTTTCCGAATACGGACTGCGTTTCCTCAAGACGCTGCTCGTGCGAACCAAGTTAGCCGAGTCGGTTCCCGCGTTTCTTGACTGGATCGACGATCCGATGACTCGAGCCATTCTGGCGCTTCTCGCGATCCTGGCGTTGACCGGTTCCAACTTGATGGGCGTGCGGGCGGGGATCCGGGTGCAGAATACCTTGTCGGTCGCCAAGGTGATCGGGCTCACTCTCATCGTGC
>JAGQPS010000264.1 GCA_020426595.1 Planctomycetales bacterium
ACCTTCCGAGCAACTGCTGCTCGAGGATTGGAAGTCGATAAGTGATGTGCAATGGACGGCTACCGGCGAGGCGGAGACGTTGTGGTTCGTCGGAAGTCGTGAGGGGCAAGAGCCCGCGGCACCGCAGCTGTATCGTTGGCGGCTGGAGGCTGATGGTTCTAGCGAACCGCGTCAAGTCACTCGACTCGAGGATGGAGCCCAAAACGTCAAGGTAGCGCCGAGTGGCGATCGCTTCGCTCATACGCTCGATATCAAGCTCGATCCGACCGTCAATGAACTCTACGCCGATCTCCCCAAGGCCGATGCTCGTATCATCGATTCATTGATGTACCGGCACTGGAATGCGTGGCATGACTACGCCTACTCACACCTACATGTCAGCGAGATTGACGCGGAAGGCAACGCGCTCGAGCCTCGCGACTTGATGCCGGGGCAAAAGAACGATTGCCCGGTCGCTCCGTTTGGCGGGAGCGAACAATTCGCTTGGCATCCCGATTCGACTCGTCTGGCCTACACGACCAAGATCGCCGAGTTCCCGGCCGAATCAACCGACTCAAGCGTGTGGCTCATCGACATCCGCGAGCCTGAGTCGGCCCGGATCGTATCGGCGGGGCGGCCCGGCTACGACAACGATCCCTTCTTTAGCCCCGATGGTTCGAAACTTTCGTTTCACTCGATGGAGCGCGCGGGGTTTGAATCGGATCGCAATCGAGTCATGCAGCTTGACCTGAACACGGGCAGCCTTAGCGAACTCACGGCGGGCCTCGATCAAAACGCCCATGGCACGACTTACGTCGAAGGGGGAGGCATCGCCTTCAGCAGTGAGTACTTCGGCACCGCACAGCTTTTTCAGCGAACCTCGACGGGCGAGATGCGGCAGCTCTCGGGAGGCGATTTTGATTGGGACTTGGTGGAGCTGTTGCCGGGCGGAAACCAAGCCGTCGTGACTCGGCATTCGATGATTCGTCCCGACGAGGTCTATCTACTGGAGATCGCCAGCGGTGTCGCGACACCGATCTCCCACGCCAATGACGATATCTACGCGACGTTGGAACTCCCGACGGTGGAGCGCCGCATCGTGACTGGTAGCGATGGCGCCGATGTGATGTGCTGGGTGATCTATCCGCCCAAGTTCGATCCGAACAAGAAGTGGCCCTTGTTGCTTTATTGCCAGGGCGGTCCCCAGAGCCAGATCAGTCAGTTCTTTTCCTATCGTTGGAACTTCCACCTGATGGCGGCCAACGACTATGTCATCATCGCTCCCAATCGACGCGGACTCCCTGGTTTTGGTCAGGACTGGAATGACCAAATCAGCGGTGATTGGGGAGGCCAAGCGATGCGTGATTTGCTGAGCGCGACGGACGACATCTCGCGCGAGCCCTACATCGATACGGCTCGGCGCGGGGCGGTGGGAGCCAGCTTCGGTGGCTACACGGTTTACTGGCTCATGGGCAACCACGAAGGTCGATTCCATTCGATGATCGCACACTGCGGCGTGTTCAATCTCGAGTCGATGTATGGAGCGACCGAAGAGCTCTTCTTCGTCAATTGGGATCTCGGAGGCCCGTACTGGAAGAGCCAAGAGGCGGCCGATCGTTATGCTCGGTTTTCTCCCCATCGATTCATCGGGAACTGGGACACACCGTTATTGGTCATCCACGGTGAACTCGATTTCCGAGTGCCGGTAACCCAGGGCATGGAAGCATTCACCGCGGCTCAAGTGCAGCGAGTCCCCTCGCGTTTCCTTTACTTCCCCGGAGAAGGACATTGGGTGCAACAGCCTCAGAATGGCGTGCTGTGGCACCGAGTCTTCTTTGATTGGTTGGAGCGTTCCGGGCTTAAGTCGGAGTAGGATAAGGATTCGAGGCTCGCCACGCGGAGCTGTCATTGGCCAGCACGATAGGCAGCCCATTTCGACCGGGCTTTCGGACTACCATGTGAGACGGACTCGGAGCCAGCACTCAGTCGTTCCAGTCCAGGGGAGGGCACGCGATGTCCAGCGACAACCTTTGGTACGTGCGATCGCACGGCAAGGCGATCGGTCCCTTCCCCACTGAAAAGCTGGCACGCTGGTGGTCGCGCGGGGATTTCGGAGACGACACTCTCGTTTGTCGGCAGGATGAATCCGATTGGGTTCGTCTCGACCAAACCGAAATCCCGGAGTTCGCTGCGCCAACCAAACCGAACGGCGCGTCCGCGACCACCTCCGGCAATCGCCGCGAGCCCGCAAGCCCGCCGCCTATCGCCGCTCGTCCCGCGATGGGCAAGTCAGCGCCGCCAGCGGCGAGCGTGCCCGACGCCGCCCCCGAGGGACTCGGCATGCCGAGCTCCGCGTATCGAGAACCTCGTGCCGCGGCCGCTCGGAGTGTGGAACCGGTCCGACGACTCGAGTCTCGATCCCATGCGTTTCCTTGGCTGATTGGCTTGGCCGTCGGTTGCTTTCTGACGTTCGTGATTGGACTACAGGCGGGCTGGATCCTGCACGCCTCCTTCGGCGAACCACGAGAAGTGAGCGAACGAGTCGAGCCCGCTTCATCGCCGCCGAGTCGCTTGGACGCCTTGGATCGGCAGACCCCCGCGACCGTTTCGCCGGCTCTCCCGAGCAACTCCGCGGCGCCCCCCGGCACGACACCGAGCGGACCGGCGGCAGGCGGGGCGGCCCCAGCGACTCATGACTCCGGGAGTGAAGGCTCGACCTCCTCACTAGGCTCGCACTCGTCGACGGGATCGACGACTTCTTCGGGCTCCACGACTTCCGTTGACTCATCCGGTGATGGCACGGGCGACTCCACGAGCGGCGAGACCGCCGGCACCGATGACACGGACCTACCGGACGGTCGTTCCACGGTGACGACCGATCCCACCGATGACGCCTCACCCGCCCCGGAGGCCAACCCGGCGGATGACGCGCCCGAGGCCATGGCCGCGGTGGGCGAGCCGGTGGAACGCACGAAGGTGTATCAATCGGCGGATATCGTGCGGATGAGCCAGTTCGAGTTACTGGCGGCACCGGTCAGGCAAGAACTCCATTATCAACTTCGCTCCGAGTTGCTGATCGCGCCCGAGGATGAGCACGGGCACCGACACGTTTCCCAAACGGTCCTGGACGCCGTTTTGATCAACGCGGATCCGATTAGTCGCCCCTCGATTCAAGCTGGCCTGCGAAAGTTGAAGGGTTGGCAATTTGAGTTCACTGTCAATCGCCTGGGAGAAGTGATCGACTGGAGATCGGGCCCAGCGGCCGATAGTGACGTGGCCGAGGTAACCGTCGAAGGGGAGGCCGGAACTCTCATTTCCACCGTCTTGGATGAGGATGGTTGGAAGGAACTTTCGCAGCTCACGATGTTCAGTCCGATCGAGCCGATTCAAGGGCGGCGGCCGTTGGAACGACAAATGACTCATGACTTCGGTCCCCTCGGTAGTTGGTTCGGGACGAGCTTGTACGAACGCCAAAAGGCGACTCCAGCCGAATGGCAGTTCCAATTCGTTCATCGCCTCACCTACGAGCCTCCCGATGGCGAGGAGCCGAGTGATCTGCCCTTCAAGATCGTCTCGGCCGAGCTGGTGCCGAGTCGTGCCGAGGGGCAGCTCACCTACGACACCGCGGCTCAACGTGTCAGCGCCTTCACCGAGTGGTTCGACGTCCAAGGGGCCTTGATGATCGAAGGACTCGGTTCGACCGTTCCGATCAATTTCGCCGAGACCCAGCGACTGCACGTCATGCTCGGCGATCGCCCGCTCTGGGAAGTCCGCGATGAGTGAACCGAAGTCGACCAAAACCAAGTGGCTCGCCGATTTCCACGCAGGTGGGAGCGGTCGAGTCCTTGGACAAAACGACCGGTCTGGCTTGAATCGGATTGCAATTGTCGATCCAACGTCGCGCGCGATACGATCCGAGGGGCAGGGTACCGCGGCGCACGGGCCGCGGATGATCAAGCGGTTGTTCGCCCCGCCGCTATTCAAAAAATGGATGACACGATGAGCCACTCCCAAGAGTCGCCCGATTCCATCACCTCGATCGTCGAGGCGAAGTATGCCGAAGCGGCCCGTAGCGGGCTTTCCGGTCATCAGCCGGGCGTGAAGCAAGTCGCCGAGGCGTTTGGTTACAGCGCGGAGGAACTCGCCTCGATTCCCGCCGAGGCCAACCTCGGGCTCTCGTGCGGTAATCCCACGGCGATGGCGAGTCTGCGGGAAGGCGAGGTCGTGGTCGATCTTGGCTGTGGCGCGGGAATCGACGTGTTGCTCGCCGCCAAACGAGTCGGCTCGAAAGGCAAGGCGATTGGCATCGACATGACCGATTCGATGCTGGACCTGGCGCGGCGCAACGCGGCTCAGTCGAACGGAGGCGTGATGCCCGGCTGCGTGGAATTTCACAAGGCCCGAATCGATGCGATGCCGCTGCGGGAAGGTTCGGTTGATTGCGTGATCAGCAACTGCGTGATCAATCTGGCTCCCGATAAGCCGGCCGTGTTTCGTGAAATCGCGCGAGTGTTGAAGCCGGGCGGGCGAGTCGCGGTAAGCGATATCGCGCTGAAGAAGCCGCTACCTCCCGAACTTGCCAACGACATCGCCGCGTTGGTCGGCTGTATCGCGGGAGCCATTTCCCTGGAAGAGTACGAAACGGGACTGCGCGAAGCGGGCTTCTCGGAAGTTCAGATCATCGATGCTCAAGCCGACCTGAACGCCTATGCCTTGGCGGGCGACCAAGCCGGCTGTTGTTCCCCGTCGATGACAACCGTCGAACCAACCACGACTTTTGAACTGCCCGTCCTCGGTGGCGGTTGCTGTTCGTCCACGAATGTTGGAGGCGGCTGTTGCGGGTCGGAGGACGAGACTTCGGAGTCCCTCCATGCGGGACTCGCGGAGTTGTTGACCCGTTACGATGTCAACGAGTACGCTGCCAGCGTCAAGGTATTCGCGGTCAAGCCAAGTTAGGCGTTTGTGGTCGCGGCGGTTGGCGGGCTCTTCGCCGACCGATTCCCGTTGCAGGTCGGATGCGGCTCTTGGTGGCCGCTCAAATTGGCCGAGTCCACGTCTTGGCACGTCCATTCGGGCAAGTCGCGTACGGAAACATCCCATGAGCCACGACGATAATGGCACTTGCTCGGAACGCTTGAAGGTAATCGCCGACGAGACTCGATTGGCGGTCCTCCGATCGCTGCTCGACGGTCCCAAGCGAGTCGCGGAAATCAACGAGCCGCTTGGCGTTGAGCAAACGTTGCTCAGCCACCATTTGCGAGTCTTGCGCGAGGCCGGCATGGTGGTCGCCGAGCGAGAGGGAAAAGGAGTCCGATACTCGCTATCGGCGGAGGCGGCGGAGGCCGCCAAACGGGGTGAGATCGACCTCGGCTGCTGCCGTCTCAAGTTCCCTTCCGCCGCGCCAACCAACTCTCCGGTCCAAATCGAGCGGCCCAAATCGTAGAGCTCGGCTCAGCGAACACCAAGAAACGCGAAGGCTATTCAAAACTGCTTCGCCAGTCGGATAGGCGCGAATTTTCTCAAGACGCCGGTGCCAGCAGTGCAAATCCACAGCCGAGGATGGATGTGGTGGTGTGTTACAATTAAGTGCCAACGAGGAACTGATTCCAGCAGCTTCCGTATCTCAGGTGAGGTCGATGATGGACTATTACACTGACGCCATTCGGGCGCTGCCGGACGACGAAAAGCTTCTACTGGTGCAGAGAATCTGGGACGATCTCGCAGGGTCAGGATCCCTGCCGGTACCAGAATGGGCGATCACGGAGGCCAATCGCCGGAAAAGCGAGATGATTGCTGATCCACGACTAGGCATGACGCACGAAGAAGTGACTCGCCGCATCGCGGATTGGCGAAATGGGTAGGACTACCCGTTTCCATCCACTGTTCTCTGACGACCTCACCCAAGCCGCCGATTGGTACGAATCACGAACGCCCGGTCTCGGCGTCGATTTTACAGGCAAACTTGAATCCGCCCTTGACGCGTTGATACAAGATCCCGAGCGACGATCTCTCGAGCGATTCGACCTTCGCTATTGGCCTCTCAACCGTTTTCCGCACGTTATTCTGTAGGACATCTTGGGCACCGAGATTCTGATCTTCGGCGTGAGGCATCCTTCCCAGCAACCTGACCGCTGGCTAGCACGGAAGAAGTAACAAACGGAATCACTGGGCCACGAACGGGATCCGGACTCTCGTCCTATTCCGCGGCCCAGTGAAACGCAAGAGACGACTACTCGTCGTCCGAGTCCTCGGCGTCTTCCCAATCGCCTTCATCACCCTCTTCGCCGTCGTCGTCGCCTTCGGCTTCCTCGCTGGCGAAGTCGGCATCGACACTGCCAATCGTCGCTTCCTTGCAGTCCAATTCGACGAGGGCGTCGAGCAATCCCTCGAACGCTTCGACCGGCGCCGAGCCCAGGTCGATGGTGATGAGCGTCGACTCACCGTCGAAGAACGGCTCGGAGATGCGATGGCACGCCTCGACCAATTCGCCTGGCTTCGCATCCTCGGTCGAGGGCTTGGCCCACTTCGAGAACCAACCGCGCAACGGGTCCCAGTCTCGATCGGCCTCGCCGGGGATCAGCAACGCCAAGCTGTCCCAAGAGAACGGGAGCAAGACAATCTGCAGGTCATCGCCCCACGCGAATTCGACCGGCTCGAAATCGAACATCTCGTCGGCTTCGACGTTTTGCAGACTCTCCAGGTCCCCTTCGCGGAACACAGCGAGATCACAGCGGCTCGGCAGACCGTCGGTCAAAGGGCCCTCCGCTTCGACGTCCGGATCTTGTTCGAGGAGAGGCTCGACCTTGATCTGGACATCGGCGCCTTCGCCAGCTTCTTGGAGCGCGTCCTCCAACATCTCCAGATAGAGACCCCGAATGTCGGTCACCAGTCGTTCCAACTCCATCTCTCTCGCTCCGCGTTAAACCGACGCATCACGACCGCACCCAGTCCGTCCGGGATCCTCGCCGCGACTTGCTCTGAGCCCATGCTTGTGACCAGAGTCCGCCAAAGCGACAGCGTATCGCACGAGCCGTTTTTTCGCGATCCCCGCAACCCCGACTTCCGGCCGACATCCGATAAAGTCGCGACCTTTTTGGGTGGCGGCCAAACCTCCCCAGCATGACGTGAACGCAAGGGACGCGAATCGTCCGAGTCGCTGGCTTTCATCGGCCCAGTCGCGGACAATGGCGACCGTTGGTGAGTTTCCAACCCTCCTTCGGCTCGATTCCGATCCGCACGTTGGTGTTCAAGC
>JAGQPS010000265.1 GCA_020426595.1 Planctomycetales bacterium
CGGCTTGCACACGGTGTAGCAGATGTCCCGGGTCTTGGTCTCCCACACCGGCTTGCACACCGTGTAGCAGATGTCCCGAGTCTTGGTCTCCCACACGGGCTTGCACACCGTGTAGCAGATCTCCTTGGTCTTCGTCTCCCACACCGGCTTGCACACGGTGTAGCAGATCTCCTTGGTCTTCGTCTCCCACACCGGCTTGCACACGGTGTAGCAGATGTCGCGAGTGCGAGTTTCCCAAACCGGCTTGCAGACGGTGTAGGTGCATTCGCGGTAGTGAGTTTCACGAACCGGCTTGCAAACCGTGTAGGTGCACTCACGCATGTGGGTTTCGCGCTCGTAACGAACGCAGTTGACCTGCTTCTCTTCGCATACGGTCTCGTACACGTTCTTGTAGCAGGTTACTTCCTGCGGCTCCCAAACCACCCGGCGACGCGTGCGCATCACGGTGTAGGTCGGATCACAGGGGGAACAAACACTCCCCGAGTTGCAGTCCTCGCAGGCGCTGTACCGGACGGCGCCACAGCACGCTGCGTAGGCCGAGCTGGCCGACGAAACCGCGAGCAGGGCGGCAACGGCCAGCAGTCCGTGCAGTTGCCTCATGACGGAATCTCCTTGACTGACGTTCTCACCTGGAAAAGCAATATCTGGTCTACCAACAACCTCGACCGCAAAACGGTTTTCCGCGACAAGCCGGCCGTTTTGCCTGAACTGACCTCGTACTCTAGGTCACTGTTTCAGGCTCACCACCAAACTCATGTACAGATTGCCGTTTCGACGTGGACTTCCATCGTCTAACTTCGCAAGCGGAGTTAAATAGAAAGGCCAGGAAACAAAAACCGACTAGGCGAAGGCAGTCGACAACGCTCGACAACACCATCGAGCGAGGATACGCCACTTACGAAAACTGAATCGTCCGAGAAGTTTGTTCGTTTGAGTAAGTTTGCAGAGACTTGGGCAAGCGGCGCGGAAACGGTAAGACGGCATCGCTATCTCCTGAATCCCCTGCCCAACCGTTAAGGCTTCGCGCGCCACCGTGATCGCGCTTCCAACCCGCGTGAGGCATGCGGCTCGAAACCGAAAAACCAAAACCTGTTTCGTGGCCGAGCCGCACCCGCCATTGCCGGATTGGCTTTGTCCCCCTCATGCGCATGTTTGACGACCTTGGTCGCTCGTGCCTCTGCATCGCCGCTTGCCGAGGCTCGCCGTAGGAGTCACCTGCCAAAGCGGTCGCCAACGCGCTGCCACTTGGTTGGACTCGAGGCTCGCTTGATACGCGCAAGTAAGTCACGGGCTTCGTTTGATTCCCATGCGAACGACGACCAGCGCCGCGGCGGAAAGCGTTTAGGGGGCATCCGTCGAGAAACGCGGGACGCAAGGCGGCGAAACAGAGTCGATCTCGCGGATCAGGACCGCCGATCGGTCGGTGCAGGCTCCTCTCCCGTGGCCTCTCGACAAGACGCTGGCTGGAGTATCCGTGGGAGGGCTCGCGACGCGCGTTCATCCGCCCCTTGTCAATGACTGCAGCGGCCACTACGTTGGCTTTTCCAGTCGCGATGAACCCTCAATGAAGCGAGCACCGGAGGCGTGATGGAGTCCCCTCCTGACAACTCGAATTCGAAGCAAATCGGCCCGGTACCGAAGGCCGTTATCGCTCGCCTCAGTCTCTATCTCAGAGAGCTGCAGCATTGGGAGCGAGAGGGGAAAGAGACGATCAGTTCCACCCAGCTGGGAAAACTGCTGGGCTTCACCGACGCCCAGGTCCGCAAGGACTTCGCGTATTTCGGTCAGTTCGGGTACCCGGGGATTGGTTACCGGTGCGCTGAGTTGACTCAAGCGATCAAGGTGATCCTCGGGACCGATCGATCCTGGCCGGTCGCATTGGTGGGCTGCGGTAACTTGGGACAGGCGTTACTCGGTTATGGCGGCTTCTCGGAACAGGGCTTTCGCATCGTGGCCGCGTTTGATTCGTCGCCTTCGCGGATTGGTCAGTCGATCGCTGGGGTGAAGATCGAATCGATCGATTCGTTCCTCTCGCTTTCCAAGCAGCTCGACATTCGGATGGTCTTGCTCGCCGTGCCAGCGGCCGTGGCGCAAGAGGTGGCTGATACCCTTGTTGGAGCTGGGGTCACCGGTATACTCAACTTCGCTCCGGTCACGTTGTCGCTCCCCCGTACGGTCCAGGTCGTGGGGGTTGATCTGGCGATTGAGCTGGAACAACTGGCTTACGCCGTCGTGAAAACCCGAACCTAATGGGCGCGGGTGACTCCCTGGAATGAACGAGCCCGCCGCGGCTCGATTTTCTGTCCGATCCGGGGTTGGAAGAGCGACCGATCGTCTGCTAGATTTCTGGCTCGTTAAGGAAGTGTCGAGTTGGCGGTTGGTGCCGGGAGCGGTTTTTCGAAACTGGTTGCCGACCAACTTGACGGCTTAACCACCTTACCCGGTGGTGTAATGGTAACACTACAGATTTTGGCTCTGTCATTCTAGGTTCGAGTCCTAGCCGGGTAACTTTCAAAGCCTCCGCCCCTGTCGCGGAGGCTTTGTCGTTTCTTGCCCCCGAGGACCGGCATCCGCACCAGCACGGCGACATCGATCGTTCGAGCATGCCTGCCGCGGCCTAGCTGCTTGTCTCATTGCTCCTTACGACGCCGTACTTCGAGACATCCTTTCACCGATGGTGCGGCTCTCCCGTATCACAGCCTCGGTGCCGACGCCTTTCGCGATGGTGGCGAGACATTCACTCCGCGGGCGAGCGCGCGGCCGAGCGTCGCGTTTTGGCATCGGAAAAACCGCTCCTTGTCGCGTTTTCGCAGCATGCCTAGGATTCGGTGCTATTTTACCTGAACGCCGCACACCTCCCGTTCCCACTTTGATGACTCATCAAGCGGGGACGGCAGGTCGCTTGACGGCGGGTCGGTCTTGCCGGCAAACGGCGAGACACTCCGTAGAGAAGATTCGCGTCCACAAGATTCGCAGCCGTAACGGGTTTACGGTAAGGGGGAGCCTGAGATGCTCAATCGAGTAGCCATCGCGGTTGTCATGGGTGCCTGTTGTTCGTCCGTGGCCAGCGCGACGGACTGGGCCAACCAGCTCTTTAACGACCGGGATTTCGATTTCGGCAGCGTGGCTCGAGCCGCGAAGACGGAACATGTCTTCGAGTTCACCAACCCGTACGATGAGCCGATCCATGTCCGTAGTGTGCGGGCGAGTTGTGGGTGTACCACTCCAACCATCCTGACGGAAACGGTCGCTCCGGGAGCAACCGGACAGATCAAGGCTCAATTCAACACGCGGTCGTTCCTCGGTCAACGTGGCGCGACCGTCACCGTCGTGTTCGATCGACCTCGCTACGGCGAGGCTCAGTTGCGAGTCGACGGGTATGTGCGTCGCGACGTGGTCTGCAATCCGGGCGAACTCGACTTTGGTTCGGTCCGCTGCGGTGTGGCTGAAGAGAAGCGGATCGAGATCAACTACGCGGGCCGCGACGATTGGAAAATCGAGTCGGTTTCGTCGACTATCCCTGGGCTCGACGTCAGCATGGAAGAAACAGCTCGTGCCAACGGCCGAGTCACGTATGCCCTGACCGCCACGTTGACCACTTCGGAGAGTGGTTTCGTGAACGGTGAGATCGAACTCCTGACCAATGACGCGAACTACGAGAAGGTGCCTCTCTCGGTGACCGCTCGAGTTAGCAGCGCTGTCTCGGTCAGCCCGAGTCCGCTTGTGCTCGGACGAATCGTCAGCGGTGAAAACGCTACCAAGAAGGCGGTCTTGCGGGGCGACACGGAGTTCCGCATTTTGTCCGCGACTTGTGGTGATCCGCGAGTGACCGTTGAGGTTCCCTCGGAGACCAAGACGTTGCAGATGTTGCCCATCACCTTCTCGGCAGGGGAGGAGCTGGGCCCGATCGAATTTGAAGTGGTGATCGAGACGGATCAATCGGAACTTGGCCCGATCAAGCTGATGGGTCAAGCCGAGGTCGTCGACAATTAGTCCAACGACCGACACGTCCAATGGTCGCCGCTATGGAAAGGGCTCGAGTCCTGGGAGGACTCGAGCCCTTTGGATTTCTTGACTGAGAAGTTCGCTCCCGCCGAGTCACTTAGCGTCGCGCCTCGGAGAGGCACCACGGAGCAGCGCGGCGACGATCGTGATTCCGGGGAGCGTTACAGTGCGAGCAGCAGTCGGCTCGGGGCCTTCAAGTAGCCAATGATCGTATTGAGGAACCGTGCCGCCATGGCTCCATCCACGATGCGATGGTCGTATGACAGGCTCAGTGGCATCATCAGCCGAATCTGCACTTCGTCACCGATGACCACCGGCAACTTGCGCGAACGACCGAGGAGCAAGATCGCGGTTTCGGGCACGTTAACGATCGGAGTCGAATAGGTGCCGCCGATCGCGCCGAGGTTGGAAATCGTGAACGTGCTCCCCCGCATGTCATCGATCGAGAAGCTGTTGGTCCGAGCCGATTCAGCGATCTCCGACAACCGTTTGGCGACATCGGGAATCGAAAGCCGATCCGCGTTTCGCAGACTCGGCACCACCAATCCACGATCGGTGTCCACTGCGATGCCGACGTTGACGTACTCCTTGTACGTCACTTCGCCCTGCTCCATGTTGATGTTGGCGTTCAAGGCGGGATGAGCCCGCAGGGCCATGGCGACCGCCTTGATCACGAACGGCATCGTGGTGAGCTTGATTCCCTGGGACGCATAGTCGTCCTTGCTCTGTTGCCGGAATTCCTCGAGATCGGTGATGTCCGCGTCGTCGAAGTTCGTGACACGCGGCACGGTCGTCCACGAGCGATGCATTTGCTCGGCGATCGTACGGCGAATTCGCGACATCTTCTCGACGCGAATTGGGCCCCACGAATCGCTGGCGGTGGCTTGTCCGTCGGCGCCAGGCGTGGCGACCGCCGCGGCCCCAGCGGACGGAGCTCCCCCCACCGTTCCCTGGCGGTTGGCATGCCGGACCACATTGAGCACGTCTTCCCGAGTCACTCGCCCGCCGGCTCCCGAACCCGCGACTTTGGAGAGATCGACTCCCACTTCGCGAGCGAAGCGACGAATGGCGGGGCCCGCCGCCACGTCTCCGGAAACCGCGGCAACAGGAGCCGCCGCGGGCGCGGTCGACAACACGACCGGCGCGGCGGCCGGCTTGGTTTCGGCGACGGGAGCAGGTTGAGGAGCGGGCGTTGGCTGCGGAGCCGGGGTTGCCGCCGGAGCTGGTTGAGGAGTCGGTTCGACCTTGGCGGCCGGTTTTGGAGCGGGAGTCGGTTCGGGCTTCGGAGCCGGTGCCGCTTGAGCCGGAGGCGCGGGGGCCGAGCTCGCGGCGGGAGCGGCGGCCGATCCCTCGAGAACGACGATCACCTCGCCGACTTTCACCGTTTGGCCCGACTTCACCAGCACTTTCGCGACCTTGCCAGCGGCGGTCGCCGGGACGGTCACCGTCGCCTTATCCGTTTCGAGTTCGATAACGCCAGCGTCCTTCGAAATGTCCTCGCCCTCTTGAACGAAGACTTCCAGCACATCGCCCGATTCGACGCCTTCACCCAGATCCGGAATCTTGATTTCGATAGCCATGCGTGCGTTGTCAGCTCTTTAAGGAACCGCGGGCAAACCGCGGTGAAGGTTTTCGGTTCAGTCTCGGTACGACGGCGAGCAGTCGCTTTCGCGTCGTTCGCCGTCACGCCTCACCCACTCACAGCCTAGGCATTGAGCGAATAGGGCTTGTTGGCGTCCAGCCCCAGGGCGTCTCGGGCGGCGACCAGATCGGCGGCCGAGTAAAGGCCTTGCCGCGACAGGCTGGTGAGCGTGGCGAACACGACGCTCGGGGCGTCGACGCCGAAGTGGCGACGCAGGGCCTCGCGAGTCTCGCTCCGTCCCATCCCGTCCGTGCCAAGCACGGTGTAGTCACCCGGCACCCAGCGCGTGATCTGCTCGGGCAAGGCCCGGACATAATCACTCGCGGCGATGAACGGCCCTTCGACTCCGGACAAGACCGTCTCGACATAGGACCGCCGAGGCTTCTCGTTCGGATTGAGCTCATTCCAATGGCGGCAATGATCGGCTTCCCGCCGCAACTGCGTATAGCTCGTCACGCTCCAGACATCGCTGGCGACTTGATACTGCTCGGCGAGAATCTTTTGAGCCTCGAGCACGCCGTTGAGAATGGCGCCGCTACCGAACAGTTGGACTCGCGCCTTGGGCTTGTCCACTTCCTGACTTCGGAAGCGATACATGCCCTTCACGATTCCCTCTTCGGCTCCGGCGGGCATCTCGGCTTGCGGGTAGTTCTCGTTGCCGGCCATCAAGTAGTAGAGCGCCGTCTCGCCATCTTGGTAAAGCTTCTTCAAGCCGTCGAAGACGATGACCGCGGTTTCGTAATTGAACGCCGGATCAAAGGCTCGCACCGTGGGGAACGCCATGGCGTTGAGCAAGCTGTGTCCGTCTTGGTGTTGGAGACCTTCGCCATTGAGCGTCGTGCGTCCCGCCGTGCCACCAATCAGGAAGCCCTTGGCCCGCATGTCGGCGGCCGCCCAAATCAAGTCGCCAATCCGCTGGAAGCCAAACATCGAGTAGTAGATGAAGAACGGAATCATGTTCACGCCGTGAGCCGAGTAGGCGGTACCGGCGGCGTTGAAGCTGGACATCGACCCCGCTTCGGTGATGCCTTCCTCGAGAATCTGTCCGTCTTGAGCTTCCTTGTAGTAAGCCAACTGATCGGAATCGATCGGCTCGTAAAGCTGACCCGCGTGGGCATAGATGCCGACCTCGCGGAACATGCCTTCCATACCAAACGTGCGCGACTCGTCAGGCACGATCGGCACGATTTGCTTACCGATTTGCTTGTCCTTGCAGAGACGACTCAGCAACCGCACGACGCCCATGGTCGTCGACAGGTCCTTGCCGTAATCGCGTTCGATCATCGAGCGATACTGCTCGAAAGTCGGCACTTCCTGTTTCGGAATGTCGACGCTCCGAGCGGGACAGCTGCCGCCCAGGGCCGCGCGTCGCTCGCGCAGATACTTCATCTCGGCGCTGTTCTCGGGCGGCTTGTAGAACGGCATCTGGCCGACATCCTCGTCCGAGATCGGAATGCCGAAGCGACTGCGGAACTCGATCAATTCCTGCTCGTTCGCCTTCTTCTTGTTGTGGGCGATGTTGCGACCCTCGCCCGATTCACCAAGCCCGTATCCCTTGATCGTCTTGGCCAGGATGACGGTT
>JAGQPS010000266.1 GCA_020426595.1 Planctomycetales bacterium
CCATCGATGGCAATGGGGCCGGAAGCCGAGTCCCGATCACCGATGTCTTCTTAAACGAAGTCGCTTAAGGGGCGGCGGAGTATAGAAAGTGAGGCGCAATCGGCCAACGCGGGTTTTTGCGTTGCTAGCAGGCCGCCAGCAAGAGCACCGAATTCGCCTCAAGTCTTGCGAGAATTCACAGGTAAGCGTGGCATTGCGTTTGTCAACGTCGACCAACAGCCAGGCCCCCGGCACCCCAATGAATGCGTGATCGTGAGTTGGCCGGAACAAACGCGAACGGTTCATTCCCTGGCGCGTGGAGAGCCAAGCAATGCGTCCATGGTCCGAGGGTCTTGTCTCGCATCGAGAACCGCGTAGATATCCACAATGATCGGCTCTGGCCATTTGTCAGAATCTGCTTCGCTCCGAGACTCGATGATAGGATGTGGTTTTCTGGCCAGCGAAGGAGCAGAATTTATGACGAGCGCCAAGGAAACGATGTCCGAGATCATTGCTCGCCAACCTGATGACACGTCCTACGACGAGTTACTTCGGGAACTCGCGTACGCAAGGATGATTCAGCGCGGACTCGACGATTCGACTGCGGGAAGAACACTGACGGCCGAGAACGCACGTAAGGAAATCGACTCGTGGCGGCGGTAAACTGGACTCGCGAAGCAATGGATCGGCTACGCGAAATTCACGAGTATATCGCGATCGACAGTCCAGCCGCTGCCAATTCCGTCGTCGACGGCATAGAAGCGAAAGTGGCTTTGCTCGCTGACCATCCTAGACTGGGGCAACGATACGAATTGATCGCCGACCGTGAGGTTCGCGAGATTATTTTTGGCCACTATCGCATCCCCTACCTCATCGCCAATGAGTCGCGAATCGATAACCTGGGCGTTTTTCACGGTGCGATGGATATCGAGCGGTATCTGAAATGATCGATACGGAATAGAGCTTTCCGACTAAGGCACTACCGCCATCCGACTTGGCTCCGACGCGGCCCCACCTACCATCGCTAGGCAATCAATCGCCGGAGCCGCGGACACGAGCGGACAATCAGTGGCCGGCTCCCTTGCCCCGCAATTGCTCCATGAGATTGCTGAGCGATCGGACTCGCAGCTTGGTCGCCTTGGCGAACTCGCTCGCGTCCACGGCTTGATCGGCCTCCGCGAGCCAGGTTTCGACGCCCGAGTAATTGAGCCCCCACGAGTTTTCCTCGTCGGCCATGCGCAGTTCGTCGAGCATGGCTCGGAGCTTGTCCACCAGCGAGCGGCTCGGTTCGACAGGCGTCTTGGTGTAAGGGCCTTTGCCGAAACGGCGTCCACCACTCACGACGGTGCCACTGAATTCCTCGGCGAACTGTCGGAGCAAAGCCACGATCAGCGCGATCACCGATGCCGCGCCAAAAACGACCACCGCCGTCCAGCTTTGCAGCAAGGCCATCAAGCCGGTGGCCACGAGACAAGCGATGAAGATCGCCCATGCGAATGGAGCACCGTTATTGGTGCGATTCGTGGGTTTCGCGCCCACCATCAACGGTTGCCGCGCCGAGCCTCCGGCGGTCAGTTCGCCGAGCACCCGCACCACGATCACGGTGGTGTTGTCCGAGCCACCACGCAGATTGGCGAGGTCCACGAGCGCACGAGCCGCTTCATCGGGATTGAGCGTCGCGAGGATCGCCCCGATCTCCTCATCCGCGACTTCACCCACCAAACCGTCGCTGCACAGCAAATATGTGTCGCCCGACTGAATCGGGAACGGTCCCTCGATGTCGACCTTCACATCGGGATAGGGACCGAGCGAGCGGGTAATCACATTCCGCGGGATCGATATCTCGGAATTCTCGCCGCCAGCGCGCCCCGAGGCCCGCATCTCCCAGACCAAACTGTGATCGAACGTCAGTTGTTCGAGAGTCCCCTGCCGCAATCGATAGACGCGGCTATCGCCGACCTGCGCCACGACGGCTCCGTGTGGCAGGAGCGTGAGCACGCTGCAGGTGGTGCCCATGTTGTGGAAGTCGAGATTGGCTTGGCCCTTCCGATGGATCTCGGCGTTCGTGTCGATGACCGATCGCTTGAGCGCTTCGGGAGCCGACAGATCCTTGAGTTTGTGATAGAGGTGCGGGACCGAATCGGCCGCGAGTTGACTGGCGAGTTCCCCAGCCGCGTGGGCCCCCATGCCGTCGGCTACAAGAAACAGATGCCCTCGCGATTGCCAACCCTCCTCGTCGGCGGCCAGCTTGGTCGCGTGCGCATCTTGGTTGGTCGTCCGACGCATGCCGATATCGCTGATCGCCGCATATTGGAGCTGGGTCTTCCAGCGCAACGGGTCTTGCGTCATTCGAACTACGATCTGCAGGAGGTCTCCAGTCGAAACACCCCGGCTCGTCGACTTGCCGAGGACCGCCCCATTCTAGTGCGGAAAAGGGGCGATAACAGCTCCCCGAACGCCCTGGAGATCAATGATCTCCGGCCAAGTCCGGCGGCTCATCGCCCGAGGGCTCCAGCGGGGTTTTTCCGCTTCCAGCCTAATCAAACACCGGTCTCGGTGTAGCCCCTTGGCGAAATCCCACGCCAGATCCATCGACATGGTGGCGAGCCGGGATTCGCCACCACCAATCGCCTCCCAGGATCTCGCAGGCCTCACCGATCGATTCGGCTTGAAATCGAGTCTCGGCGGTTTGTCTCAGCCGTTTCGACGGTGGCGTGCAGGTGGGCCGTTAGGCCGCCCAACCCCGTGGGCTCGAAAACCGGTCTGGCTCCAAAACCCCCAAACCTGCTAGAGTCGCCGGCGTCTCGGAGAGAGCCAAGTTACAGGAGGTAACGTGGGGTCGGCCTGACCGCTCCGCTTTCCGTGGGCAAGGCAGGGAACGGGAGACCACTGAGTCGCTCGTTCCCATCGGTTTACGGCTGTGGGAGCACCACGGATGGGCATCTTCACTCGCTACGTTCTCGCGGAACTCCTCAAGGTGTTCCTCGTAGCTCTCGCCGCCCTGTCGACGTTGATGATGTTGATCTTCTTGATCTACGAAGCGATGCGTCAGGGTCTTGGTTTTGAAGCAGTCATTCGGCTCGTTCCCTACACGCTCCCGCATGCACTTTGCTTCGCTATCCCAGGCACGATCCTGTTCGCGGTTTGCTCGGTGTATGGCCGCATGAGCGCGTACAACGAGGTCATCGCACTCAAAGGCATGGGAATTCCACCACGAGCCTTGATGGTCCCGGTCTTGATCCTGGGAGTCGTCCTCAGCTTTGTCACGGTTTGGCTGAACGACGTCGCGTTTTCCTGGGGCCGTCAAAAGGCCTATCAGGTGGTGCTTCAAAGCGTCGAGGCGACGATCTATGGCATCCTCGAGAACCATGGTCGTTACGACAATGGGAAGATCTCGTTCAACGTACTCGGCGTCGAGGGAAAGACGTTGCATCAACCGATGGTCGTGATTCGCGACAGCGGTTCGACTCCACGCACCATTTTCGCCGAGACCGCCGAGCTGACGTCGCGCCCCGAGGAAGGGTTGCTGATCGTCAGTGTCGTGCGAGGCCGCTACGAGGACGGCGACGTCTCGTATGACTTTGACAAGGACGAGATCTCGGTGGCGTTGGTCGACGTGACCAAGAAGGACCGATCGCAAGGGAGCCCTTCCGACTACGCCATGCTTGAGATCCCGGCGGAGATCGATTCGCAAAAGAAACGGATCGAGGAACATCGACTCGAGATGGCCCTGCAGGGTGGCTTTCAGTTAGCCACCGGCGACTGGGATCGGATGCAAGGTCCCGCTTGGAGGTTTGATCACGAAAGCCTCGACTCCGCCGTCGGTCGCCTCCACCGCCTAGAAACCGAGCCGTGGCGACGCTTCGCCGGCGGTTTTGCTTGCTTGTGTTTCGTGGCGGTGGGAGCTCCACTCGCCATTCGCCTGAAGACCGCGGACGTGTGGAACACCTTCGCGATCTGCTTCTTCCCCATTCTCCTGGTTTATTATCCGCTGCTGGCGTTTGGCTTGGACAGAGCGAAGTCGGGTGAGTTACCGCCCTACATGGTTTGGCTCGGCAATATCGTGCTCGGCTTGATCGGCATCTTCCTGTACCGCCGCATGGTTCGGTACTAACGCGCCCCAGGCATGCATGCGGCCCGGGCTTTCAATCGGAGCGGGCGCAGCTTCGCGTGCTCGTTCGGAACCAAACAAGCCATGCGTCCCCCTCGACTCTCGGGGCGACCAACATTCACCTTGTCGCTGGTCGCGAGTTCCTTGTAGACTGCGCGGCCCGAGCAGGTTCGACGAGCTACTCGCGCGACATCCTGCGAACTAGGCGGCAAGCCGCTCGACCGTTTCCTTCGCGTTGACTCGCGAACGGAAGTCGGGTGAGTCCCGTGCGACAAGGAGGTCGCCGTGCTGTTTTGGCGGAAACTTCGTGGTCTGATGATCTTCAACGCCGTGGCGTTGCTGGTGGGTGTGGTCTTCCTCACCGCCAGTGGCCTCCAAGGGGTTTGGAAGTTCCGCGTCTTGACCAAGAGCATTCGCGAACGGGCCACGCAGCTTCCACTCAACATGGAGTTGGTCCGACAGATCGGCGAACTGCGCGTCGCTCTTCATCAGCACCGCGGCAGTACGAGCCGTGCGTTGGGGCCCTCTCCCGCCGGAGACCTACTCGGCACTCGCGATCAGTTCAGTACCCATTTGGCCGAAGTGCGATTGGCGGTCGAGGCCTATCGTCAGGAGCTCGAGACGGCCGAGGTCATCAATCCCAAAATCAATGACTCGGCCGAGGAGCTCGAGGATCTCTGTCAGATCGAGGTGGGCCTCCACAGCATCGAACATCAGATCGAGTCGAGCGATTGGGTCTTGGGGGATTCATCGTTCTCCATGCTCGACGATCAGCTCGCCTCGCTCCAAGACATCGTGGCTCGCATTCCCACGCGCACCAAACAACGGCTCGATCAGTTTTCCGAGGAAGCTCGCCGCGACTACCACTTTTTGTATTACCTCAGCAGTATCTTGCCGGCGGTAGGCGTCGCCATGATCGTCATGATCGCCTGGAGCTTTCATGTCTCGCTCCTGCGACCCCTGCGAGTCCTTTTTGAAGGAGCTCGCCGCGTGTCCCATGGTCAATACGACCATGTCGTTGAATTGCGAAAGGCTCCGGTCGAGTTGAACGTGCTGGCCCATGGTCTCAACGCGATGACACGACACTTTCGAGAGACTCGTGACGACCTCGACCGACAAGTCCGCGAACGCTCGAACGAAGTGATTCGCAACGAGCAATTGGCGAGCGTCGGCTTTCTCGCGGCGGGCGTCGCCCACGAGATCAACAACCCGCTGGCCACGATCGCCTGGAGTGCCGAGTCGCTCGAGGGCCGAACGATGGAACTGATCGGCGAGTCCGCGTGGGCCGAAGACGATCCGCGACGCGAGGAACTGACGGTCATCCGCCGGTACCTGCGGCGAATCCAGGACGAGGCGTTCCGCGTCAAAGGGATCACGGACGGTCTGCTCGATTTCTCGCGGCTCGGTTCCACCCGCAAGGTCGAAACCGATGTTCGCGAATTGGTCGATAGCGTCGTCGATCTCGTGCGGCATCTCGGTCGGCACCGAGGCAAGGATGTCCAGATCGAAGGCCCGGCTCGGCTCAATGCCGTCCTCTGCCCGCAATCGATCAAGCAAGTGGTGCTGAATCTCGTGACCAACTCGCTCGACAGCGTCGATGCCCATGGCAAGGTCACGATCTCACTCGAGGACCAAGGGGATCAAGTCGCGCTCATCGTCACGGACAATGGCTGCGGCATGACCGAGGAAACCCTGGAACATGTCTTCGAGCCATTTTTCACGCTCAAACGAGACCAGCAAGGAACCGGTCTGGGACTCGCGATCACGCATCGCATTGTCTCGGATCACCAAGGCACGATCGTCCCTCGGAGCGACGGCCCTGCCCAGGGTTCGACGTTTACCGTTACTCTACCGAAGCAGCCCCATGCCAAAGCCAACGAAGTCCGACCACAAGCCGCATGACAGCCTGAAGATCTTGTTCGCCGACGATGAACCCGGCATTCAAGATGTGATGAGCCAAGACCTGCCGCGGATGGGCCATGAAGTCACGGTCTGTCCCGACGGGCTGACGGCCGTGGCCGCGCTCGACCACAACACCTACGACTGCTTGATCGTCGATCTCGACATGCCAGGTCTCAACGGCATCGAGGTGCTCACGCGAGTCCGTCGGCAATCGCCGCAAACCGAGGCGATCGTGTTGACCGGCAAGAAGAGTGTCGAGTCGGCCATCGCGGCGCTGCGCGAAGGGGCCTTCGACTACCTGACCAAGCCGTGCTCGCTCACCGAGCTCGACAACTTGCTGAAGCGAGTCGCCGAGAAGCGTTCCCTCACGCGCCGCCTCGTCGCGCTGCAAAGCCAAGTCCAGCGGCTCGAGGGCAAACGCTCCATGGTCGGCGGTAGCAAGCCGATGGAGGACGTACGTCATCTGATCAACAAGGTCGCGCCGACGATGTCGACCGTCTTGATTCGTGGTGAGACCGGTACGGGCAAGGAACTCGCGGCCCGAGCCGTCCACGATTACAGTCTCCGAGCCGATCGACCATTCGTCGCCGTGAACTGCGGAGCCCTCCCCGAATCGCTGATCGAAAGTGAGTTGTTCGGGCACCGCAAGGGAGCCTTCACCGGCGCCGACGAACAACGCATCGGCCTCTTCGAGGCGGCGGACAGCGGCACCTTGTTCCTCGACGAAATCGGCGAGCTTCCGAAGTCGATGCAGGCGAAGCTGCTTCGCGTGCTCGAGAGTGGTGAGATCCGTCGCTTGGGAGACAACGAGTCATTCCAAATCGATGTCCGCGTGATCTGCGCGACTCACCGCAACCTAGCCGACATGGTCGACCAAGGGGACTTCCGCGAGGACTTGATGTACCGCATCAATACCTTCGAGGTTTACCTACCGCCGCTACGCGACCGCATCGCGGATATCCCCGAACTGGCGACTCACCTGTGCGAGCGTTTCCGCGGACGCGCCTGCACGGTCGATCAAGCATTCACACCCGAGGCGTTGGAGGCGTTGTGTCGACATACATGGCCGGGCAACGTGCGTGAATTGGCCAACGTCGTCGAACACGCCACGATCCTCTGTGATCAACTCCCCATCGATCGCCAACACCTGCCGCGCGACTTTGACAATCGACAGGTCGCGGCGACCCG
>JAGQPS010000267.1:0-4526 GCA_020426595.1 Planctomycetales bacterium
CAACCCTACATGGCGTTCGGCGTGATGGGCGGAGCGACTCAGCCGCAGGGGCATGTCGAGATACTACTCAACATGATCGACTTCGACATGAACCTGCAGGAGGCCGGCGACGCGCCGCGGATGGTGCATACCGGTTCGAGCCAGCCAACCGGCGAACGGATGACGGACGGTGGCCAAGTGCATTTGGAGGAAGGCTTCGACTACGAAACGCGGCGCGGCTTGATGCTGCGTGGTCACCGGCTCGAATCGTCGCTGGGGATCTTCGGCGGCTACCAAGCGATTCTGTACGATGCCGAGCAAGGTGTTTACCACGGCGCGAGCGATTCGCGCAAGGATGGAATCGCCGCCGGGTTCTGACGGAGCCCGCGATTCGTGCCGCGGCGTGATGCGACAACGCTGCGGCCACTCAAAGGGACAGCGAGCCCAACACGCTCAGCTCTTTCCCGCCCAGTTGTTCCACCACGCGCGGAACTGTCGCCACTGCGATTCGACGAACGCCTTTTGCGAGTCGCTCAGGCGATCGGTGGCATTGAAGTGATGCTCGTATTCGGTGTTGCCCGCGAGCACCATCAAGTGCTTGTAGTACAGCACGAGGTCCGGGCCTTCGTCGTACTTCGAAAGGACGCCGAGTGCTTCGTTGAGTTCCCAGGCGAGTCGCCGAGCGGTCACGTCGCCGGTGGCGGCTTGGAGGCTGAGCTCCAGCAGGCGAAGCGCCTCTTGGGGAATCGCGTTGCCGACGCCCGTGATCGCGCCGACGGCTCCGCAGTTCACCACCCCGTGGTAGACCTGCGTGTCGACTCCGACCATCAGCGACAGATCGCTATGTCCGCTCGTGATGTGCTCGGCCGCGTAAGTCAGCGCCTCGGCCCCGCCAAACTCCTTGAACCCGACGAGGTTCTTGAATTCGCCGCGCAGGCTGAAGAACAGGTCGGCCTTGGTCTCGAAGCCATAGTACGGGCTGTTGTAAATGACGGCGGGTAAGCCATCGGCGGCTCGCAGGATGCCCGAGAAATGATGCCGCTGCGCCGTGGCCGACGTGCCTCGCGACAGCACGCGCGGGATCACCATCAGGCCGGCAGCGCCGACTTGTCGAGCGTGAGCCGCGTGGGCGGCGGCGAGAGCCGGATTCTGGGCTCCGGTTCCGACGATGACCGGAACTCCCGCCGCGGTGAGTCGTGCGACTCCCTCCTGGCGTTGTTGATCGGTCAAGAGCGGCCAATCGCCCATCGAGCCACAGTAAATAACCGCCGACATTCCGGCCGCGATCAGTTCCTGGCCCTTGGCGACAAGGGCATCGAAATTGGGAGTCCCCGCCGCATCACAGGGGGTCATCAACGCGGGCATGCAGCCTTGGAAAACGCTCATGAGGATCGCTTACCGACAAAAAGGAACGAGTCATTCAACGCGGGCCAGAACCCTCGATAGTCTAGCCACGCGAACTCGACCTGTTTAGGCGGGCCTCTTGAATTGTCTCGGGCGAATGCACGCGAAAACGCACTAGGCCAGGAATCGCTCGATCGGACCGCGTTGGTCGATGCCGATGGTCTCGAGCCCGGTGTCGATATCGCCGAAGTGATCGATGCCGTGGCCGTACGCATTGAGCAGCGTGGTGTACCAGTTGCCCAACGTCTTGTGCCCCGGCTTGCCCCAGTACGGGAGCCGAATGTAGCGGCGTCC
This sequence comes from Planctomycetales bacterium, assembly GCA_020426595.1. Classification (GTDB taxonomy): domain Bacteria; phylum Planctomycetota; class Planctomycetia; order Pirellulales; family Pirellulaceae; genus UBA11682. The sequence continues at coordinate 1,678 of JAGQPS010000267.1, forward strand.
CAGGTCGAGCAGGCAGTTGTCACCCGCCAGAATGATGAAAGGGAACTCCGTCCCGTGGGAGTGATGAGTTTCGCCTCCGTCGGGGAAGTAGAAAATCATCGTGTTGTCGAACATCGTGCCGTCGCCTTCCGGCACGCTCTTGAGTCGGCTCACGATGGTGTCGATCAGCGTCATGTGATGCTGCCGGCAACGACGGCGAATCTCGGTCGCCTCCACTCCACCAATCGTCTTGCCGTGCCCGACATCATGCATGTTGATCTTCTCGCCTTCGATCCCTGGCACACCGGTGTAGTGGTGTCCGAGTTCATCCACCGTGAAGGCGACGACATTCGTCAGACCAGAGATCAGCGCCGAAAGCAGCACTTCGGTATGACCCCGTTGGCGATCCAGCGTGGTGAGCTCCTCGGCCAGGTACTTCTCATCGAGGTGCGGTACGTGTTGACGGAGCGTGTCGGCCATCTGATCGACTCGTGCGTCGCGCTGACGGATCGCCTCGATCGCTTCCCTATAGTTGGCGATCTTGGTCTGCTCGATCCCGTCGAGCCCCGAGGCCAGCTCGCTTTCGCGACCCGCGGCGAACTCGAGCAATTGACGTTGGAGTCGGTACTCCACTTGCTCCTGCTCGTCGCCCGAAACCGACTTGAACAGTTCCTTCATGGCGAGCGCTGGTGAGCCAAACGCGTAGTTCGGCTGTTGTGGGCCACGAGCCGAGAAACCTTGAGCCACTCCGTCGAGCGTGCCTCGCGGATTACCACCATCCAACGGGAAGCAAGCGAGCTCGATATGCTCGAGCGGTGACGGGAACAATCGCGCGAGTTCAAAATCGACCGTCGCCCATTTGATCGACGAGATTCGCTCGTTGGCCTTGTACACGCCGAGCGACGAACACCACGAGTGATGTCCGACCGTACACATCTTCCCCGATAGACCCTGGAGAATCGTCAGATGTTGCTTGTGAGCCACCAGCGGGCTCATCCAATCCGGCAAGTCGTGTTGGTCGAGATCGACCTCGAACGCTTCATTCCTCGCATCGAGCGCGGCTTCCTCGGCCGAGAGACTCGGTGGAGTCAGCGTGCGGGGCGGGAGTCCGTTGCCACGATGCATGAAAATGAAGCGGCGCGGAGCCGGATTGGACGCATCGGCCAGCAGCCGAGGCATGGGAGCCAGCGAACAAGCGCCCGCCATCAGCATCGACGTACGCAGGAAATCGCGACGATTGGTCATCCTAGGTTCACTCCTCGTTTGCGGACAAAGTCGGTTGGCTGGAGGTGCGGATGATTTCCAGCGTCATTCTAGCAGCGGATTCCTGTGAGTCGCCGAGCGGATTCGTGGCAAGCTCATCAGGAAGCCTTTTTCGGTATCGGAAGGAATCCGAGGTAAGCAGCGATACCACGACTTCGCGGAAGCTGCCGTTGCTTTCCACATACGCCCGGTCGGCATCGATCAGCGTTTGGGCGTCGGACTCGAGTTCGTTGCGACCCATGAAGAATCGAAACGCATGTCGAATCATCGACTGCCGGACTCGTTCGGAACGAGCCAAACGGTCGACAAGATCGAGTGCATCGGTCACTTCACCATCCAATGCGGGATCCCCGGTACCAGTCAGCCATCCCGAGCTATCCACCGGTTGGGTCTGGTAAATGTCCGCGTCGTCGCGGCCCGCCCCGGAGCGAATGAAATCGTCGGGGTGCTCGATGCTCTCCTCGGTTCGAAATCTACCAAAGTCGTCGTAGCTCTCGAACGCCAATCCGAGCGGATTCATGTGCTCGTGGCACTTCCAACACTGCTGATTCTCGGTGACCGAAACAAGCCTCGCGCGCAGCGTTTGGTGAGGAACCTCCGGGATCCGAGCGTCGACCGTGATCGGCACATCGGGCACTCGACCCGCCAGCAGCTTCTCGCGGACCCAGCGACCCCGTCGTACCGGATCGGTCGCGGCGTTCTGGGAATGAGCGATGAGCCAGGCGGGATGAGTCAGCAGGCCGCGCCGATGTTCCAACGTGAACGGTTGCTCCAGCGGATAGCTCCACTCGAAAGGTTCGATGTTGTAGCTGTGGACCCATTGAGTCAGCAGGCGTCCAAAGGCATAGTCCCAAACGGGATGGGGGTGCAGCCCACGATCGCGAAACTTGGTCACGTGAGTCATCGCGATCGTGAGCTGCTTCGCTCCCGCGCGATAGTGGAGGTTCTCGCGCAGGAACTCGAGGTTGGCTTCGGCGACCCCCTCGGGATCCTCTTCCCAAGGTGAGTCCTTGAATCGCTCGTAAACGCTCTGGAGCATCGCGATCTTTTCGGGAGCCTCGGCGACTGGAGCGACGAAGAACTGGTCTCCGTTAAGCAAATTCTCAAACACATGCTCGTCGCGCCGCAGATACCAGTCGACCATCATGTCGGCTTCATTGACCAGGTACCCCGGTGTCTGCATGCTGCCGCGATCGGGATTGCGGTAATAGCCATTGCTTCGGTTCAAATCCTTGAAGACCCGCAGCGCGGCCGGATACCCGAAGAACTCGCGAAAGAATCGCACCAAGCGTGGATGCGATGTTTCCGGCGATTGAAGATCGCGGCCAACGAGCGTTGGATCGATGCGGCCACGATAGTACTGATCGTCCGCCAATAGGCGACGGACTTCCCGTTCGTAATCCTCGGCACTCAGCAATCGCCCTTCGTCGGCCGCCGCGAGAAGTTGAGCGTCGGGACGTCGGTCTCCCAACGCATACGAGATCGCGTATGCCGCTTCTCGCGGCGCAAGCAACTGTCGACCGAACTCATCGATCTCGCCCTCGCCAAACTCGAGGCGATACAGGAACTCGGACTCGAGCAGCACGGCGATCAGCATTTGCCGGAGC
>JAGQPS010000267.1:4621-7180 GCA_020426595.1 Planctomycetales bacterium
GTTGCCAGCGAGCTCGATCGCCGATCGCGAGAGCCGTAGGTATCTCTGTTGCTCTTCCTCCATGGGTGGTCGTTGCAGGACGAGTTGAAACTGGGTGTGGATCGCGGCCGCGAGTTCCTCGTCCGTGGGTGATTCCGGCTTGAGGATGATCGCCGAGAACGCGGCCGGTGTCGTGCGAGGGAACCAGCGATCGCGTTGATCGGCGAAATCATCCGCCTGGATCTCACCCGCCTCGACTCGAGCCGCGCGGATCTGTTTGGCCGAGATCCACTTCGCATTGTTCAGCATGGCCAACAAGTGGCCGCCATCAAGCGTCGTGTGATCGTAGTAACGAACGCCCGACGATTCGGGCAGGATGAACGGATTGGTGACTCCGTAGAAACCCGACCGTTCGAAGTTGCGTCGTTGCCGATCGTCCAGTTCAAAGACCTCGACCACGCGCTGATGAAAAATCTGGGGACTGACAAGCCAGCGACGCGACGGTGTGAAAGCCGGTTCGTAAGAGCTTGCTCCGAATAGCGATTCGTGCTCGACGAAGTTGCCGTAATCCGGATACCGGAGTCGCTCATCGAGTTTGGAGGCATGGTGCAGCCGCAGTTCGGATCGTACCCAATCGGCGAGGCGTCGGCCGTCCGCGGGTTCCAGCGGGTCGGCCTCGCGCGGTGGCATGAGCCCAAAGAAGAGTTGGTCTTGAACCCGGTTGAGCAGGTCCAAGCGAGCGGCGGTTCCGACGGTCTCCAGTGTCGAGAGATCGACATTCGCCTCGGCGTTGTCCGAGCCGTGACAGTCGAGGCAACGATTGGCAATGAGAGCCGCCACATCCTCCGGCACTTCCAATGAAGAAAGGGTAGCCCCTGGCTCGTCCGCCACACTCTTCGCGGAAACGACGACGAGCCAGAGGCAACCCAGCGCTACGACGAAGCAGCCTAGTGACGCGGAGCGAAGCAAGATCACTCGCCTCCTCCTTGCGGTCTCACCATGGCTCGGCCCATGACTTCGCCGACTTTCGTTTTGATGCGCGTGTTTTGAGGATGTCATTAGTGGGAACCGAGCCGTCAATGACCAGCGGGACGCCAGCGACGGTCCCCGTCTCCGTCGTTGCCGCATTCCTACCCGACGAAACGCCAACCGTAAGTTCGGAGGTTGCGCTTTTCACGCTTCACCCCAGGCGAAAGCGTCGAAAGCCAAAGGAAACCCGAAGCGTGATCGAGGGATTCTTCCTGGTTGACCACGGAGGCCTCGGAGAGCACGGAGTAAGGACCGGGGCAAGCAAGGAAAACCGGACGCATGAGCGAGCGATTCCTTGCGTTCTCCAGCCAGCAACTCGTTATCCAGACAATCCCCATCCCAGCAAGACGACACGACTCGCGACGTGAGCATGTAGGGAAAGGCAGTTGGACCGCTCGCTCTCGCTCCTCCAACTATTGCAGTTTCAATAACGCCCTCATTATCCTGGTTTCAGTCATCGGATTCACGACAAAAATCATCGTTTTAGAGACATGCCCTTGATGTTGGACCGCCGACCACGCATTGCCCTGCTGCTCAACCTCCAGTGGCCCTACAAACGCCACACCGGTGTCTTCGCCGGAACGCAGCGATATGCCCAAGAACAAGGCTGGGAGTCGATCATCGATGAGTACGCGGCCGAGAACCTCGCCCAGGATCGGCCGGGGAAGGCACGTTACGACGGAGTCATCGCGCGGGCGAACTCCCGCTTGGCGGACCGAGCCGAGCGACTGGGCGTTCCGGTCGTCAATGTCTGGCTCACTTCACCCGTGTGGAGGCGGTTGCCGGGGGTCTTCCCCGACTTTGTCGCGAGCGGTCGGTTGCGAGCCGAGCACTTGCTCGCTCGCGGTCTGCGTCGATTCGCGATCATGGAAAGAGAAGATCGCGGCGCGAAGACCGAAGCCACGGCGTTTCGAGAGCGAGTGGCGGAAGCGGGGTTCGAGTGCATGGGCGTGAAGCTGCCGCTCGATCCGACTCGTACCTACGCGGCCCAAGTCCGTTCCGAACGAAAGATCGAACAGTGGATGGAACGCTGGGAGCCTCCGATCGGTGTTTTTGTAAGTGGCGATACGATGGGACGGCTTGTCGCGCAAATGGCTCAACGTCGTGGCTATCGCGTGCCGCAAGACGTGGCCATCATCGCCGGCGCCAATGAGGAAGCGATCTGCGAACATCCGCGTCCCTCGCTCACGAGTATCGAGTTTGGTCACGATCGAATCGGTTACGAAGCGGCTCGAATGCTCGATCAACTCATGGCAAGCCGGGACAAACGCCGGGGAGCGGCTCGCGTGGCCCCGACCCATCTCTTCCTTCCGCCCTTGGGCGTCGTGGTGCGTGAGTCGACCGATTTCGTGGCGGTCGATGACGTGCTCGTGGCGGACGCGCTGGCCTACATCGCGGCGAACTGTCATCGACGCATGGGACAGGCCGACGTGGCACGGGCCGTCTCGACCGAATCTCGCACGCTGCAGCGCCGCTTCCAAAAGGTGTTGGGCAGGCCCATCGCCGCGACGATTCGACAAGCTCGTCTCGAGCGAGCCAAACGCGAGTTGG
>JAGQPS010000268.1 GCA_020426595.1 Planctomycetales bacterium
GTTGGTGCTCCCTATGATCACCGGTGGACTGGTGGTGGCCGGGATTTCCATCATTCCGATCGCCGGTGGGATCGTGCTCGCCATCCTGTGCTTGTTCACGGCCGGTATCTTCTTGTGCGGGACTCTGCCTCCTCCGGCCTACACGCCGGACGCTAAGGAAAAGCGGGGCTACGAACGAATTCGCTAGTTCGCGCCGCTTCGCAAACGGCGGCAGGCCCCGTTGCCTTGCCACGCCTCGAGCCTAAGAATCGTGGGGGTTGGCAACCCTGTTGCCCGCGCGATCGCAATACGAAGTTGCGTTGGCAGGGATACCGCTAGACGGAAGTGTTGGTGGCGTAACGGGTTGTTGGCTTGCTCGAGAAGTCGAAGAATCCCTCGCTCACGCTTCGGGTTTCCTTTGTTGGTTTTCCGCGCTTTTGACTTGGCCGCCTGGATAGTGAACTGAAAAACGCGACATCAAAACAGTCGCATCGCATCGCCGACCGTGCTCTCCCATGGCTCGGCAGAAAGCCGCTTACACCCATGTCCGCTAAATCTCGGATGACGGTTCCTAAATTCGTGGCCCGCAAGGGGGCTGGGGAGCCGATCTCGATGCTGACCGCATACGACTATCCCACCGCCCGCATCCTCGATGAATCGGGAATCGATTCCATCTTGGTGGGTGACAGCCTCGCCATGGTCGTGCAGGGGCATGAGACCACGTTGCCGGTCACGCTCGACGAGATGATCTATCACGCGAAGATGGTGTCTCGAGCGGTCACGCGAGCCTTGGTGATCGTCGACATGCCATTTCCCACCAACCACCTCGGAGTGCATACGGTGGTCGAGCAGGCCGGGCGAATCCTCAAGGAGACCCAGGCCCAAGCCGTCAAGCTCGAGGGGGGCGCGGAACAAGCCGAGGTAATCGCCGCGCTGGTGCGGGCCGGCATTCCCGTGATGGCTCACGTCGGCCTGCGACCACAGAGCATCCATTCCATGGGCGGCTTTCGTGTGCAACGAGACGAAGAGCTGTTGATTCAAGACGCGGTCGCCGCCGAGGAGGCGGGGGCGTTTGGCATCGTGCTCGAATGCATTCCCAGTTCAATCGCCGCCACACTGACCAAGCGACTACGCATCCCCACGATCGGAATCGGAGCCGGCGCTCAATGCGATGGGCAAGTTTTGGTCATTCATGACCTGATTGGATTCAAGAGCGAATACAGCCCTCGGTTCGTCAAGGCCTATGCGGACGTCGATACGCTGATGCGCGAGGCGGTCCGCCACTACCGCAACGAAGTGACGAGCCGCCAATTCCCCGGCCCGGAACACAGTTTCGAATAACTGCGCCCCGTATCGACCGGGCGCCATAGGGAACGGGCACGGTATCGAGCGGGCACCGTCCGCATGTCGAATCGCGATGACTAGCCCATGGGCCGGTCCGGCGCTCACCGCGACGAATCGGCTCCGTCCTCGCCACGCGACTCGCCAACATGCACCTCGAAACGCCCATCACTGGCGGCCGCCGCCCAGGCCATCGAATCGGTGGTGAAGTCGGCACGGATCTCACCGCGATAATCGATCGCGATCATTCCGCCATCGCCCGGCTTGAGTCGTTCACGAAGCACGTTGGAAACGGCCTCCTCGAGCGACATGTCGCGCGATTCCAATAGCATCGACACGCTATGCGCGGCGGCGTGTCGGATGTATTCCTCGCCCGTTCCCGTGCACGAAACACCGCAGGTCGCGCTGTTGGCGTATGTCCCGGCTCCGATGACCGGCGAGTCTCCGACGCGACCTGGAAGCTTGCCAGGCAAACCTCCCGTGCTGGTTCCCGCGGCGATGCGTCCCGCGCGATCCAGCGCGACACACCCGACGGTCCCCTTGTGATCGTTCTCTTGCTCGGCTTCCTTTCCGGCTCGCAGACGGTCGCGCAGCGGAATCATGCTCGGCGCCGTGAAGAATGTATTGTCGACCATTTCCAGACCGGCTTCGCCCGCCACTCGTTCGGCGCCAGCTCCCTGCATCAGCACGTGCCGAGTTTCGTTCATGACGATTCGAGCCGCCGAAATGGGATGCCGGACTCGAGTCACTCCGGCCACCGCTCCGCACCGCAGCGTATCGCCATCCATGATCGAGGCATCGAGTTCATGAATGCCCGCGGCGTTCATCACCGCGCCGACTCCCGCGTTGAATGCCACCTCATCCTCGAGATGCCGAATGACCGTCTCCACGGCCTCGAGTGCCGTGCCGCCTTCCGCCAAAATCTCGCTCCCCCGGCGCGCGGCTTCCTCGAGGCTCGCCCGACGCCGCTGGTTGATTTCGCTATCGCCCGCGTCGACGAGTCCACCCGCGCCACCATGGATGACCAGCGCCCAACGAGGTTCGTCTTGCGCCTGACAAACGCCCAGCGCGAACAGCCAGAACCCCAACAGGAACGCCGCGCGGCGCGAGACCGAGGGCAATGACGTGCGACAACCGTGAACAAGAACGGGCGCAAGGCTCATGGTTCGCTTCTCCGGCGAGTGAGACGAGTTTCGTATCCGCTTGGCGATGCCGATTGATTCTCGATCATGGCGCGCGACAAAGCGACAGGAGACCTGAAACTCGCGGCGGTTCGCCGACCGGTCGCTCCGCTAGAGCGACTGGGATGGAACCTGCTCTTCATGCTGAAACGGAGCGTAATTCAATCGTTGAATTCGTCCGCGCGGAAGAATGGCGTAGCGAATCTGACGCCAAGTCACGCCGCTCGCGAAAGTCGCCCCGAACGCCGCCAACGGGTACGAAGTCTGTGAGACGACAATGCCGATCGACAAGGCCGCGAGCAGGGCGGGGAGCGGCGGAGCGATTTCTCGATGCTCGCTCGACTCCGCCAATCGTTGGTGGACGCCTCGGGCGATGCCGATCACGAGCCCCAACATCAGCAGTTCGTAGATCGCGAAACCACTCAAGAGCCAAGTGGCATCGGTGAATCGCTGCAGCATCAACATCACCAAGCCCAGCAGCAGCGTGAGCAATGGGATGCCGGTCGTCGAGATGGCGTGGGAAAGCACGAGTCCCCAAGCGGGATGATGCAAACGAGCGGTCAGGAGTTGCCGTTTGACCCAGGGAATGACGTCCCCGAGCTTGCATCGCTCGTCGTTGTCCAAAATCAAGAACGGGATGGTGTGAACGCGATAGCCATGTTGCTTGAGCTGCGACGCGGTGGGAGTGTCCTCGCAAAAGGTCGTCTGCCACCGATCGAGTAACCCCGCCTTGCTGAGCAGTTCGCGGCGGATCGCCATCGAACCGCCCCAGGGAATTCCATAGGCCCACATTTGCACGATCGCCGCGGCGTTCCAAACCATGCGAGTCCATTCGCCCGCGCTTTTGCCTCGAGGCGAATACCAGCGGACTCCGGTCGTGGCCCCCACTCGCTCATCGGCGAGCATCGGCGCGACGAGCTGCTTGAGCCAATCGCGGTCGGGCCGTGTATCGGCGTCGATCGTGGCGACGACTCGTACTTCCGGCGCGAGGTCACGGCAGGCCAGCACCAACGCCGAACACTTCATGCTGCACGACTCAAGTCGATCGGCGTCCTCGAGAATAAGGAACTGCGCGATCTCGTCGACTCGGTTCCCCAAAGCCTCACGCACGATCGCCAAGCCTTGATCGGCTTCGTTGTCCGCGACAACCATCAGGCGGTACGACGGGTAGTCGAGACGAGCCACCGCTTCGGCGCAGCGAGCCAGACTCGGGTCGGCGCCCCGAACGCATAGGACGACTCGCGCGGCCGGCCACTCGGCTCCCGTGGGTACCGAGGGGTCCACGGATGCTTGCCGAGAATCTTGCCCTGGGCGGGGACGGCGCGCGAGCGCGACGAGGAACCCGATCACCAAGGTCCCTTGAATGATGGCCAGTACCAGCAAAGCGATGTTGAGCGACAAGATCCAAGAGGCTGGCACAAGCATTCCTCGGGCGCCGTGACGGCGTCAAACCAATCGAAGGGGAAGTCGTTGGTGGTCCCGTCCCCCCACCACTTGCCCCAACTGCGACTCCCTATACTGTAATTACGGATCTCCCAGGTTCAGGCCTTGGCCGGACAGAAGTCCGCAAAACCGTAGGCGAAGACGCTCATGGCCCCCGATTCCCCCTCGAGACTCCCCCCGCGCCAGCAGTTGGTCGGCCTCGGGAAATGGCCCGTCGTCGGCGAGAACGCTTCCGCCAGCCGGCCGGGGCCCTGGACTGTCTCGCTCGCGGGATTGGTCGCCCCGGCGCGGCAATTCACCTTGGATGAGTTATCGGCCCGAGTCGACTTCGATGATGTCCTGGACATTCATTGCGTCACCCGTTGGTCCAAGTACGACGTCCGCTTTCGTGGCGTGCGTCTGCGATCGTTGCTGGCCGAGACAACGGTCGATCCGACGGCCCGATTTATCTCCTTCGTGGCTCGCAGCGATCGTCGCCACTCGACGTCGTTGCCACTCGGCGATATCGAATCGCTCGAGCCGGTCGTCGCACTGGAGGCGGATGGAGCGCCCCTCGACACGCAACATGGCGGACCGGTACGTTTGATCGTGCCGGGGCGGTATTTCTACAAGAGCGTGAAATGGCTGGAGACGATCGAGTTGCTGGCCGAGGATCGCCTGGGCTATTGGGAAGCGAACGCGGGTTACCACAACCATGCCGACCCTTGGCTGGAAGAGCGATTTGTCAGCCCCAGTTTTTCGAAGCGTGAAGCACAAGAACGACTCGCGAGCCGCGACTTCCGTGATTGCGAGCTGCTCGGCTTCGATGGACGACAACGCGATTTGCGCGAAATGAAGGCCGACCACAGCCGACTGCGAGACGCTGATTTCCGGGGAGCCAATCTTCGCGGTGCGAGCTTCGCCCAGGCCAATCTCTCGGGAGCCCGATTCGCGACGTGCGATTTGAGGCAAGCGGTCTTTCGCGAAGCCGATTGCGAGGGAGCCGACTTCTCCGCGGCCGACCTGCGAGGCGCGGACTTCACCGGCGCATCCCTATTCGGCGCCAGTTTCTTTTCGGATGAAGAGTCGCGTGGGGCGAACGAGCCGAGTCGGACGATTCGGCTCGGGCCCGACTTTCCGTTCTCGGACCATCAACTCGCCATGCTCACCGATCAACAGGTTCTCCGCCTAAATCAAGTTCCCTTGGAATCACTTGATGCGGACTGAGTCGTGACGCTCTGGCATGGGGCGGACTCGGCCCGCGCGGTTGAACGGCCCGCCATTGCCATGGACTCAAGCTTGAGCCCCGTTGTCGGTCGGATCGTCCAGGCCCAGTTCCTCGAGCGAGCGTTGCAAAACGTCGGCGGATTCCGCGATGCTTGGCGCGACGAAGTCGGAGCGTTCACGTCGCACGACCAGACAGTTCATCTGGATCCCTTTGACGATAACGGTCTCGCCAGCCTCGATCGCTTCGCCGTCGGCGACCGCGTCGTAGGTGCGTCCCTCGATGCGCACCACGCCGCTAGGCAACATCTTGCTACGAGCGACTCCGCGTTGTCCCACCAGAGCGCTGAGCGATTCACGTTTCTCCTGGTAGGCCACGACTTCCTTCGATTCTGGCGGCGGCAGGAACAACCGTCGGCCAATCGGAGTATGGGGCCAAAGCCTGACCATCGCGGTCAACACGATCGGCACGCCGATCACCTCGACCGCAAGAATGATGGTGCCAATGACCGGCCCGTCGAGATAACCGATGACGATGGCCGATACGAGGCAAATCGCGGCTGTTACGCCAATGACGCCGGCGGAGGGAATGAAGAACTCCAGGACAACGAGAATTGCTCCGATGCCGAGCAACAATACGGCCCATCCCCAGTTATCCATGCCGCCTCCCACAGTCGGTCAATCGATGTCTTGGTCGCCAGTCGCTTAGGTCGGTCGACGGGTCACGGTTCGTCGACGGGTCACCAAGCGATACGCCATGCAGCCTTCGCCGAGCCAACCGAAAATCCCCGCGGTGGTTCACCGTCGCTGTTGGCATTGAGCCAGCCACGACTTCATCCCAGTCCGTCGCCCGTTGAAGTGACGGTCCATGTACGGCCCCCGATGATAAGCTCTGGCGCCGATGGTTGCACTGAGTGGCTAGTTAAAGCGGCCTACCGGCGTGGCCGACCGAAGTGGTTGGCCCGAGTTGCCGGCCCATCTGCGGAAAGGGGGCACCGAGCGGGAGTCCCGACTAGTCGGTCTGATAGTCGGCCAAGTCAACCAGGACACGATTCCCCCGCACCTCCTTGACCACGACCTTCGTCCCTCGGTCGATCAACTTACCATCGGTCACCGCGCTCACGTCCTCATCGCCAAAGCGGACCTTGCCGCCCGGCTTGAGCGAGGTGATCGCCACTCCCATCTTCCCTCGTAAATACTCGAGGTGTACCGTCGATTCGCGCTGCCCCACGTCGGCGAAGGCCTGATCGACCGCCGGATTGAGCGAGAGGCGTTTGAGAAACGGAATCCGGTGGAGATAGCGAGGCAACAAGTAGATCGGAATGGCTCCACCCACCGCCATCGCGACGATCATGCCGAGCGAGGCGGGCAAGCGAGCGAAGTCCTCCTGCGTGGTCGGAACGATGAAGGTCTGGCTGGCCAACACGATCGACACGATGATCAGCACGACACCGCCGAAGCCAAAGATTCCCAGCCCCGGAATCACGAAGATCTCCATCAGAATGAACACCACGCCAAAGGCGAACATCATGATCTCGAGCCAGTGCGCGGTGCCACCGAGGTAATGTGCCCAGAAGTAGAGCCCAAAACAGGTCGCGGCCAGGAAACCTGGGAGGCCGAGTCCAGGCGAGCCCATCTCGTTGAAGAAGAACATCATGCCCAACATCAACAGCAAGCTGGAAACGAGCGGACTCGAGATGAAGCGGGCGAAGCGATCGATCCACCGAAACGTCTGCGTTGGTTCCAACCGCTCGAGTTCCTGGGGCAAGTCGTACAGTGTCGATAGCTCCTCGAACGCACCGACTTGGTGGCGAGCCAACCGATTGCGCAGCGCTTCCTTGGCATCGATCCCAGCGGCGGTGTCGATCGGCCCGATGAGCTTCCATTGAGCTCGCTGAGCCTCATCCAGGCGATCCTGTGAACGCGCCGTCCGGA
>JAGQPS010000269.1 GCA_020426595.1 Planctomycetales bacterium
CGATGACGACCGTGCAGGAACGCTGGTTCCATCTCAAGGCGCGGATCGGCGGCGAACCTTGCTCGCTGCCCATCAAGCTGCGAGTGGAGCCTCGATCTCGTGACGAGGCCGACGCGGCGAGTGCCGTGGAGTAGCCGTTTGATTGGCTGGAGCCAGTTCGACGCCTCGTTCGCCGCGCGCCGGTCGTGCGTGCGAATGAACAATCGAGTTTTCCTTCACGCTGGAAATGAATTCGCGGATGAGTTCCTCGACGATAACGGTGGGTGACCTAAGTGATTGGCTCGGCCAGTTCGCGCCCACGGCCTTGGCGGAAGATTGGGACAACGTCGGCTTGCTCGTCGGCGATCGCGCTCGGAGCGTCTCGCGGATCATGACTTGCTTGACGCCGACGCCGGAATCGGTCGCGGAGGCGATCGAGCGTCGGGCCGACCTGATCGTGGCTCATCATCCACTCCCGTTTCGCCCAATCAAACGGATCACGCGCGGCGATGCCACGGGCGGAATGTTGCTCGACCTGATCGAGGCCCACGTGGCTCTGTACAGCCCACACACCGCGTTCGATTCGGCGCTGCGCGGGATCAATCAACGGATCGCCGAGGGCCTCGGACTGACCGAGATCCAACCGATACGAGTCACCACGGCGGCGACGTTCGCGGGGACCGAGACCGATATGGGGAGCGGGCGCTGGGGACGATTGAGCACGCCCCTGCCGGTTTCCCAGTGGCTCGATCAAGTCGCACGTTTCTTTCACGTCGATGGCTTGCACTGGGTCGATGGCGGGAAGTCCGAGGTGCGTTGTGTCGCGGTGGCGTGCGGCGCGGCGGGCGAGTTCCTGGCGGATGCCGCTCGACTGGGCTGCGACGCGTTCGTCACGGGCGAGCTTCGTTTCCATTCGGCGCTCGAGGCTCGGGCGCGGAGCGTGCACGTCGCGGTGCCAGGGCATCACGCGACCGAACGCTTCGCGGTCGAGGAATTAGCGAGCGAACTTCGGGCGCGGTTCGCGAACATCGAGGTTTGGGCCAGTGAACGTGAGAGTGATCCGATGCTCTGGCGCGCCGTCAACGATTAGCAACCTGTCCGTGTCATCGGACATCACGAGACCACCAACCAACTGTCTCTCCGGGAACGAAGGAACCATCATGTCGCGGACCGCATGCTCTCGCTGGGTCACCGTACGTCGATCGTTATCCTTGTGCCTGGTCGGTCTCGCGATCGGCTGCCTTGACCTTCAGGCTCCCGCGACCTGCGCCGGACAAGATACCGAGGCCGAAGCGCCGTCGCGGGTCGCCGGTCGGACACTCGATCAATGGCGCGGAGAATTGGAATCGAACTCCGAGGTCGCTCGCCTGCGGGCCGTGAAGAGTCTTGCGAGTTTTGGGGACGCCAGCGTTGATGCTCTCGTGGCGGCCATGGATGACTCCAGCGAAGCCGTACGTTACTGGGCGGCCAGCGCGCTGGGCGATTTAGGACAGTCCGCCACATCGGCTCGCCCCACGTTGATCGCGTGTCTCGAGAAGAGTGAATCCGAGGCCGAACGACTTTCGCTCTCGTACGCGCTGCTTCGCACACTCCCCACGGATGAGGACGATGTGGCGGAGTCGATCAAGCAGGACCCCGCCTTCGCGACCTTGCTCGCCGGCCTTCGTCATGAAGAGCGGAGCCATGTCATGTGCTCGGCCGACTTTCTCGGCCGCCTCGGTCCAGCGGGTTCAGCCGCCGTCGAGTTGCTCGAGACCGTATACTATGAGAACCACGCCGATGAGAATCCGATCCGTAAGGCGGACGCGGATTACCACCTCAGCGGCGCCTGCCTGAACGCCTTGCGGGCGATCAACCCACGATGGCAGCCGACGCGATTCGCCCAGTAGCAGACTCAACGCTCGGCCCGTGGCATCCCAGCCGTGGGCGAGGCATGAGTCCCCGAGCGGCGACGGCCGCCGAGCGCCCGCGAGTCAAGCCACTTCCCACCTTGCATGCGAACGGTGAGGCAATGTCCTTCCTGCGATGCCGACTCGACACGAACGCGGCCGACTCATTGATCCGCTCCGCAGTGGTTCGCTCAAAGGTTTGCGCGTGGCCTCTCATTGGCCTGTTGGTTGGTTGTGGCTTGTTGTTTTGCGTTTCGGTTCGCGCCGACGATCGCCCCGTCGACTACTTGCGGGACATTCGGCCATTGCTGGGTGATCGCTGCTTTCGTTGCCATGGCGTCGATGAGAACAGTCGTGAAGGTGGGCTCCGATTGGATACCGCCGACGGAGCGCTCGAGGGAGGCGACTCCGGTCCGGCCATCGTGCCGGGCGAACCCGATAACAGCGAGTTGATTCGACGGATTTTGACCGACGTCGATGACGAGCGCATGCCGCCGGACGATGCCAAACAGCCTCTGACCGATGCCGAGAAACAGATCCTCGTCCGCTGGGTCCAACAAGGCGCGGAGTATGCCGAGCATTGGGCATTCCTCCCCACGGAACGTCCAGCGATCGGCGACATCGAAAAGGGTTCCTTTCGCGCGGATGGAGCCTTCGATGCTTGGGTGATGAGTGCGTGGCCTCGCGAGGCCCATGTCGCGCCGGCCGCCAATCGCTATCGTTTGGCCCGCCGCGCCGCGCTCGATTTGACCGGCCTCCCTCCCGATCTCGAATCGGTCGAGCGGTTCGTGCAAGACCCGCGTCCCGACGCTTGGCAGCGCTACGTTGATCGCCTGATGGCTTCTCCAAGATATGGAGAGCGATGGGCTTGGCCGTGGTTGGATGCCGCTCGCTACGCCGACTCCAACGGCTATCAAGGCGACGGTGATCGGACGATGTGGCCGTGGCGGGATTGGGTAGTCGACGCGCTCAATCGTGGCGTTCCCTTCGATCGCTGGACCGTCTGGCAGATCGCGGGTGACCAGCTCCCCGAGCCGACCGATGAAACACGCCTCGCCACCGGCTTTCTCCGCAACCACATGATCAACGGTGAGGGTGGACGAATCGCCGAGGAGAATCGCGTCGATTACGTCATGGACATGAATGAAACGGTCGGCACGACATGGTTGGCGATGACGCTCAACTGCGCTCGCTGCCATGACCATAAGTTCGATCCAATCTCGCGACGCGACTATTACCAGCTTTCGGCTTTCTTCAACCAAACCCCCGTCGACGGCGGTGGAGGCAATCCGCAAACGCCTCCCGTCATGACGATCACAACCGATGAGCAGCAACGACAACTCGATCAAATCGCCGTGGCGGTGGAACCCCTGCTACGCGAGCTAGAACAAGCCGAGCGGAAAGCGGCCGAGTCGGTGGACCCGCCCGCCGGCACTCAGCAACCCGCAGCGACCATCGCGCCGCGCGATCGCAACAAGGAACAATGGCGAGCCATCCTCGAGGCGGCCGAGCGAGACCCGGCGGAGCTCGCGACGATCGAACGTCTCGTCGGACTGATCGAACAGCGCGAACGAGTCATTTCACAGCGTCCGGTCGTGATGATCATGGCGGACCGACCCGAACGGCGTCCGACCTACATGCTCAACAAGGGGCTCTACACGGCGCTCGAGGACGAGGTGACCTCCGGCGTGCCGGAAGTCTTGGGGCCGTGGCCCGAGGACGCGCCCGACAACCGTTTCGGACTCGCCCGCTGGCTCGTCGAAGGCGCTCGAGACGTCACGGCTCGTGTCGCGGTGAACCGAGTCTGGCAAGAGCTCCACGGTATCGGTCTGGTGAAGACGGCGGAGGACTTTGGCACGCAAGGCGAACCTCCGGCCAATGCCGTGTTACTCGATGGACTGGCCGCAAGTCTGATCGACCATCAGTGGGATACCAAATGGCTGGTCCGTGAGTTGCTCGCGGGCAACCATTACCGGCTCGACTCGGTACGCGACGGTTCGCTCGATGATTGGGACCCCGCGAATCGACTCACCACGCGTGGCGCTCGCCACCGCATGTCGAGTTGGATGATTCGCGATCAGGCGTTGGCGGTCTCGGGACTGCTTGTGGATCGCATCGGCGGACCACCGGTCCAACCGTATCAGCCAGAAGGTGTTTGGCGGGAAGCGACCTTCGGGAATCGTTCGTACGCCCAGGGGCACGGCGCGGATCTGCATCGACGAAGTCTCTACACGTTCTGGCGACGCATTGTCGCGCCGACGATGTTCTTCGATACCGCTTCACGACAGACGTGCAGCGTCGCAGTCGCTCGCACCAATACACCACTACACGCCCTGGTGACCTTGAACGATCCGACTTTCATGGAAGCCGCTCGTATCACGGCCGATGAGACGTTGATTCAAGTCGGCTCGGCCGATCCCCAGGCCTGGGTCGAACCGCTGTTCCTCCGCGTGCTCATTCGGCCTCCGAGTGATCGCGAACGCGAGATCCTGGCGGCCGCGTTTGAACGACATCGGCTGCATTTTGGCGAGCATCCCCAGCAAGCCGAGGAACTGCTGGCCTTCGGCGAAACGCCATCCCCTTCCCCTGCCCTAACGTATGACCCAACCACTCGAGCCGCGTTGACGATGGTTGTCTCGACGCTCCTGAATCTCGACGAGACGCTGTCGAAGGAATGATCCCATGAACCCATCGCGACACGCACGTCAAACGTTGTGGCAAGCGATGTCACGGCGCGCCTTCCTTGGTCAGGCATCCACCGGACTGGGAGCCGCCTCGTTGGCCGCGCTCGGCGGCGCGAGCCCGACATCGGTCCATGCCGCCGAGGGAGCTGGATATCAGGGACTGCCCGACATTCCCCACCACGCGCCGCGCGCCAAGCACGTGATCTATCTATTCCAGAATGGCGCGCCGACCCACGTCGATCTGTTCGATTACAAGCCGGAACTCGCGGCTCACCACGGCGAACCCGTGCCTGACTCGCTGGTGGAAGGCAGGCGCTTCAGCACGATGACCGGTAGCGCCAACGGCAAGCTACTGCTCGGCCCCATCGAACCGTTTCATCAACGGGGTGAAAGTGGAGCCTGGGTCAGCGAGCTCATGCCCTACACGGCTCAGATCGCCGACGAGCTTTGCTTCATTCGCAGTATGCATACCGAGGCGGTCAATCACGCTCCCGCGATCTCGTTCTTGCTTAGCGGAGCTCAGATTCCAGGGCGGCCAACCTTCGGCGCTTGGACCAACTATGGTCTGGGCCATGAAACCGAATCACTGCCGAGCTTCGTGGTGATGACGAGCGTCACCAAGAACACGACCTGCGGGCAGATCTTCTACGACTTCTATTGGGGTTCGGGGTTCCTGCCCTCGAAATTTCAAGGCGTCAAGTTCCGCAGCTCGGGCCAACCGGTTCTGTACCTCGAGGATCCTCCAGGCATCGATCGCCAAACGCGCCGCGCGATGCTCGGTGATCTCGAACAGCTCAACAGCCTGAAACTCGAGCAACATGGCGATCCCGAGATCGCCACGCGGATCGCCCAGTACGAGATGGCGTATCGCATGCAAACGAGCGTGCCCGACCTCGCTGACCTCAGCGACGAATCCCAAGAGACGCTCGACATGTACGGCCCCGATGTGACTCAACCCGACAGCTTCGCTCATCACTGCTTGATGGCGCGACGCTTGGTCGAGCGGGGAGTCCGTTTCGTGCAGCTCATGCACGCCGGCTGGGATCAGCACCGGAGCCTCACGACCGAACTCTATTCGCAATGCCGCGACACCGATCGGGCGAGCGCCGCGCTCGTGCTGGACCTGAAACGTCGCGGATTGCTCGACGACACGCTCGTGATTTGGGGTGGCGAGTTCGGTCGCACGCCGTTTCTACAGGGCGATCTCAACAATCGGCCTCAGTGGGGCCGCGACCACCATCCGTATGCCTTTACGGTCTGGATGGCTGGCGGCGGCGTGAAGCCCGGCATGAACTACGGCGCTTCGGACGAGTTCGGCATGGTGGCGACCGAGAATCCCGTTCACGTCCATGACCTGCAAGCGACGTGGATGCACTTGTTGGGCATCGACCACGAACGACTGACCTATCGCTTTCAAGGACGCAACTTCCGCCTGACCGACATTCATGGGCATGTCGTGCACGACATCCTCGCCTAGATCACGCACTCGGAATCCATTCGACGGAGCAAGCGGTCGACGAGAGCGGAACCCGCCGAAATCGCGGGAGCCAACACGGTCGCGGGAGCCGAAGGCATCACGTTAGCCGACCAGCTCGGGAATGGGCTCGCCATTGGGAGCGAGCAGTACTGGCCGGCCCGAGAAGTCGGTGATACCGCTGTGAATTCGGTCGATACCGAGATGGCGATAGATCGTCGCCAAGAAGTCATCGGGGCCGACTCGACGATCGATCGGGTCCTCACCCAAGCGGTCGGTCGCTCCGATCACGGCGCCGGTGTCGATGCCACCACCCGCGAACAGCATCGTATTGGCTCGCGGCCAATGGTCTCGTCCTGGTTGCACGGTCCCCGCGGCGCCACTCGCCACGCCACCACCGCTGCTGGCGACATGCGAAATACGAGGCGTACGACCGAACTCCCCAGTCACGATCACCATCACGCGACGGTCGAGCCCACGGGCATACACGTCCTCGATCAACGCCGAAACCGCCTGGTCGAAATACGGAGCGCGGAACCGCAAGGCGTCGAACACATGATGATTGACCGCGTGGTCGTCCCAGTTCGCCACGCGTCCGCAGAGGGGACCATCGAACTCGGTGGTCACCACCGACACGCCCGCCTCGACCAACCGCCGCGCCATCAAGCACTGTTGGCCCCAGGCATTCCGGCCATAGCGGTCGCGAGTCTGCTCGGTTTCGCGAGTCAAATCAAACGCCTCGCGCGCCGCGGGACTCGTCAGCAAGGTCAGCGCCTGGGCCTCGAAACGATCCACCGCTTCCATCGCGCCGCTGGCGTCGAGGTCGTGGCGCATCCGATCGAGCCGAGCGGCCAGCGTTGATCGCTCGGTCAATCGCCTCACCGCGTCGTCGCTGCCGAGATCGAGATTGGGCACGCGAAAGCTGGGAGCGCTTGGATCACCCACGACCTGGAATGGTCCATAGCTGGGGCCGAGATAAGCGGGTCCCGCGATGACGAAGTTGTCATATCGGTCGACCGGATTCACCGCGACGTAGTTCGGCAACGGCCGCTGTA
>JAGQPS010000026.1:0-9073 GCA_020426595.1 Planctomycetales bacterium
GAAGATTCTCGACTGCAGCCACCCGTAGGTGTCTGGGCAGTGTCTCAGTCCCAGTGAGCCGGGCCATGCTCTCACACCCGGTACCCATCTTCGCCTTGGTGAGCCGTTACCTCACCAACTAGCTAATAGGACGCAGTCTCATCCTGAGGCGGAATCACACCTTTGATCCGGAGATATCATCTGGTATTACCGGCAGTTTCCCGCCGCTATCCCAGTCCTCAGGGTAGATAACTACGCGTTACTCTCCCTTTCGCCGCTTTGGGATCCCCGAAGGAATCTTATCGCGCGACTTGCATGCCTAATCCACGCCGCCAACGTTCATTCTGAGCCAGGATCAAACCCTTCAATTGTGTATACTTGCCTCAATTTCCGATCGCCGAAGCGAACTGAACTTGAGGACGTCAAACAACTTCGAGCTTGCTAGCTTGCCTCGGTGGAATCCTCCGAGGCACTTGAATCACAGTCTCAGTGCTGGTTCTCAAATGTTCTTGAAAAGGTCTCTGCTCAATTGTCAAAGATCAAGTGTGTCGACTTAAGCCGACACCGTGATGACTTGAAGTCACCACCGAGCGGGCCATCTTAACGATTGGCAGCCACTCGTCAACAGGTCTCGTTTCAATTTCGTGAAACTGAAGCAGAGACCCAAGCAAGTCACTCTCTTTCGGCTACCGAAGCTCATGAAGAGCAGCGGAAGTGAAACAAAAGTCACTTGCGAGAAGGCGGTAGATTAATCGATGTCTCGATTTAATCAAGCCGTCTTTCACAACTCGTCGTTCCCTCGCTTCCTTAGTGGAAGGTGTTGGGTTCCGTCGAGCTCATCAGTCTCTCCGACCGGCAGGTTTTCGTCAAGACCAGGTTAAGACCTCGACTCGACTTTTCTGCTCCGTCATATCTTCACTCATCACTCTTACTGCTCACTGTGCAACTTGCGGGAGCGGGTGACAAGCGTGCGAAGCATGACGCTCGGCGGAGAAACTAATCTCGTGGTTCGCGACATCACTTAGTGACGTCAGCGATGAGGTGCAGATCTTCGCGGCGGAGGGGCAAACTGTCAAGGGGCTCCAGAAGCCTCATTCAACAACTCGTTACAGCCGCTCCGTCGCACCCTGCCAACGATCCGTTCAGGGTCGATATTCCCTGGGAAAACGAGCCAGTCGTGCCTGTCCAAGGGACTCGCGAATCCTCGCCAAGTCGCTCCTAGGACTCCGCGCCCGGCGAGTGGGTTCGCGATGTCGCTCGGAAAATTCTTGACCGAAGGGAGCAGAATCTCGCCCACTTGGGGTTCGCCAGTCTGCGTAGCTTCTCAGTCGCGGCGGCCAGTCAAGCTCAGGCAAGCCGCGGCGGTCCAGCAGAGCCACGGTGAAATGGGCGTTCGCATCCGTGGATTGCTCCAGTAGAGGCTGTGAAGCGCCGTCAATACGAGCACGAGAATCCCTAGGGCTCGCCAGGCATACCCCCAACGCCGAACCGTCCAAAGAGAAAAACAAACGAGCGAGAAAACCGCTCCGTAGTAAAAAGCGACGGCAAGAGTCACCGCTCGACCCCGCCCATTATCCTCCAAGTTGGGGCTCAACGCCCAAAACCAAGACAACCGAGTCCCGATTCCGCGCGCGAACCCAGGCCAGTCCGACCGAATCGAGGCCCAGGCGGCTTGTGACCACGCCCTGTCCCGAACCAACTCGTCACTCCCCTGCTCCACACGATCTGGGTAAGCCGCTCTGAGCTGAGCCTGGAAATCGGGGGCCGACGCTTCCCAATCGCGTGGGTCGGCCGCCGTGCGGAGCGAGTGATAGAAGCTCGAATTGTTCGCGAGAAATAGCGTGTAGCCTCCATGAGTCGTCGTGACTCGAAATTCACCCAGCAGCCACAGGTTTCTGAGGCCCCACGGGGCGATCACCAGCACAAGTCCCAGCGAGATGCCCACCAATCGCACGGCGAGGCGATCCGTCCGGCATGC
Source organism: Planctomycetales bacterium (assembly GCA_020426595.1). Classification (GTDB taxonomy): domain Bacteria; phylum Planctomycetota; class Planctomycetia; order Pirellulales; family Pirellulaceae; genus UBA11682. The sequence continues at coordinate 1,958 of JAGQPS010000026.1, forward strand.
CTCCACCGGAGATATTTCCTCTCCATTCCATGTGAGGTCGCGATTCTCGGCTTCCGAACTTCTCGGCTCGCTGGGAACTGGCCGACGACGCCAACCGTGCCGAGCCGCCAGCCAATAACCGACCTCCCAGGCCAGCAAGCCCGCGGCCCAAACAAGTATGGGGGGACGAGTCAGGCTCCCTAGGCCAAGCGTTATGCCAGCTGCGATGGCCCAGCCCCACTGCGATCGTTGGTGGGCCTTAAGCACTAGAACCGTGGCGGCCATCACCCAGAAAGTCGCGACGGTCTCCGTCATCGCTTGAGTACTGTAGAGAGCACTTAACGGATCGAAGGTGAGTAATGCCGTGGCAAGCCAAGCAGTGCGGCCGCCATGCAACCGATTGGCGAGCCAAGCCAACAGCAGGACCGAGCCGACTCCCGCAAGCCAATTCACAGTCGCGATACCGGTCCGGTTGAGCCACCCAAAGCAATCGAGGCCGGCCAAGACCGCGGGATAAAGCGGAGGCCGGTAAGCAGTCGGCCGAACCCCTTGGATCTCGCCGCGTACCTCGCGAGCCAAGACTTCCGTAGCCCGATCGGCCGACGAAGCTACTTGTTGCTCGGCCGGCAAGTTTCCTGGTGAAGCCGATGGGGATGTCGTGGGGCTGGTTCCATCCTCCGAATCCGCCGCATCGGTTGCGGAACGCTGTGAGCTGGGAGGCAACAGTTCGCCGAACGTCCCTGTCTCGCTCCAAATGCGTCCCAGGCGGCGGTAGTTGTCCGGGTCGAGATCAAGCCGGTCGGGGGAAAACCAAAGAATGGCGAGGCGAACCGAGCCCACCATCAGCAACGCGGCGATCCACTGGTTGCGGGACCAACGTTTTATTTCTCGTTCGTTCATACGATCGAGTGCTCCAGAAAAGCCTCGGCCAGCACACGTTGATCGCCGGGGCGGTCGCACGTCGTTTCCCGGTCAATTCTCGACAGCTTTGGAATCGGCTCCACCGCCGCGCCAGCACCACGTTAATCCAACCTCGCTCGTCAGTCTTCTAGCGGGGGCCGGAGATCGGTGGAATTGGGGGCAAGACACTCTTGGCGTAGGATGGAACGCATCCAATCCGGCACTCGCCATCCCTGCCGAGTGATCGCGGTCGCGGCCTCCACGAACGAGGATTGGTGAGTCGGTCTCGGCTACGCTCGACAGGCAAACACTTCCGAAAGCCCGCATGTCCCAGCTTCAAGTCGTCGCGATCAACCACTTGCTCCGCTGGCGTTGGCCGTTGGCCATCGTTTGGTTGGTGTTGGCGTTGGTTGGCGGCGCGCTGCTGAAGCCGCCTCCGGCCCAGCGATCGATGGACCGGCTGTTTGATTCTCGCGACGGAGACCTGCGGGCCTACCAACAGGCCTTGGAGATCTTTGGTCCGGCCGAACCGATTCTCGTGGTCTACGAGGACACCCGTCTCTTCTCCGAGGATGATTCGGGGTTGGAGCGAGTTGGCGAGTTGACTCGTTTCCTCCAGCAATTGCCCGGTGTGGTCGAAACGGTCAGTCTCTCCAAGTTGGACGAACTCGTCGGCGAGACGTTGGGAGGAAGCATCACCGATGGCTCCTTTTTCTCGGAGCGTTTGCTGACCGTCTTGCAGGGCTTCACCCACTCGTCCGACCGACGCACGATCGCGGTCGTCTGCTTGCTCGATAAACGCCAAACCGGCTCGCAGCGGCATACGACTTTCGAGCAAATCCGCGAGTGGTTCGCCGCCCGCGCCGACCAGTACCCACAGGCCGCGGTCGTCGGAGAGCCGGTGTTGGTCGATCAGGGGTTCGAGCTGCTTGAGCGAGACGGAGCTCGGCTCAGTTTCAGCGCCAGCCTACTACTCGCACTCGTTTTGCTGGTCACCTTTCGATCGTGGCGCTGGGTGCTGATTTCGGGGATCGTGGTGCAGTGTTCGCTCGCCATCGTCAAGCTCTTTCTCGCGCTGACCGGCGCTCAGTTAACGATGGTGAGCGCGATGTTCGGTTCGGTCGTTACCGTCATCGCGGTCGCGGCGATCATGCATTGGATCGTCCGTTTCCGCGAACAACAACAACTCGACGACGATCGCGAACGAGCCTTTCGCAAGACGCTCGAGCAGATTCTCGCGCCAACTTTTTGGGCGTGCGCGACGGACGCAGCCGGCTTCGCCGCCTTGATGGTGGCGAGCGTGGAACCGGTTCAGGATTTCGGCGTGTTGATGATCGTCGGAACGGCGTGCGTTTTTGGTTCGCTGATTTTTCTCGTCCCCGCGCTGGTGTTGCTCCCCTTGCCCGGTCGTCTCGCCTGGCTCGACAGCGTGCCGCATCAATCGGTTGGCTCCACGTGGCTCGACCGACGCCTGGAATCGCTCCTCGATTCGGTTCGCGCCGCGCCTCGTCGATGGGCGTTGTGTGTGTTGCTGGTGGTGGGTGGCATGACGTTGGGGCTGACCCGAGTCACGGTCGAATCCGATTTCACGAAGAACTTTCGTGCATCGAGTCAGATCGCACGCGAATATCGCTTTGTCGAGGAGCGATTGGGGGGAGCCGGCGTTTGGGAAATCGTCGTCCCGCTGGATGGGCCACTCAATTGGGAACGCATCGATCGCGTACGAAAGCTCGAGGACCGATTGCGAACGGAGGTGGTCGCCGAGCAAGACGGGCGCTCGGAGCCAGGTCTCGTGCAGGTCTTCAGCATCGCCGACGGCTTGGTCGGCATCTTACCTTTCGATCTCGAGAAACTGCCGGTCGGTAAGGACTTGGTCGTTTCGCAAGGCATGCAACAGTTCGAGGCCCGCATGCCCGGCTTGTTGGCGAATGTCGTGGCACGCGACGAGCAACACGGGCTTACCTATGTCCGAGTGTTATTGCGATCCAAGCAACAAATGTCGGCGGAGGATCAAGAAGCGATCATCGAGCAAGTCAAGCAGGTTTGTCGCGATGAGTCGGCTCGGTGGCCGGGCGCCGAGACGCCCTTGGTCACGGGCTGGTATGTGCTGCTCGCGCGCATCGTCGATCACTTGCTCGCCGATCAAGTTTTGACGCTCGCCGTGGCCACCGTCGGTATCTTCGTGTTGGTCTGGTGGGCGACTGGCAGTCTTGTTCAAGCCCTGTTGGCCCTGGTGCCCAACTTGCTGCCGATCGGCGCGGTGTTGGGAACCTTGGGGTGGCTTGGAGTGCCCATCAACATGGGAGTCGCTTTGATCGCCGCCGTCAGCGTGGGGTTATCGATCGACAGTACCATTCACTACCTGGATGTGGTCAAGCGTCGGCGAAAGCTCGGAATGTCGGAAGGCGAGGCGCTGTCGGCCGCCCAGCATCGGGCTGGTTCGGCTTCGATCTTCTCCACCATCGCGCTCACCGCCGGCTTCGCGACGATGGTGGGAAGCGAGTTTCTTCCCACGGTTTACTTTGGTCTGCTCGTTTGTGCCGCGATGCTGGGTGGGCTGATTGGCAATCTGCTCGTACTGCCATTGCTCTTGGTCACGTTCGACGCGCGCGAGCCCAAGGCTCCATCGATGCTGTCGTAACGCGTTAGCCAAAGCTTGCCACGGCGCACATCGATTCAACGATTTTTCCGCGGCTCTCGTGGATGCGGATCGTGCTGGGACGTTACTTCAAAGCAGAGCGATGAACGCCGATCCAAATCACCATTTAGCTACTTGGCGGCTCAGCCGCGAAACAGGAGTTAGTCTCATGCGAATTCGCACCTATTGGTGGGCAACTGCATTCAGCGCGGCGATGGCGATTTCGGCGCTACCCGCCGGCGCCCAGGATCGTGAAGGAGGCCCCGGCCCCGGTGATCGGGGTGGCATGCTGAGATTCAACCCAGTGCTTGCCGCTCTCGACACCAACGAAGATGGGGAGATTTCCGCCGAGGAAATCGATGCGGCGACCGCTGCTCTCAAGACTCTTGATGCCGACGGCGATGGCAAACTGACGCTCGAGGAATTGCGACCTCGGCGCGGCGAGGGAGCTGGCCCCGGAGCCGGTTTCGGTCGTGGACCTGAGGGACGTGGACCCGAAGGGCGAGGCCCCGAGGGACGAGGACCGGAAGGTCAACCACCGGAAGGACGTGGCCGCGGATTCGGGCCCGGGGGATTTGGACCTCCAGGAGCCGGCCCGGAAGGACGTGGCCCGGAAGGTCGCGGTCCGGAAGGTCGCGGTCCAGAGGGGCGTGGTCCCGAAGGAGAAGGCGAACGCCGCGGACCAGGTGGCTTTGGTGGACCGCCGAACCCCGAACAAATGGTCGAGCGGCTCATGGAAATGGATCGCAACGGCGACGGAAAGCTCACCAAGGAAGAAGCCGGTGAACGCATGGCTCCGCTGTTCGAGCGAGCCGACACGAATGGCGATGGCGAGCTGACTCGTGAGGAGATCGCGACTCGTTTGAGCGCGACTTCCGGACGACCCGGTGCCGGCCCTGGCGTCGGTGGACCAGGCCCTGGAGCCCCCGGTGCCAATCCTGGCGGTCCTGGTTTTGGCGGTCCGGAGGCATTCATCGATCGGTTGTTTCAGCTCGACGCGAACGAAGATGGTTTGCTAAGTCGCGAGGAGCTGTCGCGAATCGGCGAGATCATGGGTAATCGCCGCCCCGAAGGACGACCCGAAGGTCGCCGCGGTGAAGAGGGAGCCGAGCGGGAAGGTCGTCCCTTCGGCCCCGGTGGACGCGATCGCGACTAGTCGCGGTCCTGTGATCGAGACGCCTTGGTGAATACCGCCAGGGCGTCTCGATGACCAATAAAAGGCAATCGATGGGTCAAGGGGAAATGGTTCCGCCGCGGTGAAGGTAAGGGGCGGAGTCGAGTGGGTACGGTCCCGATCCAAACGTTCCGAGAATGATGAACCAACTCGCTTGCCCTTGGGCGGGCCGCGATCGCGCGACGAGTCCCCCTGGACCGCCGCGCGATTGCCTGATTTGGGGTCCGCGTGTTTGCTCCCCTTTCGCTTTGTTCAGCTTTTTCAGGTGCCTCCGCCTTCGCCGTCACCGCCGCCGCGCAGTTTCGCCTGACGCGCGGTCTCATCCGCGAGGCCTATCAGGCCGGTTGAAACACAAAACCATTTTTCCGCCGCGACGCGTCGGGGCGATCTCGGTTTAAACTCATCGACTCGCTCGAGTGCTCGGTCGGTCCAATCAACCAAACAGGAAACGCCGTATGTCTCTCGGTTCCAACTCGATCTTGATGGCCGGAGTTCGCCATGGGGCGACTCTCCTGCTAACGAGCTTGCTGCTCGGTGGAGTTACTGGCGGCTCAGCGCGAGCGCAAGAGGCTTCGAGCGATTCGGCGGCGCGTTTTTACCAGGCCTTCCGCTTCGAGCACGAGGGAGTGCTGGGTACGAGCCTTGACCTGCGTGTGCGGGCTCGTGACTCGGCGATCGCGACTCAAGCCGAAGAGGTCGCGTTGGCGGAGATCGAGCGGCAACGACGAATCCTGAGCAGTTACGATTCCGAAAGCGAACTACGGCAATGGTTGCTCGCCCAGCAGCCTCTTGAAGTGTCGCTTGAGCTCGCGACGGTGTTGCGACGATCCGAACATTGGCGAACGGTCTCTGGTGGAGCCTTCGATCCGGCGGTCGCCCGCTTCACTTCACTGTGGCGCGAAGCTCAGCGGCGCGGCGAGCTTCCCCATGACGACGACCTAGCATCGCGAACTCGGGAGTTAACCGGTCGCTGGTCGTGGGACACCACGGGACGGTTGGTAAAGGCGGAAACCACTGAGCTCAATTTCGACGGTATCTCCAAGGGGTTCGTGATTGATGCCGTGGCCGAGCGGCTCATGCGGCTCGATGGAGTCTCGGGGGTGAGCGTCAATATCGGTGGCGACCTGCGCGTCGCGGGCGAGTTGGAAGTGCCGGTGCGAATTGAAGAGCCAGCCGGAGCGAACCAAGATGCCAACGAGTGGCGCCTGACATTGGCATCGCGGGCCATGGCCACGAGCGGGCCGGCGTATCGCGGATTCGACATCGCAGGGCGGCATTTCTCCCACTTGATCGACCCTCGCAGTGGACGGCCCGTGAGTCACACGGTGAGCGTCAGTGTGGTGGCTTCGACCGCGATGGACGCCGACGCCCTAGCGACGGCGATGAGCGTTCTGAGCGTTGAGGAAAGTCTCGAACTCGCGGAATCGCTTTCCGATGTGGACTGCATGATCGTGCTGGCCGACGGGCAGGTGCGAACCTCACCTCGCTGGCCCGGTCGCTTCGCGCGCGACGTTCCATTCGCATTGGCACGGGCTCCCCTGGCCTTGATCCAAGAGGACGACGAGGAGGTCGATTGGAACGGTGGTTTTGAACTCGAGGTCAAGTTCGAAATCGTTCAGGCTCGTGGCGGTCGATACCGCAAGCCGTACGTCGCGGTTTGGATCGAGGACGAGGATGACTTCCCCGTGCGGACGTTGGCTCTGTGGTACCAGAACAATGGAGGCGGAAATCGGTGGTTGCCGAACCTCAAGCGATGGCATAGGAACGACCGAGTCCGCGCGCTGGTCGAGCCGATCGATTTGCTCGAAACCGTCGCGCAAGCGTCGCGACGCCCGGGTGAATACACGTTGATGTGGAACGGTACCGATAACGCCGGACAAGTCGTGAAACCGGGCGAGTACACCGTTTACATCGAGGTCTCACGGGAGCATGGTACCTATCAGCTCATGCGACAACGCATGACGCTTGGCGACGAGCCGGCATCGGCGGAACTCGAGGCCAATGCCGAGATCGGTTCCGCGAGCATTGAGTATCGTCGCAAGCAGTAGTTCGTTGACCTCGGCCGCAACCAGCGAGGCGTGACCATCACCGAGGCGGCGCGTTTTTGACGCCACCGCCGTCTCGGGACTCGCATCGCCGCTCGGCAGTGTCGCCGACACGATTCTCGCCATGGCGTGGCGTCCTGTTCCTTCGTGAAAGCCGTTGATGTGGATTCTGTTGTGACTCCCACTTCTCGTCAGGATGCCGCCGAGCCCAAGCCAACGCCTCATCGCAGGAAGCGTGGGCCGAGTCTTGCGGCCATGGTTCGTTGGGTTCACCTGTACCTATCGATGGTCGGCTTCGCCGCCCTCTTCTTTTTTAGTGTCACCGGCCTCACGCTGAACCATCCGACTTGGTTGGGAGCCAGCGAAGAGCACATGGAAAC
>JAGQPS010000026.1:9173-30141 GCA_020426595.1 Planctomycetales bacterium
GACGTGGAAGCGGGAGTCGATCGGCTCGAGATCGCCGAGTGGCTTCGTGAACAACATCAGCTTCGCGGAAAAGTGAGCGACTTTCGAATCGACGAGTACGAATGCTCGTTGTCCTTCGTGGGCCCCGCGTATTCGGCCGACGTCGTGATCGATCGCGAGACGGCTCACTACGACGTCACCATCGTCTCGCATGGCTTCGTCGCCTTGATCAACGATTTGCACAAGGGACGCGATTCTGGCGCGGCTTGGAGCTGGGTGATCGATGTCACGGCGGTGTTGTTGGTGATCAGTAGTTTGACCGGTGTTTGGTTGTTGCTGTACATCAAACGCAAGCGAGCCTCCGGACTTTGGACCGGTGTGATCGGCACCTTGCTGCTCTTCGCGGTGTACTGGTGGGCCGTTCCCTAGCGGAGGCCGCGGTCCCCATCCAACGCTCGTTCGACGTGCGAAAACGGACACCGTGAACCAAACCGCTCTCCCGTAGGCTGGCTCGGTCATGCCTCGGCGGCTTCTGGCGTAGGAAGACGGTGTTGTCGGCCGTTATGTTGCTGGGGCGAAATCTCTTTCGCAGCGAAACCGGCCGGCGAAAACCGGGTTTGACCCAAGGTGGACTCTTCTTGCGGCGGACTGCGCGAGCCGGTGTGGACCGTCAATTAGTTCGGATCACGCTTTACAAGATCGTCACCTGGAATTAACAATGGTCCCCGCTTTCGCAGGGTGAACCGCGCGGTCGGTTGGGCGTCTTTCGTTCTCGACCCGCCGCGTCGTGCCAGGCGAAGCTCCTTTTCTAAATGGGTAGCGAAATAGTGGAGAGTGCCGAGTTCATTCGCGATTTTTTCCAGGGGCAGGCTCAACTCGCCGACCTCCAGCGAGTCGATGTCGTCAGGCTGCTGGGGTATCTCGCGCTCGGAGGCGTTCTCGCTCTCTACGTGCGGTTCTTGTTCCGAACGTTCAGCGCGACTCCTTCGGACGCCGATTCCGTGACTCGCGTTTTTCCGTTGCTCACACTGGTCACCACAGGCGTGATCGCGGTGGTTAAGGCCTCGTTGGCACTCTCACTCGGCCTGGTTGGAGCTCTTTCGATCGTGCGATTCCGCGCGGCGATCAAGGAGCCCGAGGAACTCGTGTACTTGTTTCTTTGCATCTCGATTGGACTCGCGCTCGGAGCCGAGCAACCCGACATCGCGATCGCCATCGCGCTGATCGCCACGGTGTTCATCATCGGCATGGGGTTGATTGGGCGCGGCAAGAAGTCGACGAGCCTGATGTTGACGATCACGGCCGACGCGTCGCAGTGCTTTGGAGAAGGGCAAGCCTCGCTTCTCAAGCAAATCGAGACGATCGCGGGCGGATATCAACTGCAGAGAATCGATATCGAAGGCGCCCTGGCTCGCTTTCGCGTCGTGTTGCCGAAGGCGAATTCCCGCATGGCATCCGAGTTGGTGGTGGCGCTGAGGCAAGCCTTGCCGGGCTGCGACGTCTCGTTCGTCAATGTGGGAGCGACGGGCTAATCAGTCCGTGCCCGCGAAAGCATCCGCGAGTGCTCCGAGAAACACGCCGCTTGGCCGAAATGGTTCGTGCCACGCCTGGAACGCAAGGAAGGAGGCGAATCGTGCTGCAGCGAGCGGCTCACGCCAATACCAATCTCGACGTCGATTCCCGAGCCGACGCGCGGTCGAATTCTTGCGAGCCGCGTTTCGCGATCATCGGCTCCGGCGAGACCCGCAAGGATTTGGCTCGTCGCCGCGAGATCAAGTTCGTGTTTCGCGACGCCGATATCGATGCGGTCCGCGACGTGTTGCGCACCGAATTGCAACGCCAGGTGCACAACGATCCCGTCTCGATGGTCCGCAGTATCTACTTCGACTCGCCCAAGTTCGCCGCGTGCCATGCCAATCTCAGCGGCGTGGGGATTCGCAAGAAGGTGCGGATTCGTTGGTACGATTCGCTCGAACCCGGCACTCAGTTGTTTCTCGAAGTGAAGTGGCGAGACAATCGGATCACCGGCAAGCACCGAGTGGAGTTGCGGAGCGATCGCCCTCTCGCCGAGATGACCTACGACGAGATTCACCAGGAGCTGCTGCGAGTCGCTCCCGAGCCGATACGTCCACAGGTTGAACTCTATTGTGATCCCGTCGTCCTCGTCGAATACTGCCGCGAGCATTATGTGGCGCCGGGCGCCGGTCTGCGACTGACATTGGACTACAACGTCAAGTTCTACGATCAATGCGGTCGGCTCCGTCCGTACACGCGTTTTCCGATCGCGGCCGACAACCTCGTCGTGCTCGAGGGCAAGACGGCGGTCGGCGGCGAGTTTCAGCTCCGACGGTTGCTCGAGCCCCTGGCAGCGCGAGCTCATCGCTGTTCGAAGTACGTGCATGGCTGTCATCGGATTGGAGCCGTGCCGAATACTGACTGAGCCCAACCAGCTCGGCTCGCCATCCGCCCTAGCGGCGGTTCTCATCTCGTTCCTGTCCGGTCCTTTCGCCTCCTCCCCACCACACTCATCGTCCGAGGGTCCTATGGAAGGTCATACGTTGTCTCGTCAAGGACGTTTCGTCCACGCGTTAAAGCGTGGTTCGAGCATGTGCTTGGTGCTTTTGTTGGCCGTCATCGCGACCGCCATGATCTCGCATCGCGGGGCGAATGCCGGAGGCCGTCCCAAGGCCGAGCAGCTCCTCGACCCAAACCGCGTGTTGGAGATCCGCTTGCGATTGCCCGACGCGGATTGGAGGGAACTTCGCAACCAAAGCTTGCGACCCGGTCCCAATACCTTTTCCGGCGGAGGAGGCGAGAAGCCGTACGAGTACTTCCAAGGTGATTTGTGGATCGAGTCCCTGTTGGTCGAGGATGTGGGGATTCGCAAGAAGGGCTTCTTTGGATCGCAGGATACGCAGTTCCCATCGCTGATCGTCGACTTCAATCGCTTTGTCGATCAGAACCCGGTGAAAGGGCTCGGCCGCTTCACGCTCAATAACAACAAGCAAGACACCGGCCTCGTGAGTCAGTTGCTTGTCTACCATCTCTATCGCAAGGCCGGACTCGCCGCTCCTCGCGTTGGCTTTGCTCGCGTGCGTGTCAACGGCGAGGACTTGGGGATCTATTGCAACGTTGAATCGGTGAAGAAGGCGTTCCTCGAGGACCACTTCGAGGATGACTCGGGCGAGTTGTATGAAGGCACGCTGATTGACTTGCTGCCCGAAGGTCTCGGCGCTCTCGATCAGAAGTTCGATAGCGAGGCCGGAATCGTCCCGCAGCTCCGAGAGTTGGCCGAGATGCTCGCGAGCGACGAACCGCTCGATCTCGAACGTCTCGACCAGTTGATGGATGTCGATGAGTTCATGACGTTCTGGGCGCTCGAAGCTCTGACCGGCTTTTGGGATTCGTACAGCAACAACAAGAACAACTACTATTTGTACTACTCGCCAGTCGATGAGCGGCTGCATTTCATTCCCTGGGGAGCCGACGGGGCGCTCAATACCATGCCGGGGTTCGGAGCGGGATTTGGTGGCGGCTTCGGTGGGCCTCGTGGTGGTAACGCGGGGCCCTCGGCCCCTCCGATCTACACGCAAGGCGCGCTGGCCAATCGACTCTACTTCACGCCGGGTATCGCCCAGCGTTATCGAGCCACGATGGAGCGTTTGCTCGAGGAAGTGTGGGACGAAGATGAGCTCATCGGTGAAATCGACCGAGTCGAGGCGATGCTCGCGGGCGACCTGACGGATCGGCAACGACAAGCCCCGCAAACGATGGAACGTGTACGGGCGTTCGTTCGCGGCCGACGCGCCGAACTCGAACGCTCTTGGGACGACTGGCCAATCGCGGTCGCCAGGGGTGTGACTCGACCCCAAACGCCTCGTCAAGTCGGCGAGGCGAGTGGTTCGTTTGAAGTGAGCCTCAGCGAATCGGCCGCGACCGCCGACAAGTCGGCGGGAACCGTGGAACTCGAACTCACCATGGAAGACGAAGCCGTGCGTTTGGTCGACGTGACGGTCGTGGCTCATGCGATGGAATTTCCCGCGATGGGGCCAGGCGGCCGAGGCCCAGGACGCGGAGGTCCAGGTGGTCCTGGCGGTGGTTTCAGGCCAGGCGGAGATCCTGGAAATCGAGGCCCCGGTGCCGGTGGTCCTGGCGTCGGTGGACCCGGTGTCGGCGGACCAGGAGCCGGCCGCGGTTTCGGACCTCAAGCGGGCGGTCCTCCGGCGGCGGGCAATGGCCCGCAACGTCCGCAAGGGCCGGGTGCTGGACGAGTGGGGCCAGGACAGGCGGGGCAAGGCCCTGGGCCCGGTCCCAACGGACCTGGGCAAGGTGGCGGGGCCGGCCCCTTTGGTTTCGGGCCGCCTCCTTGGGCTCTCGTGATTAGCGGTACGCGCGAGAGCGACGACCAGGTCGTGACGCTTACGTTGATGTTGGACCGAGCCATGGTGGAGCGAGGCGAGCGGAAGCTAACGGTTAATGGAATGTTGCGCGAGGGGGCCGAGCCGACTGGCTTTGGACCTCCGCAAGGCTTCATGCTCAGTGGCTCCTTGGAATTCGCCGAGGAACCGAGCGGTGAAGTCGGAGCGGCGTGGGCCGGCAAGTTTGAGTTGCAACTCAACGAGTTCCCCGCGTTCGGTCCAGGCGGAATGGGAGGCCCTCGGAATCTCCAGCGACCTGAGTGAGCCGTCGCCGTCGCTCATGACTTAAACAACAAGAGGCGTTCCCGGCCGTGCCAGGAACGCCTCGTTCTTTTTATATCTCGCCGGTCATCGGCGCGGGGCAAGCGTCGAGCGAGTTACTCGGGAAGTCGATCGACTCGCACGGGAGTGAACTCGCCTGTCAGTGCCCGCATGTACGCGACGAGATCGGCCCGGTCTTGATCGGTCAGATCGAGCTTCTTGATCTTGTCGCTCAAGAAGGCGTTGGGGTGACCTCCCTTGGCATACCAATCCACGACTTCCTCCAACGTCGCTTGGCTTCCATCGTGCATGTACGGCGCGGTGAGTTCGATGTTGCGAAGCGTCGGTGTCTTGAAGGCTCCTCGGTCGCGTTCCTCACCGGTGACCTCGAATCGTCCCAAGTCCGGCTCGGCCACTTCCATGCCGACTCCCAGATTGTGGTACTGCTCGTCGGCGAAGTTCGCTCCGCTGTGACACAGAACGCAATTGGCCCGTTCGCCGAAGAACAACTCGCGACCCCGCTTGGCCGCATCGGACATCGGATGAGCCTCGGCCTGTTTGCTTAGCTCGACCCACAGGTCATAGGCGTCGGGTTCGAACTCTTCAAACTCCTCAAGGTCCGCCAGGAGCTCGGCATATTGAGTCTCGACCAACAGAAGCGGTTCGTAGTAATCAGCCGGTGACGGGCCGGTGACCACGATGCGCTCGAAAGAGGCGAGAGCCTTGCCGACGTTTTCGATCGTTACTCCCGATTCCGGAAAGATCTTGTCGAACTGCAGGCGATACCCCGGGATCTCCCGCAGCCGCTCCACGCACTCGTCGTGGGTGAAGCCCATTTCGATCGGATTGGCGATGGGGCCAATCGCTTGAGCTTCGAGGCTGTCGGCTCGACCATCCCAAAACTGGGCTCCACTCAAGATCCGATTGAAGCTCACCGGTGAATTGCGGCCCCCTTCCTGTCCGTCGATGCCAACGCCGAACTGAGTGTCAAATCCCCAGCCCTTGTCCGGATGGTGGCAACTGGCGCAGCTGACCGATGAATCCCGCGAGAGTCGCGGATCAAAGTAGAGCTGTCGGCCGAGTTCGATCTTCGCGCGCGTGAGCGGGTTGTCCTCGGGCACCACGATATTGGCTTGCGATCGGGCCAAGCCAAACGGGAGCTCGACCTTGAGCGGTTCATGATTGGCGGGATCGTCGAGCCACGTCTCGATTTCGGAAATTCGTAACGGACCGTTGCCAGGGATTCCCGCGGCCAGTTCGGGGCCACCGAGCACGATCGTTTCCGCTGCTCGCGGCGCCGAGGAAAGCCCAAGCAGGACCAAGGCACTGGCCAACAGGCCGGAGAGTTGCCAAACACGCGATCTCATCAAACGTTCCTTACATCATCTGGAGGTAGGACGAATCAGGTGGGGAGCGAGGGGCTCGCCCCAAGGGGTTCCCTGGGACGACAATCAACACGGCGACAACCATCACCAACGGAACAGCAGGGGCTCGGGCTGAACCAAGTACGGGCCAGCTCGCTCCAACGCCATCCCAGGAGTCGCTCAAGGTATCATTGATGCTCGATGCTCGATCGCCCAGTCAGCGGTATCGAGTTTGAGTTCCGACCCTCACGATCGGCCGATCACCGCCTTGCGAGGATCAACGCCGCCGAGTGGTTCATACCGCACGGCATCACGCTCGTCGCTCCATCGTTAAGACGCTCCGAACGACCAAGAACTTACCCCGATTGAACCTTCGCCGACCGTGGTTCCAACGCGTCGGTGAAATGGTCTGGATGGTGCCTTGGAATGACTCAATCGCGTGATTCCGCGACGACCGCCGTTGGGACAACCGCGGCTTGGACGATCGTGGCACTTGTGACTCAGATCGCCCTCACGACGTTCGTCAATTTCGTCGTCTTTCCCCAGCATTGGCTCGACCCCATCGAGCGGTTTTCATGCGGACTGATCAACACGACCTTGCTTGCCAATCTGGTGATGCTCACGGTGTTGGGCGTGTTATTGCTGGGCATCGCCAAGTTGAAGCCCGAGTCCTGGGGGTGGCGAAACGAGTCGATTCGGGGCGCCATTTTCTGGGGACTCGTCGCCTTGATCGTCACCAACGCACTGGAAGGGTGGGCGACTTGGAGCGCTGGAGATCGAGTGACCATCGCACATGTTTGGAGCTCCGCGCCAGGGTACGCGATTGGCGATTTTTGCGGACAAATATTTGGCAACGCGCTTTTGGAGGAGCTGCTCTACCGTGGCTTACTGGTCACTCAGCTGGCCATGGTCCTCGCGGGAAGTGGACGGCCCGCGCGGCGAGTCCATTGGCTTGGGGCCTTGCTGTTCGGGCAAGTGGTTTTCGCCCTCATTCACGTTCCGAATCGAGTCGCCGCGGGTCTCTACGATACTCCCACGGATTTCGTGCTGGACATGGTCGTCACGTGGCTCCTGGGTGTGCTTCTCGGGCTTTGCTGGTGGGCGAGCGGGAGTCTCCTTGTCGCGGTCGCGATTCATTCCGTCATGAATGACCCGCTTTATCTGCTCGAGCCTGGTAACGGCCCTGGCGGCCAGGTCGTTATTCTCCTTGTGATCCCGATGGCATTGTCGCGTTGGATCGCCCGACGTACCCAACGAGTCGCCGTCCCAACCGAGGAACCGATGCAATGAACACGCCACAAGCCGCGCGAGCCGCATGGTGGCTGCGCGCGATCCTGGTGATCGTCGGCGCGACATTGCTTTGCGCGACCGTACCGGTGTTCTTTCCAGTCGCTTGGATGCAGGCCCTGCATGAGTGGTTGGGCTTGGGAGTCATGCCGACGGATCCCGTCGTGATCTACCTCGCACGCAGCACTTCCCTGCTCTACGCGATGCACGGCATGATCGTCCTCGTCACCGCGATCAAGTTTCGAGAGCTGCAATGTTTGGTGCCCTGGATCATCGCGTTGCACGCGGCTTTGGGCCTGGCGCTCATCATCGTCGACTGGACGGCCGGCATGCCGACCTACTGGACCCTCGGCGAAGGCCCCGGCATCCTCGCGGGAGCCGTGCTATGTCTCGCCTTGTGGCGCGCGAGTCGGAGCTAGACAAGGCATGCGCGCCAATGTCGCTGAGGCACGAAGCTGCTTGCCTTGGGACGCGCCATGTGATTAATGCAGCGTTCCGTGAGTCTGCTGTAATCGAGTCATGTCTTCCGCGGGAAATCGTGAGTTCCGGTAGTCAATACGACGCAGGAATGGAAACTCGTTGATCGAAACGAAGCTGTCTCCATCCACCGACGTGTCTGGAAACTCCAAGTCCTTCAACGCGGGCAAGCGACTGGCTAATCCAAGTGGTATTCTCGCAATCGGCGTGTTGCCAAGGGAGAGTAATTCGAGTCTTGGAAGCACCGGCAAGTTCATCAGCGTTGTTTCGTCGACACCAGTGCGGTAGAGCGAAAGATGATTGAGGCGCTGGCAACCCGCCAAATGTGTGAGGCCGGTTCCTTTGAGATTGGAGTTTTCTCCTAATTGGAGATGTTCAAGTTCGTGTAACCCGTTTAGCGCGACTAAGTCCTCGTCGTGCAAGTTGCAGCCCCATAATACGAGCCAATCGAGCTCCTTGAATTCACCGACGAGCATCAAGTCACGTAACGAGATATCGCCGATGTAGTTCAGCCACAGAGCCTGAAGATGCTCACAAGCCGAAAACGTCTCCAACATGGGACGTTGAAAGTACATGGCACTAAAGTCCAAGTCGCGCAGGCTTTTCGCGGCCGCGAAACGACGCATGCCCGCCTCGTCCCACGAGCAATTGTTGAAACGCAATTCTCGTAGTTCTTGCCCCATCCCGACGGGTAGATTGATGCATGCCTTCAGGTCGCATTCTTGCAAATAGAGCATGCGGAGTTGGGGATTCGTTCCCAGTAACGCAAGCCATTCATTTGGGGCTGATTTGAGTGAAAGTTGCCGCAGCGTGCGAAGGCGGGTCAAGGTCGCTAGTTCCGTACTCGTCAATTCCGTTCCCGCAGGCAACTCGAACCCCCAAACCTCGAAATCCTCGTCGGGTAGTTCGTCGTTTTTCTGAAGCGAGACGAAACGACGGGCGGTTCGCAGTCGAATCCAGTTCGCGCGAGTAATCAAGACCTCCGCGGCCTCACGCTGATCGTCGGTGTTGAGTTCATGCGCGGCGGGCAGTTCGGAGTCCCACTCAAAAATGAGCTGTGCCCGATTCGCCGAAGGCCGCCGCCCCCAAGGAGCCATGTCGGTACAGTTTCCCAACTCATCAACGAAGATGCGAGGAGACTCAAGCGAGTCGGGGAAGCCCTTAAGCCAGTTGAAATACGTGGCCTCGACTCCATTTCGATCGGCCCAGCGGCCCGGCGCTATTGAACGCAATCCGAGCCAATATGGGTAGGAAGTCTGCGATTGAAGAAATGCCTGCTCGCGTTCGGACTCGATCGTCACGAGGGATGTACCCGTCCATTCCTCGAAGATGGAATAGGCTCGTGCATCACCAAAGGAAGACATGTCCCAACCGGACAGCCAATATCGATGTCCCTCCCAAGTGATTGACTCCTCTTCGATGCGCTGAGCCACATGGCGTTTCCACATGGCGACGCCGTTCTCGTCCGAGAAACGAATGTCATCGATTCCTATGCTGTCAATCGCTCCATCGGCCTGATCGAGGATCTCAAGCTTCGCCTGTCGCCCCAAGTATTCAGTGACATCCCAGCTGGCCGGAACGGGCACATAGCCGTCGTGTCCTGTTTGTGAACGAACGACTTGCCCGTCGACAATAAGACGAATCTCCGCCTTGCCCGGTTGAAAGGCTCCGAAGACCCAGAAGTTGATGAACGGACGAGTGACCTCGAAGGGGACGCTCTCCAACTTGCCGTGCCAATTACGTTCCGGACCCGAGAATCGATTGTCTCTCCAATAGTGCACGCTATGAGCCACACGCCCCAATTGTGGAAGCCACGACCGAATGATGTCGGGGTAGTATTCACCTTCGAGTAATGCTGGACCCGCGCCAAAAGCGATTCCGGTTTGAGTCCACTTGTCGTATTCGTCCGATTCAAAATCGTCGAACACAATGTCCTCGTCCAGACGCCATGGAACCGCTGAACCGGTGGCGGATCCCATTGACGGGGCACTTGTTCCCGGGCCCGAAGGCGCACTCGGCGGAGTCGCCGTGATTTCAACGGTAGCGTTGCTGTCGCGATCCGAAGCAACGCCTTGTAACGGTGTACTCGGATCGCTCGCGACGGGAACTAGTCGAATCGCGAGCGCGAGGGGCGTCCCTTCCTCGAGTACGAATGACTCTTGGAGCGGTTCGCAATCCACCGCGGTGACGGCGATTGAATACTCGCCGGGCGGTAACTCAAGCCCAGCGACAAGCTCGGCCGGCGAAACTGGTCGACCCTCGATCAAGATCTCGCGCACGCGAGTGTCATTGGCTTGTCGCCATGTCACCGTGGCCGTGCGCGAACCACCAAGAGCAATGATCGAGGCGACGATCAACGTGATTGCGATCAACGCGAGGCCGGCGAGTCCCATCAGGGCCCACGGCTTGCGGCTCTTGCGAGCGGCGATGAGTCGGTCCGCTCGCGTCGGCGCCATGACCGGTAGAGGAGTCTGCAAGAAGTCGATGCGAGCCGCCGTGAGTCGCTCGCTTGGATCCTGCCCGGGGGCTCGCGACGTCTCGGGTTCCGCCAGCGACATCGCTTCAGGAGCCAAATCGTCCAGCTCGGTGACACTGATAACCGCCGAAATATGATCGAACTTTCCCTTGAGCCAAAGTGTGAGATCACGAGCGAACTCGGCCATCGACCCGTAACGTTCATCGGGGATCTTGGCCATCGCTCGGCGGCAGATCAAGTCGCAGGCCGGATTGAGATCAGGTTTCACTTCAATGGCTGGTTTGGGCTCTTCCGTCATGATCCTCGAGAGGATCGACATGACTCCGCCGCCTTCGAACGGCAAGTGCCCCGTCAACAACTCGTAGAAGATCACGCCGAGCGTGTAAATGTCCGACCGCGGGCCGACACTGTCGGGAAGGTTGCGGATCTGTTCGGGGCTGGTGTAGGAAGGCGTTCCCAGGAACACGCCGGTGCGTGTCAAATGAGTGTCGTCGTGTTGATCGCGACGAGCGAGCCCAAAGTCCATTACGATCGGCTCTCGTCGTTGGTCGATCATGATGTTCGAAGGCTTTAGATCGCGATGGACGACACCGCGTCGATGTGCTTCTTGCAAGGCCAAGGCGAGCTTACGTACCAATAAGGCGGCCTGACGTTCCGGGATCGACTTGCCACGAGTCAAAAAGCTCGAAAGCGGAGCTCCCTCGATAAAGGCCATAACCAAGTAGCATTGGCCATCCACGTCGCCAAACTCGAATACCGGACAAACGTTTGGGTGGTGAATCGTCGCCGCCGATTTGGCCTCGCGCAAGAAGCGGCTGCGAACCTCGCCTTGATCCTCGTCCTCGAACTGCGGGATCTTCAAGGCGACGGGCCGACCGAGTTTTTGGTCGGTCGCCAAGTAAACGGTGCCCATCGCGCCCTGACCCAACTGTCGCTCGATGCGGTAGTGAGCGAACAGTGTTCCGCTGGAAAGAGAGTGGCGTTTGGACGAACTGCTGGGGATCGATACCGTCGATCGGTTTACTTCCTCGCCTTGGGAATGTGTGGGCTTTCCACCTTCGTCCACTCGATGGGCCTCGGACGCCGAGGTGCCTACCCGGTCTCCGCTGGGGGCCCCATCCTCCGCGCTTCGACCCAAGGCGACCGTTGGGTGAATTTCAGGCGCTCCAGCCCCTCCGCCGTCTCTCACGTTCGCCAACTTGGCGTCGTGGTCGGACTCTTGATCTTGATTGTTGACAAGCTCGTCCCGCTCATCCGACATGATGCCCCCATCGATAACGATTCCGCGATGTCACGCTCCGGCTCGGTCGCGTTCTCACGCAGCGCCCACACGGTTCATTTGATTCGCTTGGCGAGAACCAATCCTCTTCGTCCGCGGCGAGAACGGGCAAGGAAACCCGCAGGGCCAGCGTGGGATAGTTTGCTTGCTGGTTAAAGAACCCAACTCTTGACATCAACAACACACGACGGCCCGCGGCGAACGCCTTTCGCGTCCTCAAGTCTCGTCAATCGCTCCCCCGCCTATCGCGACGTTGCTGCATTTTGTCGCCGCCGGGTATTCCCATGCAAGCCGCTCGGAACATCGACCGTTGTCATTTGTGACAGCCTCCGACCCGGCACGAAATGGGGTTCCACCCGGAATGGAATCAATCACGACGGTCCGTCGCGGGTTGCCGTACTCCCGCCATGGGGTTCCATTAACTGGCCCTAAATCAAGCAGCGTGAGCGGCCTAACTTGGCGGTCAGAGACTTTTGGATACCCTGCCCATTTCCGCCGTGCCCAAGGAACCAACTTGCCGTCTCAACCTTGTTGGCCCGATAGGTAGGCCGCGCTGATGGGATGAGTGGGTTGTCGCCAGACTTGTTCCACGGGGCCGGTTTCGATCACGGTTCCGACCGCATCGCTGATCCAGAAGATCGCCACGTCATCGGCGATGCGCCGCGCTTGGGCCAGGTTGTGCGTCACGACGATTTGAGTCAGACGACCTTTAAGCGACTGGATGAGCCCTTCGATTCGACTGCTGGCGACAGGATCGAGCGCGCTGCATGGCTCATCCATCAAGATCACTTCCGGTGACAACGCCAGCGACCGAGCCAGACAAAGACGCTGTTGCTGACCTCCCGAGAGCTGATTGGCCGGGGAATCGAGTCGATCGAATACCTCATCCCATAGCCCGACTTCCTCAAGCGTTTGTTGCGTCAGGCGATCGCGTTCGCCACGTGAACGGACGCCATGTTCGATGAGCGCGAGCTGCATGTTGCGGCGGATCGTCGTGGGAAAGGGATTGGGCTTTTGAAACACCATGCCGACTCGGCGACGAAGCGCGATCAGATCGGTCCGCGAGTCAAGCAAGTCTTGCCCGCGGAGCAAGATCCTCCCTGAAACAGCCGCGCCCGGGATCAAATCAATCAAGCGATTCAAGCAAGACAGAAACGTGGATTTGCCACAGCCCGATGGGCCGACGACCGCCAGAGTCGTTCCCTGCGGGACTTCGAGGCGGATATCACGCAACACCCGGCGGCTACCATAACTCACCGCTAACGACTCGACGCGGATCATAGCAGCACCTGTTCGCTGGGCGGAGTAAATGAAAGCCGCTTCACCAGCAGCAAAGCCCCGGCATTGATGATCAGCAGAACCGCGACGAGTACAAAACCGGTCGCGTAGGCCCTCGCATTTCCGCCCGGAACGTTCATCGCCAAATCATAGAGATGCACACTCAGGTTCCTTCCCGAATCGCTCCACCCTCGCGGGAAGCGGACGCTGTATCCGGCGGTGAAGAGCAATGCGGCCGTCTCGGAGAACGCGCGTCCGATACCCAAAACGACTCCCGCCATCATGCCGGGCAAGGCGCTGGGCAGGATCACGCGCCGCAAGATCGCGAGCCGACTCATGCCGAGGCTCGCGGCCGCCAATCGCTGCTCGAGCGGGACCGCTCGCAACGCCTGTTCCATGGTTCGAGTCACAAAGGGGAGGATCATGCACGCCAGCGTGAGGCCTCCCGCCAGGATCGAGAAACGAAGCCCTAACGCGACACAGAACAGCGCGTTGCCGAACAACCCAAAAATGATGGATGGCACCGCCGCCAACACATCCAGCAATCGACGTAACGCGCGAACGCCGCGAGTGTCAGGTGAAAACGCGAGACTGATCGCCGCCCCCAATGCCACGGGAATGGCCGAGGCCAGTGCGACACCCAGCAACAGAATCGTCGACACCAAGATCGGAGCAATGCCGCCAGCGCGCCCCGCGTCTCGAGGCGACTCGACCAGGAAACCGACGGAAAGCTCACCCATGCCGCGCCAAACGACATCACCGACGATCCACACGCAGCCTCCCACCACGACCGCCGCGGATGCGGTGACGCCGAACGAAAACAGCCGGTCGGGCCAAGGCGACCTTGCGGTCTTCGGCTTCTCGCCTGGCTTCGCTCTCATGAGTCGGCTCTCCGAGGCCCACTGAGCCAAACCATGCCTAGCACCAGGACCATCATCACGGTCCCAATCGCGAACAGCATGCTACGGTGATCGGCCGACGCGTATCCCAGCTCCAACGCGATCGTGGCGGTCATCGTGCGGATGGGAGCTTGTAGGGAAGTCGGAATCGATGCCACGTTGCCGGCGACCATCACCACCGCCATCGTCTCGCCCAGGGCACGAGTCAGTGCGAGCAGCAACCCGACTCGGATGCTTGGCCAGGCCGCCGGCAGAGCGACCCGCGTCATGATCGATACGCGGCTTAGGCCTAATGCCGCCGCGCCTTGCAGCAACTCGGCGGGAACATTCCGCAGAGCCGCGCTGGCGGTCAAGGCGATCGTGGGCAAGATCATGAGCGACAACACGATCGAGGCTGTGAGGAGTCCCTGGCCACTTCCTGACCCGGCGAACCACGGAGCCAGCACGACCAAACCCCACAAGCCGAAAACGACCGACGGAAGGCCGGCGAGTAGCTCGGTCGATCGATCAACAATCCATGCGCCGCGTCGCGAGGCATGCAGGCGACTGAAAACCGCGGTGCCGAGACCCAGCGGGCCAGCGATGACGAGCGCCAAGCCGCTCGATAAAGCCGTTCCCACGATCATGGGTATGAGCCAATACTCTCCAGCAACGGGGTGCCAGCCTGAATCGGTGAAGAAACGATGCCAGGGGATTCGCTGCCAAGTTGGCCAGGATTCGCGCACGAGGAATACGAGGACGCATGCGACGAGAATCGCCGCCGCTACGAGGCAACCACGACATGCCACGAAGAACGCTGAGTCAATGAACGATCGGAACGAAGAACTGCGACTCGATCGTTTCATGCGCGGCCTCGGATTGGCAAAAGTCGATGAAGGCCCGCGCGAGTGGACTCGGCGTCCCCCGCACGACAAATTGCAGTGGGCGACTCATGGGGAAATCTCCACTCGCGACGTGTTCGCTTGTCGCGGTCACACCTCCCAAGGGCAAAAGGCGAATCGCCTCGCCCTGCTCGATCTCGGCTTCGGCCGCTCCGATCGAGACGTAACCGATCGCGCCCTCGGTCGTCGCCACCGTTTTGATCGCGTGAGCGTTCTCTCCGACCACGACATCGGGCCGAACCATTGCATTGTCGAGTTGGAAGTGCTCGAGAAAGACCTCGAGAGTCGCCCTGCCCTCCGCTTTATGAACCACCACGATCGGTCGGTCCGCACCGCCGACTTCCGACCAATTCGCGAGCTCACCGGTATAGATCGCGAGAATCTGTTCGCGACTTAGTGACTCGACCTCATTGGACCGATGTACGATCATCGCGACTCCATCCGCCGCGATCTTGTAGGCGGTCAAATCAGACTCGTCGGCCTTGAGAGACCGGCTCACCATCCCCACGTCAGCCAAGCCTGAACGAGCGTCCGCGATCCCCTTCCCCGAACCGCCTGTCTGCACGTCGATGCGCGCCTCGGGATGTTTCCGCTCAAAGAGCAATGCGAGTTCCTGGGCGAGCGGCGCCACGGTGCTCGAACCGGTGAGAGTTAACGAACCCCGTGGGCTCACGTCCGAGCCGACTTGCTCCTCATTGGCCGGCATCGATACCGAACGCCCATCGCAGCCGAATGAAACGAGTCCGACCAACAGGCCAACCGCCACGAACCACCGCATCTCAGCTCCCCCGCTTTCCCCGCGTAATGGCCTCTCTCGCATCCGATGGAATCTCATGGTTGCTTGAGCCAGTGTTCATGTCAACGGCCGGTCAAGGCAAACGCGGCGGCTCCGTAAGGCCATTCCCGCCCCGTTCGAGCCCAACCACTCGCTACCGAGTTCGTCGGACCTCGGACCCAGCGGACGAGGCAAAGGCGTGGAAAACCAAAGGAAACCCGAAGCGTCAGCGAGGGATTCTTCGATTTCTCGACCAAGCCAACAACCTCTTGCTCCACCAACACTTCCGTCTAGCGGCATCCCTGAAAGCGCAATATCTAAGAGCGTGAGCGAGGGACTCGTCGCGTCGGCTTAGCTATCCGCGACTCATTGCACCGCCAGGAATTTCGATCAGGTCGCGACCCGCAAGCCGCAATCTAAAACGCCCAGCACTCCGCCCAACTCGAAAAATCACCGACTGGCGAACCGAGCCATGCCGTTCACGGCGAAAACGTTCTCGGAAAAATCCTGGCGACCGCCGCGCGCTGTTGGGACTTGTTCCTAGGGTGCCTCGTTTTTCGCTCGCCATGAGTGGTTCGGCCGATCAATCACCTCTAAGGTGTCGGGCGAGCGAGGCTTCCCAGGCCGATCTTGAAGTCTCGCTTCGAGTTCCCTTTGATTCCAAAGCCGAGCAATGACTGTCGATCCAACCACACTCCAAACTCGTCTCGAAATCGACCAAGCGGTGGATTGGTTTGATCGGCGGTGGGGGCGTCCGGACGGGGAGACGCTCGAACAGGTCGTCGCGCGGTTTTCCCACCTTCCCGCGGAGTCGTTGCTCCTGGAATTGCTCATCGTGGAGTTCGATCGACGGCAAGCCCGATCCGAGATCCCGAACCTCGCCCGATACGCAACTCGGTTTCCTGGGCTCGAGGCGACCGTGGCGGCGGCGGCATCGGAAGTTGGCTTGGAGCAGCGTCCCGACTCCCTGGCCGATTCGTTTTCGGTCACCGATCGCAGCACGATGCGCGACAATCGACAGGGCGAGATCACCCGGAGTTCCGAATCGCCAAGGCCGGATTCCGTCGAAGGAGAAACCGAGTTCACCGTCTCGCCACAAAAGAGCCCCGTGATTCGCCGGTTCGGAAAATTCGAATGCACGCGAGTGATTGGCCAAGGTGGAGCGGGAGTCGTTTACGAAGCTCGCGCCGAGCACCTCACTCGCCCCGTCGCGATTAAGGCACTGCGGTACCACGAAGAGGCATCGTCCGACGATCGGGAGCGGTTTCGACGCGAGGCGGAAGCGTTCGCCAAACTCCGACACGAGAACATCGTTGGCTTGTATGACTACGTGACCGATCCGAACGGTGACTTCTTGGTACTGGAGCTCATCGACGGCCGGTCGCTTCAGCAACAGACGAGCGTGGTCGACGTCGGACAAGCGGTTCGTTGGATGGTGAAGATCGCCCGCGCGGTGGAGCACGCTCATCGTCACCGGATTCTGCACCGGGACCTGAAGCCCGGAAATATCCTGTTGAATGAGTTGGATGAGCCGATGCTGACCGACTTCGGCATGGCTCGCGATCTCTCCGCCGTGGGTCTTACGGCCTCGGGGAGCACGCTCGGCACGCCGCCCTACATGTCTCCCGAGCAAGTGAGCTCGAAGCGAGAGCTGGACTTTCGCACCGACGTATATGGCCTCGGCGCCGTCCTGTACTTCCTGCTCACGGGGAGCCCGCCGTTCGTCGAATCCGAACGAGAGAAAATATTTAACCTTGTGCTGACATGCGAGCCCGTTCCTCCCCGTCGATTGCGGTCCGGCGTCCCGCGTGATCTCGAAACGATTTGCCTCAAGTGCCTCCGCAAACAACCTGCCGATCGCTACGCGAGTGCCGAGGAACTCGCGGTAGATCTCGAGCGTTTCCAGGCTGGTCAACCGATTCGAGCGCGTCGACAACCGCTTCCACGACAGTTGCTCGCGGCGGCGAAGCGTCGGCCTGGTATCGCCGCTTCGATCGCGCTCGCCAGCTTTCTTCTGTTCGGTTCGGTCCTCGGCGCGATCGCGTTGGATCAACAGCGCCGCGCGGAGCGGGAACTGCGGGAACGGGCGGAGGCCGCCGAGGCGGATGCGATCGACGCGCGCACGTACTCGGAAGCCCAGCAGCTGAGCGCCTCGCTCCAAGCTGCTTCGTTCGCCCTTGAAAGCCGAAACATGCTCCGCTTCAGCGAATCGCTGCGGCGACCGATCTCCAAACGGTTCTCGAGCATGGACGACCGCTATCTCACGAGCCTCGTGACAAACGCTCCTCCCGCGGATCGTTTCCTGGCTGATTTTTGGGGACCGTTCGATATCGTCCCCAGCCCCGACAAAAGCCGACTCCTGATCGCCGACCAAGGCGCGGTCGTATCGGTTTGGAACCTGATCGAGAATCGGCTCGAGAAGAATCTCAACCAAGGCGTCGACTTTCCCGCGTATCGACGAGTCGCGGGTTACCACGAATTTCTAAATGGGCAATTCGATGGTGAGCGGCCTCGCTTCATATTGTCGGTGGATTGGGTCGACGACCGACAAGTGGTCATGGCCACGGAGGACGGTCGGTTGATCCAAGTCGATCTTGTCGCGATGACCGAAACCCCTTTGCTTCAATCCGAGCGGCCAATCGCTTGGGTCCGACGTGGAGCGGATTGTCTTTTGGTGGTCGACGATTCCGGCTCGATGACTCGTTGGTCGCTACAAGGCGAGCCACTGTCGGGCGAGCAGGAACTCGGCTCGATTCCCACGTCGCTCGAAAGGAATCCGCTCACGAACCATTGGATCCTGGGAACGGAGTCGGGGAGCGTGATCGAGCTTGATCAGGAACTTGTCATTCGCCGCCGCTTGAATCTGGACGACCCGATTCGCGCGTTGGCCATCTCAGGCGTCGAGCCGGATGGTTTCCTGTACGTCACCGCCCAATTCGGCCCGATCCTCGAGTTGCCTTTGAGTCCCGATCTGGAATGGGACCAGCCGATCCGCACGTTCGATGCGCCTCCGCGTCGTGCCAACATTAGTTTTGAAGCGATTACCGTCGACCTTGAAAACGAGTTGTTGATCGCCGCGGATTCCCAGGGGACGTTGAACCATTGGCGACTCGGCAAGGGAGATTTTCTCTCGAGACGCCGGCATTTCGCGATCAACATGCCCATCGATCGATACATGAAGGCGTTGAACGACGCGAATGTGGAGCTCCCTCCCGCGTCGCGGCGCAGCCAAACGCATTTGATGACCTTGCCCGAGGGACGAACGCTGTTGGTGGACCGTTCCGGAGCGGCCCAGGTCTGGGACGATTTTGAACTGACGACGCCCCCACTTGCCCAGCCGCTGACAACTCGCGTGGCGGGGCGCGCGGCCGTGGTGGCCGATGCAAGCTCACCGAAACTCTTTTGGCTTTTGGATACCGACGGAGATCTCGTTTGCGTCGATGCTGAAAGCGATGAGGTTGTCTCGCGGGTGGAGGGGGCTCATCCAGGAGATTCGCCTCATCTTGTCGCATTGTCGGCCGGACGAATCGCTTCGGTGGCCGGAGATGAGTGGATCAAGATCTGGGATGTGCGTCGTGGCGGGGCTGTCGAACTGAGACGCATCCGGAGCGATCGACGACTGCTGAGCCTCGCGATTCACGAGGCAAGTGACCGGCTTGCGACCGTCTCGGTCGATTCCGTCTTGGAAGTCCGGAAACTCTCCAGCGGCGCGCTCGTGCATGAGCAGGTCATCGGTGAGCAGCGACCTCATACGGGAGTCGTGGGATGGAGTCGTGCGGGTCGTTATCTGGCCGCATGCGGCGGTGGCCAACAGCTGGTCGTTATGGATGTCGAGGACGGCTATCGATCGGTCGATCTAAGCGGCTTCAAGCCGGTGCTCTCGGGCGAAGGAGGGGCCGCCCTGCAATGGAGTCCAACTCGCGAGAGCCTGATGATGTTGGCGGATTCGTACAGCACCGCCAGCGCTATTGTCCGAGATACCCTATCACCCAGCATGCTCCAGCGCGCGTCACGGGAGCAATGGCGTCAGCAGGCCACGATCGCGTACCAGCCGACCCATGACCAGCGCCGCGTCGTCGGGCTGACTCGCTACGGTGAACTGATCTTCCTGTCATGTGACCACTTCGTCGAGACATCGAAATTTGACTTGCGTTTGCGAGATTCCCACGCGTTCGCCGTCGGCCAGGATGATCGTCTCGTGCTGGTCTCGACCGATTCTGGAAAACTCATTCGGTGCGACTTCCGCCCCTTCGCGACTCCGGAGCCCACGGTCACCGGCGAGCCGCTACGAGCGACTTCCCATGTGCTGCTCGATCCGGAACAGGAACTGTTTGTCGATTCGTCGAGTCATGTGGCTCAGGATTCGCAAGGACGAGGATCCTTGGTCCTGGGATGGGACCGCGAAAACTCTCGAGTCGGAAACTGTTGGCGCTTGCGACGGATCGACGAAGCGTGGACTCTACGGTCGATTGATTTTCGAGATGACGAGCTCGAGGGCGGCATCTGGCTGCACAACCCCGCGCTGAGTATCGGGGCCGATGACCGAGGCTTGCTCGTCGTGCGACATGTCAATTCCATCGCCGATCAATACACGGGCGACGTGCTTTTGGCGACCGAGCGAGCGGATGGAATTTGGGATACCGAGTTGGTTGCCCAGCAGGACAACTCGGGGCATTCCGCCTCATTCATCAAGAACGCTCAAGGAGAGGTTGAAGCGCTCTTGCATTTCAACTTCGACGGGATGTTCTTGGAACTCAGCCGACGTGACGGTGGGGCGCCCCATGGTTGGTCGACCGAGATCGTGAGCTCCCTCCTGGGCAACACGCATTTCGTCGCCGAATCGCATGACGGATCGGTTTTCGGCCGCTGCGGCACGATCCGATTCACGTCCGATGCTGGTCCCGCTTGGGTGTATCGAGTCGACGCGCAGGGTTCGGTCACACGCAGCGCTGAAGATACCTATGCACTCTTTCATGACGAACGCGGCCGACCTTGGAAGCTAGGCCGAGACGGTACGTTCTCGGTTTGGGAGGGACGGAATTGGAGTGTCGTCACGGGCATCCCGGCGGATCTCGGTTGTGGACACCCTGGCCGCTTCACCGCGTTCACAGTGGTCCAAGATTCGATCTGGGTGCTTGAGCGGGGTGAGGAGTTGTACTTGTGGCGCTATTCGGACGGCGATTGGAGTTGCCAGTTGATTGAAACCGATTTGCCGTTGGACGAGCTCGAGATCGCTGCCTTTTGGCTGGAGCAATGGGAGCGGCCGACCGTGGTTTTCGTAACCCCCAACATGCGAGAGCCCGCGAGCGTCATCGTGCTCGACATCATTCCCTGAGCTAACACGAAACCTTTGTCGCCGTGATCAGAGCCCACGGCCAAGCGACTCGAGAAAGGAAACCCGACGCACAAGTTTTGATGTCGCGCATCTCACGCCGCACCCTACTCGAGCGATTCGAAAGCATGGAAAACAAAGGAAACCCGAAGCGTGAGCGAGGGATGATTCAATTCCGACGGATACGATTCGTGCCCAAGCAAAAGGCGATTTGGGTGCAAGAGAGTCGAACCACGGTTTGCTAAGCCCCCAACGGGGGCGC
>JAGQPS010000270.1:0-3380 GCA_020426595.1 Planctomycetales bacterium
GAGGGATTCTTCGCACTCTCAAACACACGCTCAACTCGTTACACCACCAACAACAAGGGACACCATCCAACACGCCTCAATCGGTTTCGATCCTCCCCAGGCCAACCGTACCAATCCCATGGGGCCGGCGACCGATCACGGCACCCACACGAACTCCGGCGAGTTCAGCACGGCCCATACCACGTCTTCGTATCGCTCCCGCCAATCACCCTCGAGCCTTTGATCGGCCGGCTCACCCAAGCGAGCTCGCCGCTCGCGCTCGATCTGGATCGCGTTGGCTTCCGGGTCGAGATGGTTGGACCAGCTGACTCGCCCCAGCATCGGCGGCTCCGCGGGTTCGATCTGGTCCGCTTCGTCCAACACGTGGTCCTCGAACCCGACAGCCAGAGCGGTCGCGAGCGGCCCCGATTCCTCCGGCGACGGATAACGTCCAAGGAACCGCAAATACAATTCGTTCACAAGCGATTCCGGGCTGCCGGCGTCGACCGCCAAGTCGGCCAGTTGGCTACCTTGCGAGGCTCGACAAATCCAAGTCGACATCGTGCCGTTCGCCAAGATTCCCGTCTGCAACACGTTTGGATCCACTTCGCGCCGACTTATGGGAGCGGTACGAACCGCCGTCCAGCCAAACGCCTCGAGTACATCCACGACCGCCTGGGCCCGAGGCAAACTGAGACTCGGACGATCACGTTCGTTCGAAAGCGACGCAAACTCCCACGCGCGGCGTGGCACACCGAGACTCGTCATGGCATCGGGAGCCCGACGTCCATCGGGATCGAAGCTCAGCTCCTCGACTCGCATCGGATGTCCCGACGCGTGGAACAACGAATCGACGACCTGCTCGGCCGAGAGTCGTCGCCGATCCGGCGCGGTAAAAAACCGACGAGCGGCCGAGGCCGTTTGATTCCGGCCAATGGCACGACGTTGATAGGCATCACTCGTCATGATCAATCGACAGAGACTTTTTAGGTCGTAGTCATCGGCGACGAACCGCACGGCGAGCCACTCGAGCAACTCGGGATGGCTCGGCGTACGCCCCTCCCAATCGTCGATCGGTTCGACCAATCCGGCTCCCATGAGGCGCTGCCATACTCGATTGACGATGACCCGCGCGAATCGCTCGTTTTGCGGAACCGTGATGAGCACGGCCAACCGCTCGCGGGAATCAGCTGGGTCGGTCAACCACCGTTCGACGGCGTCATTCTCGATGGGCCCCAAGTGACTGGCGAGCGTCCAACGCGGTTCAACCGGCTGTCCCGGCGGCAACGTGACTCGAATCAATGACTCGCGTCCCTTCGCTTCAAAGAACCCGGGTGACACCGAACTCGTCGGCGGCACCGTGAGTTCCTTTCGCGCGAGCATCGCGGCGATCGAGAACAGGTCTTCTTGTTTCGTTTCGTGGAACGGCGAGTCGTGGCACCGCGCGCACTTCATGTCGAGCCCCAGGAATGCCGAGGCGATCACATGTCCCTTCTCGGCGAAAGGCGCGTCGTTATCGGCCGCCATGCCGAATCCCGCGCTCCCACCCATCCGCACGCTCCCACGCAGCGCGATCAGTTCGGACACCATCCGATCGAGACTTTTGTTGTCGCTAAGCGACTCGTGCAGGAACCACCGAAACGGGCCCGAGTTGTTTAGGCTCGGTTTCAGCATGTTGGGGTTCTCGGCCAACACGTCTTGCCAGTACGACACCCAATGATCGGCCCAACGGGCATCGTCGAGCAGGCGATCGATCGCGGCTTCTCGCTTGTCGACCGATTCGTCGGCGAGAAAGGCTCGCACTTCGTTCGCCGTCGCGGGGAGCCCAATGGTGTCGAGCGACGCGCGGCGTAGAAACTCGACATCATCGATCAAGGGAGCCGTGTCCAAGGTCGCCACGTCGATCGGCTCCGTCGGCCACGCCGCGCCGGCGTCGAGCCACTGACGAATCTTGGCGATTTCCTCGTCGCTCAGCTTGCCGTCGGGCGGCATCAAGTCCCCGTCGCTATCGCTGGAGATCCTCAGAAACAATTCGCTATCGGCGGCCGAGCCGGGTTCGATCGCAGCTCCGGAATCTCCTCCTCGCAGCGCGGCGGCCAATGAATCAAGCCGCAAACCACCTTGGCTCTTCGCGCCATGGCAACGTTGACAACGCGCCTCCAAGATCGGGCCGATCTCGCGATAAAAGTAATCGGCCTCCGGAGTCGCATTGGCCGTCGCCTCGGCTCGAGCCTGAGCCACGCGAGCCGCTAGGAACTGATCGATCGGATGCCCACCCGCTTCGTCGCTGGACACCATCGGAATCTCGGGCACATCGGTTTGAGCGGCCCACTCACGAGCCGCTTGATGGCGATCTTGCCAATACTCCGACCGGGACCGCGCCAAGGCTCGACGCTCTCGAGTGTCGTGAGCAACGACCTGCTGCCGAGACTGCTCGAGGGCCAGATCGATCTCCTCATGCCGCAGGGACAAGGCGGGTGAGCCGGAATTCCAATCCTGCAGCAACTCAAACGTCGCCGAGCCGCTCCTTTGAAGCGCGACCATCAGTTCTCCCGGTTCGGCCCGCAAACGTTTGCTGCCAACCATCGACTCGTAGACGACCGTGCAGAGCGTGTCCTGCTCGAGCACAAGCTCGCCAAACGCTTCTTGATCGCCGTAGGCGGCGATGCGATGGTCGGGCGCCGGGGGCAGGGGGAGAGGATCCACCGGCTCATGCCCATCGCTCGACCCTCGATGCGGTCCGATCCGAGCGACGACTTGTCCGTTGACCCAAAGCCGCGATAGACCACGCCCCCGAATCAGGAATCGGTGCGCGCCAGCGGGCAGTTCGATCTCGACTACTCCGCGCAGAAGGACGGGCGGATGCCACTCGTCGCGAATGCCCCACGAGTCGTATCGCTGAGGGAACTGGGGCACGAGCATCCGCGATTGAAGCCAGACGGACGCAATCTGGGGAAGTGGCTCATCCGGCTCGGGCCACTGATCGTGCAACGCCATGCCGTCGTAAAGCTCGATCCGAACGCTGCCCTGGGAGATGAGCACCTCGGGAGCCACCTCCAACGGCAGCACTTCACGCGGTGGACCGACGCGCCGAAAACGCCTCTCCATGACCGAGTCCGAGATGTGTCCACGATGGACGACGACTTCATCGAGCCGACCTCGGAAACTATTTCCACTCGAGCCGCCCATCGAGGCACCGATCCAAACCGGCGCATCGTCGACGACCGGAGCCTCGGTGGTCTTTCCACCCATGTCCCATCGCCCCGAAGTCCGCTGGGAATCGATCCATCCCCGGACAGACTCTGGCTCGCCAAACGTGTAACTGACCGCCACGTGATGCCAACCGGAGCGAACCGGAAACGAGGCTTCACTGGTCCAGCGATGCCAATGCCGATCACCAG
>JAGQPS010000270.1:3478-7074 GCA_020426595.1 Planctomycetales bacterium
GCTCCAGGCGCGGTGGCGAACAGGAAACTCAGACAAGCTTCTCCCCCGCGTCCCGTTAGCCGCAACGCCCAGTTTTGATTGTCGTGCGGGAACGAACCGGTGTGCGTGCGCCCCTTGCCGATCACGTAGGCGTGTGAGCCGTCGGGCAAGCCCGTCAAGTTGACCCAAGCCTCGATGACGATTGTGTCACCATTGGAAAACTTGAATGAGCCTTCGGACTGACCGTCTTGAACCTCGAGACGGCCACCGTTGCCCAGAAACTTCCAGCACAGGTTGTGCTCATCGAGATCGGGAAACTCGGGAGGACGTGGGCCGTCGAGATCGCGAAGCACGTCTCCCTTGACCTCGCCACTCGAAAGCTGCTCGGCGCTAAAGCTCCAACGTCCGACCACCTCGACGTTGTCATTTTGTTGGGTTGGGGCTTGCGCCGAGGCGAGGGTCGGCAACAAGGTCAATGCAGCCGCCAGCACGATGCCGAGGCCGAGCGTCACTCGCGACCGCTTTTCCGCGCGGGCACCCGATTTTTGGTTCACCACGTTCCCTCGGTGACCACCCGACGGTTGCCGACTCTTGTCACGCAGTCCTCTGATATCCGGTCCCGAGTCACATTTCGATGCGCGGTTCCAACCCCAACTCATGAGCAATGCTCCGCAACGGTGGCGGTCGTCGACTCGTCCGGATCGCGTCGTGGTTCGGCCTCGGAATATTGGCGAACCAGCGGCAATCTAGAACGGCGGCGATCGGCGACGTTACTACCTCGCACGTACCGGCAGCGACTTGATCTCGGACCAGTCGCCAATGCCAATCACGTCGAGAGCGAAAGCGGTCGCCTCGGCCTGTCGATCGGTCTCCAAGGCTTGGTAGACGTACCAAATCGGCTTCTTCCCCAACGGCTCTGCTTCATCGTCGGGGAACCGACGCAGGCCAATCCTCAGCCCACCTTCGTGCCGATTGTCTACCCAATTGTGGTAGTGAAAGAGTTCGATGGTATCGAGACCCTCGAGCTTATGCCACACATAAGCCATGCCAGCGGCCTGATTGAGCAGATCGGACTCGGAATAGCTGGGGCTATTGAGTCCCTGTTCGGTCAAGTGAACGCGCCTCGGGCGTTCGCCGTTGAACCAGGCTTGTGGCCGAGCCAACCATGCGTCGAGCACTTCCAGATTGCGATAGGTGATCTTCTCGGTATCGAAGCTCGGCGTGGCGTGGTCGTCTCGCCATGTCCGTGGCTCGAACAAATTCTGCGGATACGGGTGGTGGGCGACCGCCCAATCAAAATCTCCCTCGCGAGCACTGATCGCCAACAACGATTCGAGGATCGATCGAGCTCCAAAACAATGTTCGTTGTGACGGCTCGTCCAATGGTGATCGAGCGAGACAAACACTTGCGCTCGCGGATCGTATTGGCGAATCACGGCATGCGTGAGACGAATCGAGCGATGAAACAAGTCGGTGAACCCGAGCGTGGATTGACGCCCCGCGTTCGTCCATACCCAGCCGGAGTTCACTTCGTTGTGCATGATCCAGTGGTGAATCCGGCCACAAGAATTGTCGGGCCGCGTGTAGCGTTCGGCCAACAGCTCGAGCGCCGCGACATACGCCGCGATCCCCTCACGGCTTTCGACATTCGGCATCACGAAAATGCCGTCGGGCGTCGCGGCTGGATGCGCCACGGCCGTTCCCCAGGCTCGATCGGCGCAGGCATTGGCCTGCCGCACCAAGATGATCACGGAGACCAATAAGTCACGCCGCGCGGCGGCCAACAAGGTCTGATCGAGCCTCTCCAGGGCATTGTCGTTGGCGTACCAAGTGCGTCCCGCCGATTCAAACGCGGTCCGACCGGGTCCTGGCTCCGACGCGATGAACGTGTCGAGCAAGATATTGACCGTGACACCACTCACACCGAGCAAATCCAGATCTTCCTCGGGTCGCCCAGGCCCCCAGGCTCCGAGTCCCTTGCGCCCGCGAAGCTCGGGCCACTCTGGAATCGCTCGCGGCACGACTCGATCGAAGGCTCGAGCATGCGAGATTGGAATCCATCGAGTCGCGGACGGATCGGCCGGGTCCGCGGAAGGCTGATCGGTTCGGCTCACCGCTTGGGCAATGGCCCATTTACCGTAAACCCGATCGCGTTTGACTTCCCCATCGGACACGAATCGCGGCAGACTCACCTCGAATCGCCCTTGCTCGTCCCATTGGATGTCGGTCACGGATAAAAAAGGCGTTGTTTGTCGATCGGCGAACGCATCGGCCACCGACAACTCCATCGGCCACTCCACCAATGCCAAGCCGCTCACTCGCGGCATGACGCCGCGAACGACGACGGTTGTGTTATCAACCACCACCGAGGTCACTGCGGCATCGAATTCCGTTTCCAGATACCGCCGCAAGGCCTCATCACGACTCCCATCGATGAGTAACGGTGGGCTCGGAGCGGGCAATTCCCGAGACGCGCGAACCAACGTTTCCGCCTCGCTCCTCGCCTCGCTATCCGTTTGATTCCGTGTGTGAAGCTCGGCGAAGCGCGCGCGAATCTCCTCAAGGGATCCGATCGTCACACTGGCTCGATACTTCCATACCATCCCTGGTTCGATCGCGAACCGGGTGAGCGGAGCCACATACGAGCAGGAATCGCGCGACGCACCATCGCCATAGCGATAACAGGTGAGCCGATTCGCGGCGGGGACATGGATGCCAAGTCCGTGCTGATCGGCGTGGAGATAAGCCACCCACGACTCGGTCATTCGCCGCGATTCGTTTGGCCAACCTGGCTCGGAAAGTTCAACGGCATCGTCGGTCCATGGCTTGTCGCCGGTATAAGTCGCCAAGGTGGAGTAGCTCGGTTCAATGAACAGCGCCGGAATCTCTTGCTCACGTTCTGGATGCGCGACGTCCCCTCGATAATGGAATTCAAAATCGACATGTGCGATTGGGCCATCGAGCGTGATCGTCTGCCGCATCTCGCACTCGTCGAGCAACTCTCCGCCGCCCCAATTCCTCGGAATCGATCGCACACTCAGACTCGGCCGATCCGTGGCTTGATCCTGCCGTTCGATCGACAGTACTTCTCCACCAGTACCGCGCCATTCACCACCTTGGACCGGATTCCAGCGCCAAGGCTTTCCGTTCCAGCGCGAGCCGTCCTCGCGACCATAGTAAGACTGCTGAAGCAGGCGACCTCGATCGAACGAGTTCACGATCGAACGTTCCGCGCCGCTCTCCGACACCCAAGCGATCGCACCACCCGCGGCGGGGTCGATTCCGATACGTAACACACCGTTGTCGATGAACTCCAACTCGCGACGTGCCGCACCGTCGTCCGCTTTCGCCGAGGCCAGGCCCATCACGCCGGCGCAAAACATGACGCCGAGGTAGAGTATCGCTGGGAAGACAGTGCGCCATCCAACTTCGCGGGCGAGGCGACATCGCGGATTCGCTTGATGGTCGTCAGATATCATTCCGATCCCTTCGCTTCCAGCTCTTCCCAGCGAGCGTACGATACGGTCAGTTTCTCTTCGAGCGCCGTCAACTCCGACTGTCGCTCCGCGATGATCTCCCCGGCTTGCTTGTAGAAGTCGGGAAGAGCCATCGAGGCA
>JAGQPS010000271.1 GCA_020426595.1 Planctomycetales bacterium
GATCTCCCCAAGCCACCAAACCTTGCGTCTCCTCGAGTCGCTCGAGGTCCGCGTCGGCCAGGTCCTGCCAAGTCAACAGCCCCGCCGAGGCCAAGAATCGTCGCAGCCCATTGGAAAGCGTTTCGTCGTCGGCGAGGGAAGCCTTGGTCCAGATCGTGTTCACCGGCGAGCTCGAGGCGGCGGCGGGTGCCACGGTTTCCAATCCTTGCTCGAGCAACCAATCGCCGACCCACGCCTCGGGATCACTGATCGCGTCGAGACTCGCGTCGGAGGCATAGGCCTCGACACTCGACTCAACGGCCCAATCCAAACCCTGCTCGACCTGGGCCGAGGCCATTAGCTGGTCACGGAACTCACCTGGGAATTCCTCGGCGTCACTGTTGTTGACTCGGTGAACCAATACGCGACGCTCGGTCATCGGAGGCGATGCGGGACGCTCGGGCGGAGCGACAGGGAGCGGCGTGGCTTGCAGCGTCCACGTTGGCAATTCCCTCACGCTCGGCACCGCGTCGGCGAAGAGGGAGCGAGTTTCCAATTGACCGACGATCCAGATCGGGCCACCCAGCGCGGCCGATTCCCGAACCAGTTCACAGGCCAAGGAACCGTCGCGTTGACCCACCCACGGTTGGCTCAACACGGTCGGCCAAAGCGTCCGCTGCGATCGTTGGGCGTTCCACGCTAGGGCGAGGCCCAAGGCCACCACGCGGCGGTCATCAAAAGTCAAAGTGTCCCACGCCACCCATTGGTCATCGCCCGACCGCACGAGCAACGAACATTCACGATCACCGTCACCGTCGAGGTCGGCGGGATCGCCAACGCTCAACGCCACCGCGTTCCATCGTCCTCGGGAAATCCGCGCGACCCAGTTCCCAGCCCGCTCAAGGCCGGCATGGTGTCGTAGAATCGTGCCTCGCTCATAGCGAGCAATGAGATCGAGCAAGTACTCGAGACGTCGCTCACCGGCGTCGATCTCGGCACGCAGCGACTCAAGCGCTCGCGTGTAATCCGTCGGGCCATCGGCGGTCTCGAGCGCGCGAAGCTTTTGTTCGAGTTCCTTGCGGCGAGCCTCCAGTTCGCGGCGACGGGGCTCCTCGGCGTCGATGCGGGCTCGCGTCTGGCGCAGTTCGTCGGCGGCCAAACGCAATGCCTCGACGAGCTCGTCGCGTCTTTGCCGATTGGACGTCCGCACCGTCTCGTATTGGCATGCCGTGGTGCTCTCTCGGCCCGCGGTGCTCGCGTTCCAGGAATCGCACGATCCGCTATAGCCATCCTCCCGAGCACAGCGGCAGAAGCCTTGCTGGGCTCGCACGCCCAATCGATCGGCGGGAACTCCGGACCGCCCCAGCTGCTCGACCAACTTCTCGCGCCGAGCCAGCAGCGCCTTGAGGTGTCGCGAAAGGTCTCGTTGGAGCCGGCGCAGGTGCCGCAGGCGGAGCGTGATGTTCTTACGAGCCAGCGTGGCATGACGCTGATTGAGCGATTCATAGAGGCGATGCAGTTCGTCATACAGCGACTCGCAGGTCGCCTTCATTTCACCCTCGGCGGGAAGGCGTCGTTCACTCCCCGCGGGCCACTGCAACTCCATGCGATGGCTCACGCGGAGGATTTGCTCGGCGGCCGCCTCGAAATCAAAGAGCCCGCGTCGAATCCGTTGAAACGAAGCCTCGCTACGAGCATCGCCCGCGAGGTTGATCGCGGTCAACTCACCCCGCATTTGCTCGATCGCGCGGTCGATGCGTTGATGTGCCCGGCGCCAGCTCAGCATGCGTCGATCGATCGCCTCGAGGGCGGAAAGATCGACGACTGGCGCGGCACGCTTCACTTCGCGTCGCACCTCGATGAATTCGGGCAAGTCGCGTAGTTCCGCTCGCAGCGCCACTTCACGTCGCTCGACCGCCACCGCTTGATCCCGCAGCGATCGGATGCGATCGAGAATCGCGGTGAGCTCGGCTTCCACGCGCGACAGCTCGGCCCGTAGTTCGCCAATGCGTTCCCGATCGGCGTGTCGTTCCGCCTCCCAGCGAGACCGCAGGCGATCGCGTTGTTCCAGAAGTTCATTCAATTTGCGTCGCAGCGCCGACGCTTCCTCGAGCCAAGACTCGTAATCGGCTCGTGAATGAAACTCCCCACGTTCGTCCATGACGCTCGACGCGCGCCATAACTCGTCGATCGACTGTTCGGCGGAATTGGCCGCATAGCGAGCCCAGAAATCGTGCACGGTGTCGGGATGATCGAGCCGCCAGAGTTCACCGCTGGTCTGATCACACCGCTGGGTCGGAGCGTCCTCGAACCACCAACCACTCCGCCCGCTGCGCCATGTGACGGCTCGTCGCCCGGCGGCCGAGACCGTCATCGCTCGCGACTCGATCACGTGGGCATCGTCCACCAGAGGACTGTGATGCGATGAGAGCGAACCCAGCGCGCCGGCCCAATCGCCAAACTGATCAATTCGACTGCGAGAAGAGTCCCACCAAAGGACGACCGGCGCATCGAGATTCGACAAGCGCCACTCGCGATTTCCGTCGCGATCCCGTAGATCCATCCGTTCCAGTCGCATATCCATCATCCTTGCTTGAGCCAGCTCTCGTCCTGATCCGTCGCCAGCGCTGAAGCAAGGTTTTAACCCATCGACTATCCCCAACAAAGACGAAAGCGCGAACGAGATCCCCCGGACCGTGCTAGCAGAAAAAGAAAACTCCCCGCGTCCTGGCCGAATGGCCGAAGTCGCGGGGAGGAGGTGGGCTTCGTTGTTGGCTCAGCGAGCCGATGTGATCGAATCGGTCGAGCCTCGATCCGTTGGGACCGACACTCGGTGGAAAGTTTCGGGCAAAGCCGGGGAGCGGCGGGAGTGTGCCTCCAGCCAAAGCCGGCAACCACCGCTAGCGGGGCACGCAAGGGCTCCGAGGCAGGACAGCGTCCCCGTTAGAGCGCCATGGCGTCTCGCGAGTAAAGCTCCTTGATCTCGTGTTCGCAGAAGAAGCCGGCGATGCGATACGACAGCTCGGTCAGGAACATCTGCTCGAAATCTCGCTCCGAGGTATCGATCGACGGCTGGCCATCGGTCGGATAGGAGAACGAATTGGGGCCGCGCGAGAACTCAAGCCGACCTTCCTCGACATCGTAAACCGCGCACTTGAAATAGCAGTTGCCTTGGTACAGAGTCGCTCCTTCGCGAAGCGAATAATCCGTCACCTCGACGACCACCACCTTGTCCGCTTGCAGGCTCTTGCCGACCGCGACGTAATCCGGGTCTCGCGACCGATCGTCGAAAGCACCGTACACGTCATCCTGAGGGACGAGCTCGATGTGCTTCTTGTATTCCAGCTGCAGATGCCGGTGCATCAGTTGCGTCAGTACCTGCATCGAATAGTCCGGTCCGTAGCTCTGTCCATCCGAGATGACGAGCACGGCGACACGGTGGTCCTCCAGCCCATCGAACTCCCGCGGGACCTTGTGTCCCTTGAGGACATAGAGCAATTGCGCGCCGATTCCGACGCAACCGAATGCGGGGAGAATCGCGAGGGTGATCGCGCCAAACATCATGGCGCGGCGAAGACGATTGGAACGCCGGTTCACGCGGTTTCCCTCCTTGGAAGTCGCTAGCTCCGCATCCCGCGGAGGTATCCGATCAAACCTGCCATGCGGCACGCTCAGGGCTCATGGCCGGAACGTGACTCGCCGCTGAGTTCACACTCAGAAAAAACGGACCAACCAATTGATCAGCGTCGTGAACATCACGGCCAACGCCATGACGATCACGAATATCTCATTGGGCATGCCCGGCCAAAAACGTCCGATGAGACCGGACACTAGTAGCCAAGGAGTCGCGGCCAACGCACTCAATCCCAGCAGGGTTCCGCCGATATTCGCGCTGGCCGATGCCCACAAATTACCCTTCATGAGCCAGGCCCAGCTCGTGGTCATGCCACAACTTGGACAAGGCTTGCCAAACGCCACCAGAAACGAGCAAGCGGGCAGTCCCTCTTCGGCCCCGGCTACAAACGGGATCCGCAGCTGGCGGTGAGTGCCCACTCCATCGGGATTGGGACTCAGTGTCGCAGCGAGGATCAACAGCGTCAGCAGGATGCTCCCCGAGAACACCATCACGGCCCGTAGCAGCCACGGAATGCGACCAGGCAGGGTCGGAGTCCCCTCGGCGGCTTCCAGCTCGACGGGGTCATCCTGGCGAGGTAGCGATTCCGATGACGGCGTTTCCATTGACATGGCGGGCGGAGAGTAGCGGGAGGATCAGTCAAGAGCAAGAGAGATCGGAGCCTCGATGGGATCTCGACCTCCCGAACGGTAACCACGACTCCCCTCAAAGTCTAGCCACGGAGGCCGCGACTCCACGGCAGTGTCGCTCGTGCATCGTCGCCGACCTAGGGAGCCGCTGGCAGAGGGAGTCGCTAGGTTCCTCGCTCCAGGCGCGCACTCGGAACCTCGGTTGAGAAGCCCATCCCATTAGCCTCTGGCTCCCCGAGCAATCAGCGTGGGCAGCGCAGACCTTTTTTCAAAACGTTTTTCGCTAGTCGTCACACATTCCCAAAACGCGCGCAGAATTGGTCGCAGCTGAACGACTGGGCAACTTGGGAAACTCTCGACAGCGAATCAGTGGTGCACGACCGAACGAGTCCGAACAACCGCCACTCTTTCGCCAGACACTCAATCTTACCTAGTCAGACAGCCGATCCACTCGCCATCGCCTTGCGGTTCCAATTCACTGCCTGTCCTTGGAGTACAGAAATCATGGCCATGACCAAGAAGAAGCAGAAGTCCGAACTGGATCAATTGAACGAAA
Source organism: Planctomycetales bacterium (assembly GCA_020426595.1). Lineage (GTDB taxonomy): Bacteria > Planctomycetota > Planctomycetia > Pirellulales > Pirellulaceae > UBA11682. Next base: position 4,799 of record JAGQPS010000271.1, read on the forward strand.
CCGGACGACGCAAGGCGAAGAAGGAACGACGAGAAACGGGTGGCGAGGTTTCGCTCGAGCGACGCAAGGTCCAACGCCGTCGCCAAATCGACCCGACCACCTGTGAGCGGGATTACACGGACGAGGAATTGGCGTTCATGAAGGCGATGGACGACTACAAGCGTCGCAGCGGCCGCATGTTCCCCACCTGCAGCGAAATCCTCGAGGTGTTCAAGGATCTCGGTTACCGACACCCCGACTTCGCCGATCAAGTCGCGACGGAGGAGGCCTTCGACCAAGATCACGCCGACGAGCTCGCTTTCGAAGCGCTCTAGAACCGAGCCAACAAAACCGATCGCCCGAATCAAAAAAGACGGGAGGCCACACGAAGTAGCCTCCCGTCTTTTTTTGTGTTTGTTCGTTTCCCAGGTTCCCCGCCCATGAACGGACAACCGTCGAACCAGGGCCGATTAGCTCCAGTAATCGCGTACGGAGTCGAACCGAATATCGGCCGGAATCCCCGAGGAACCACCCAGCAGGTGCCAACGCAGTAGCGTGTAAGCGACCGAGAACCCATCGGCGATCGGTCGCACGACTTCCAACGACTCATCACCAATCGTCGCCAGTACCGGCGTGATCCTAGTCGCGGATCGGTCTTGCGACATCAGCTCGTTCGCGCCGCCGATCGGAGCAACGTCATTCGCTGGGTCGGTCATCGCGAGACTGGTTGAATCGGACGGAGGAGTCAGGAAGACAACCGCCGAAACGAGTAATGCAAGAGCCATCGCCGCGACAAAACCACTCCAAACCAGCCAGTCTCCACCGCCGGAGCGCGCCGCGCCAACCGTCGACTCGGTTTGCGGTGCCGCGGCTCCCCATCGAGCCGGCACCGTCTCCATGGCCACATCGCGGCGGCCTGCCTCGTTTGAATTCTCCAACGCGGCGGCCCATACGGCTGGGCGTGGTGAATTCGAAGCAGCATCCGGAGTGACGATTTCCGCATCGATCACATCGGCGATTTCAACCTCCATCGATCGCCGCGCGCGGTCCATTACTCCGTCGATAAATCCAACGGGTAGCTCGGTATGGACGGGGCAATCAATGAAGAATTCCACGAGCGAAACGGCGGATGCGAACGATCGCCCACAACCCGCGCAGTCGCCGGCATGCTCCACCAACTCGAAGTCATCCCGAGGATCTTCGCGACGGTCGAGCAGTTGCTGGACTCGCTCCTCAAACCTGTCGCAATTCATGCTGCGATTCCTCAATCGCTCCACGAGCCTTCAACCGATCCATCAACTGAATGCGGGCTCGTCGGACCCATGTCTTGACCGTTCCCAACGGTACCTCCAACCACTCGGCGATCTGGGCATACGACAATCCATGCTCATGAAAGCCAAGGAAGGCCTGCCGATATCGGGGCGTTACCTCGCAGAGCGCCAAGCGAACTTCCTCGTCGATCTGGCGAGCCCCCTGTTCGGAATCGTAGCTTTGAGCCACATCCGATTCCTCGAGCGTGACGCAACGCGGCGTGCTGGCTCGACGGGCGAGTCGCGTGCGGCAGCGATTACCGGCGATCGCCAACAACCAAGGCTCGAAGGGGCGAGTGTCATCCCAACGCTCGAGGCTCTTGAACATTCGAACCAACGTTTCTTGAGCCGCGTCCTCCGCGTCCTCACGTTGGCCGAGCATGCGACAGCAAAGGCCAAAAACGCGGGGGCCATAGAGTTCGACCAGCCGCCTCATGGCCGCCGTATCGCCTCGTTTGGCTCGTCCGACAATTTCACGGACATCATCCGACACGTCGTCACCTCTGCCGTTGTCAAAGAGGAGTACCCGAGCCCGAGTGGCCAAGTTTCAGAGGGAAACTAAGGAGTGGGAACAAACGGAAGGGCGTTCGGTCGAACGACCGTGGCGGCCCCATGCACGGCCCAGAACCGCACATCACCCAAAACCGTTGACCCGTATTCTCGCCCCAGAGCGAAATCTTGGCCTCGAACTCGAAGGCCCATGATAAACCGAGCAGCGCGCGGGGTCCAAGAGAGTTCTGATGAGGAAAGCCGTGAACCGGCTCGTGCAAACCCAGCCACCCCTAGCCGCGCGGAACTCGCGATTGGCGAACCCCGATGTCGCGGCCCTAGCCGCGCATTTTGATGCCGCGCTGTTCAGGCCCCAGTCCAAGCGGCCCAATTCGGAAGCCCGGAAAACCCAAGGAACCCCGAAGCGTGAGTTTTGACGTCGCGCTTTTCACGCTCCGCCCAGGCCAATCAATTCAACAGCGTGGGAAA
>JAGQPS010000272.1 GCA_020426595.1 Planctomycetales bacterium
TACTCAAGCCAACCACCGCCTCGGTGCCAAGGATGTTGAACGGCTCACGAAACGCGATGAGCAGTTCGTCGACCTTGTCTTGGATCGCGGTCGAATCCGAGCCACCGCCCGGCAAGGTAACAGCGAACTCGTCTCCACCGAATCGTGCCACGAACGCATGGGATCCGAGCACTTCCTCGATCCGTCGAGCCACTCCTTGTAACAACAAGTCTCCGGCGTTGTGTCCCGCCGAGTCGTTCACGTGCTTGAAATCATCGAGATCGAGAAAACAAACCGCGAACGGGAGGTCCGGACATTCGGAAACCAAGAGTTGGAGATGCTCTCGAAAGAGTCGACGATTGGCGAGACCGGTAAGGCCGTCGTAAAGCGCCTGTTTTCGGAGCTTGCTTTGAGTCACTTCCAGTTCGGTGATGTCCGATACCAGCGCGATGACTCGAGTCGACTGCAGTTCCGTCTCGGACGATGGACTCAAGGAGATCCAAAAGGACCGTCGGCGGTTGCTGTCAATCAACTCCTCGGCCTTGCCAGCCCACGAACCGCCCGCCGCGATCTTGCGAAAAATCGATTGGCTGTCCAAGCCAGAGAAGTTGAACACGTCCAGCAGCGATCGACCGATGGGCGATGGCCCGTCCACCACCATCTTCAGGAAAGCTGGGTTCGCGTCGCAAATGCGACCTTCGGTCGACAGGATGGCGACACCCTCGGATGCTCCCTTAAAGACGCTCGCCAGAAGCCTGAGTCGATCCTCGCGAGACCGGTCCTCGGTGATATCGCGTGACGTCGAAACGATATATCGCTGGCCAGACGTATCGGCGAAGAGCGATCGCTTGACCGAAAGAACTCCGCGGGTGCCGTCGGAATTCAACACCATCTGCTCGTCGGAATTGCCAACCCCGGTCGTTAGCAATTGATCTTCCAGAGCGGCCAGGCGATCGCGAGACTCGGCGGCGACCAGTTGATCCACGGGGCGTCCCACGATGCGGTCTCGAATCACGTGGTGGGCGTTGCAGAACGCGTCGTTGGCGACGACGATCAGCCGCTCCTCGTCCTGGACACAAATCTGATCGGGGACCGCGTTGATGATGTTGTCAAGGAAATCTCGATTGCGGCGAAGCTCCGCCTCGAACTCCTTGCGCGAGGTGATGTCGCGCACGACCACCAGCACATGGCCCGCGTCCTTCATCAGGAATGAGCTCATGGTCACCTCGGCCCAAAAACGAGTCGCATCGCTTTTGGGCAAGAGCACTTCGTTGCTTACGACGAGGCCTTGGTCGGCTTGTTCGTAGGCGGAGCGCAATCGGTGCGAGGCAAGCGTGCCATCCTCGAGGGTCGCGGACTCGAAGGGAGCTGGCCACCGATCCAAGATGTCTTCTCGTGATCCGCCAAGTAGCTGCAGTGCATTGTCATTGCACGCCACGCAAGCGAACGAACTGAAGACGAAGACCGCGTCGTGAGTCCGCTCAAAGATCGTATCGGCGAGTCGCTGGGTGTCGTTGGCCGCGTCCTCCGCGGCGGCTCGAGCCATGGATAGACTGAGCTTCGTGCACTCGAGCTCGTCGATCACTTGAGCCGAGTAAACAATCGCTTCGGCTTGGGCGGCCGCGAGAGCTTCGGACTGCGCGGTGACCTGCGCGAGTCGTGACTCCTTCTCCGCCACGACTTCACGCAGAGTCTGAATGACTCGCGTGAATTCCGCGCGCTCATCGCACCCTAGCGGCTCGTCAAACGAGTCGGATTGAAGCAGGGTCAGCAGCTGGTCGACGCGCTGCTCGATGTCGTGCATCGAGTTCGACGAATCGGCGGTGAAAGTGGACCGGGTCATCGGTGGTGGCGAATCCGGCGGTTAAATGAAGAGTGTGGTATTGGCATTCGCGGCGTCGTCGACGAGTTGCGCCACGCCGCAGAATTTGAGTCCTGGGTAATCAATCAACTCCGATTCGTGTATCCCCATCAATCGCATCGACATCTCACAGACTTGGATCACCACGCCGAGTTCGGCGGCGGTTTCCAAGAGTTGCGGCAGGTCGGCGATGTTCTTCTTCTTCATTTCGCGTTGCATCATGAAACGCCCCATGCCTCCCATGTCCAATTGGGAGAGACGAGTGCGTCCAAGCGAGCGAGGCAGCATCCAGCCAAAGGCTCGTTCCACGAATGTCTTCGAACGCCGCTTGGCCGACTCGCTCCGGAGCGCGGAAGTCGCCCAGAACGTGAAGAACATCTTGACTTTCATGCCACAAGCCGCCGCTCCCGTCGCCATCACGAAGGCCGACAAGAGTCGATCGCGATGCGCCTCGAAAACAACCAGATTGAGCGCATCGGCATCCGGCGCCGGCTGTTGGCGGTCCTGTTCGAGCCGCTCGAGCCGAGACTGGATGTCCGACAGCAAGGCGTCTACTCGGTCTTCGGATGAACGCTCTGGGGCAGATACCGTCGTCAAGGTCACTCGCTCCGTTAATCGTGAACCACCCGACTGGGACGCGGAATGCCACCAACCAGTCTTACTGAGAAAGGTAGGTCAATACGGACACTCGACGCCAACAGGGTCTCAACGGGTCTCCGCGATTACACGGACCACGGCAGCGATCAGTAGGTCTGTGCAGGCCGTACCGGCGTCGACGAGAATTTCCGTTCGCTTCAGGTCAGCGACAAAAGCGCCGCACGATTCGCTGAGCCCCCAGGACTGGGCGATCGTACTCGTGGGTTCTTGAAGACGAGGGCCCTCCGTTCGAAAGTCGTTTTCATTCGACGCGCCCCCAGAAGTCGTACGCACGACACATCGGATAACGGAAAGTCGAACCTCGGAGGTCACTTCGCACCGCAAAAGGGGTGAACCTCGGTACCGAGCCATATACCGGGCAGGGGGCGACGATAGCGAAGCAGCGTTTGCTGGGTGTGCTGCCAAGCAACCATTCAGCAAATCTGATCTGATCGCTCCGCTGAGCAGAGTGTTGCGTCGAGTTACCAACGACGTGGGGTGCGAATACACCGGCCCCAAAAAAGAAAGTCGCCCAGGAGGGAGACCTCCGGGCGACTCATTCAAATTGAAGATCGTGCGAGAGTCTGTCTGTCTCAGCTAAACGCCGATTTGACCTCTGGCTTGCTCAGGACCACAATCGCCCAAATACCGAAAGGCAAGCCGAGGAGACAGCAAGGCGAGAAGCAGGGAATCATGGCAATGATGGTGGCAGCCATCGACACGCCGTAGCTCTTGCATTTCATCATCTGGAGGGAGCCGTAGATCACGAAACCACCAATAGCGATGCCAATCACGCCAATTACGATTCCGATCGTGCCTCCCACCATGTTGGCCATCGCTTCGTTCGGATCGCCAGCAGCTCCCGCGCCCGCCGCCCCCAGCGTCACTCCCAACGCGTTGAGTACGAGGCCGAGTAATTGCCAAGCCATTCCAATTCCCATCGCGACGATCAGCGCGATCGCGGGTCCCTTTAACATCGCCTGGGCGGAACCACTCGACGGCTTGTTTGGCTCGTTGAAAGACGTCGGCGATTGAAACGGGTTGTTACTCATGCAAGCCCTCAGTGATTGGGTAAGGGTGTCTCCGTTTAGTTAACCGGTTACGGCGAAGCAAGCTAGCGGCCCCGACGGTACGGGTCAAGGTTGCCACGACAAGAGAAGCAGCTTTCACTCGCTCGGAACCTCCAACTGGGTGAGCGTCGAAGGTGGATAACGCTGAAGTGAGTGATTCGCGTTGGCGAATCGCTCCAAACCGCCAACACATTGGCTTCGGCATTCACTTGTCGCATACGCCCCGTTTCACCCAGCAACGCTTGCCGCTCTCGTCCGCGTGCCTAACAAGACTCGTCGCCTACCACCGGTGAGCCCCTTGACCTCCACGGTCACCAACCGTACAACTACGACACTTTGCCGTACATCTACGAAACAAACCCGTACACGTGGTCTAACGAAGGGTCGCAGGCGCATGGAAAGACTGACACCCGCGGAATTGGCCGTGATGGAATTGCTGTGGCAACACGCTCAATTGACCGCCCGGCAAATCCGCGAGCAGCTCTACGGCGATTCGGAGAAGGCTCAACACGGAACCGTCCAGCGGCTGCTGCAAAGTCTGGAGGACAAGGGGTTCGTGGCGCGCGACGGTAGCTTGGGCGTCAATTTGTTCTCCGCGCGAGTCGGACGTGAGGCCTATGGTGGCGACCAACTGGAAACACTGGCTCAAGCGTTGACCGGCGGTTCCATCGCGCCTCTGCTCACCCACTTGCTCGACCAAAAAAAGCTCAGCAAGGAAGAAATCAAACGTCTCCGTGACTTGCTCAATGAGAGACCCAAACGTGGTTGATTACTTATTCCAAGCCGCGCTGAGTAACGCGCTCTTCTGTGCCGCCCTAATTCCCGTGGCCTGGTTGGTTCAGCATCGGTTTCGCAATGCCGCCGTAGCCAACCTGCTTTGGACGTTGGTGCTGATCAAGTTCGTCACGCCACCACTCCTTACCTTAGGGCTCGTCCCGCTACCAACGACGACTCAATCGCCGTCAACTTCCGCGGAAACACGATCGGTCGAGCTATCCGGGGCGCCCCGTGTGGACGCTCGACCTAGTGGAATCAGCGAGGAAGAGGTTGCGACAGGACGGTCCGCCAACCCCATCGCTCCTCGGCTCGCCGACTTCCCCTCCGAGACTCAAGCCCCCGTTGGCTCGCTTTCCCTCTCGACGACGGCAATGTCGATCTGGATCACGGGAAGCGTCGTTTGTCTGCTCACCTCGGCTTGGCGGATCGGGAGATTCCAGACAGGTCTGCGACATTCGAGTCGTCGTTCGCGAAGGCTCACCGAGTCGACGGGACGGCGAATCGCCGAGCGATTGGAGCTCCGGCGCGTTCCCGACCTGTGGCTCACACCGGCCAAGCTGCCGCCGTTCGTTTGGTGGCGTGGCGGTCGAGCGTGTGTCGTTTTGTCCGAACGAGCGATCGACCAGCTTGGTCACGATGACCTCGGTTTGGTCATCGCCCACGAGTACGCCCACATCCGTCGGCTCGATCATTGGTTCCGTTGGATCGAATGGGGAGTCACGGTCGCATGCTGGTGGAATCCCTTGGTGTGGTATGCCCGAGCCGCCCGCCGCGCGACCGAGGAACAAGCGTGCGACGAACTCGTGCTCGAGACTCAAGGAGTCGCTGGGCGACACTATGCCCACGCACTTCTCAACATGGCTGAATTGCTCGTCGCCACGCCAACCCGCCCGCCGGCGATCGCGAGCGCTTTCAATAGTGGCGGATGTCTTGAAACGAGGGTGCGCATGATGATTCTCGATCGACCGATCAAATCCGCGAGACTCGCGCGGGGAGCCATTCTCGCTCTCGCGTTGTGCCTTGCTCCCGTCGGACTCGGCCACGCTCAAGAGCTGGACGCGATTCAGCGGCGACTGCACCAAGCTGTCGAAGCCGGGGAGATCACCGAGGACCAGGCTCGAGTCATGCTCGACGCGCTGCGTCGCGGCTCGCAACGTCCCATGCGGGAAGGTCGCGCCGAGCGAAGTGAGATGATTCGAGAATTCGGAGCGGAGCTCACCGAGGCAGGCATCGAACGCGACTCGATCGGGCCAGCGTTGAACGTCGCCCGCAGAATCGCGGCGCAGCGTTGGGAGCAAGGAGACGAACCCGAGGTCTCGCCGCAATTGATCGAGCGACTCCGCGATGAACTCGGCCTCAACGAAGCCCAGACCGATGTCGTCCTGCGCATTGCCCATCGACTCGCCGAACGCCGGCCGAATCCCGCTCGAGACGGTGAAACTCGTCAGGAGTCCCGTAGTGACCGAGATGCCGATGCCGCGGCCAGGGACGCGATGGTGGACGTGCTGCGCGAAGTCGGAGTTGAACCCGACGCGATTCGCCCCGCACTCGCCACGGCTCGCGAGTTGGCCGAGGTCATGGCCGACCAAGGGAAGGAGTTTGAGATGCCCGACAGCATCCCCATCCGACTTCGGGAGCAACTCGGCCTCAACGAGGAACAAGTCAATGCCGTGATCGGCATCGCGAAACGACTCGCCGCCGCCCACCAGGGAAGAGATGCTGGCGAATCGAATCGGCACGCGATAAGCGAGAAACTCGCCAGTGTCCTGGCCGAGGCCGATGTCGATCCCGAAGCGATCAAGCCGGTAATCGCCATCGTGTGGGACCTGGCGGAAGCGGTTACGAATGACGGTGCCGACCGGGCATTCAATGAAGCGAGCGACAACCTTCGTCGTGAATTCAGTTTCAATGACGATCAGGTCAATCTCGTGTTCACACTCGCCAAGCAACTCGCGGCGAACAAGATGACCGAGCGAAGTGAGGCGTCCCACGGCGAAAATGGCTTGGCTATCAAGGTGGCTCAATTGCTAACCGAAGCCGAGCTCCCCACGGAAATGATCAAGCCAGCCACCGACGCCGTGCTCCGTCTCGCCAACGCGATGTCGCGCCAGGCCGACGACGTCGATCTTGACTTGGTTCGCGCCCGACTCGCGGAAGAGCTGGAGATGAATGAACGTCAAATCGACGTCGTCATTGGGCTCGCCATGAAGCTTGTCCACGAGCGACAAGCCCCGGAGCGCGACGACGATAAAACCCGCATCGACCTCGCGATCCCGCGCGAGTCACGAGAAGGCGATCGTCGTTCGACGGAGGCACTACAGGAACAACTCCGCGATTCGCTCGCCGAGCAAGGCTTTGGCGCGGACCGGATCGAACGAGTGATCGGCGCGGTTCGTCGCCTGGCCAACGTCATGCGGGAACAAGAAGACGATTTCGAGTTGACCGATGAGATCGTCAATCACTTCCGCGAGGACCTTGATTTGAGCGACGAACAAATCAAGCTCGCGTTGGGAATCGCCAAGCAATTGGCCACCGAGACGAGGCGCGACTAGCCCGCGTCCTACATCAGCGCCTCGGTTGTCGACCACCATAACGACCCTTCCGCGAATTGCAGGAGGGTCGTTTTTTGTTGTGTATTTCGACGCCGAGACGAAGGTTCGCCGACTTTCAACACCGGAACGCGTGTCTTAGATTTTGCGATTTTTGGGATGGGGCTAGACGGAAGTGT
>JAGQPS010000273.1 GCA_020426595.1 Planctomycetales bacterium
TCGGTCACCATGATGTCGTCGACCGTACCAAACTCACCGTCGGGCCCTGGGTACCAAAAATCCCAATCAAACTGCCGAGCGATCACGCGGACCGAGGGAGCGACCGGCACCGCATGCCCGTCGGCGTCCTCGATCATCGGCTCTTGCATCTTGTTGATCTCCCAGGCATTGATCTGGTAGATCGAGAGAAACACGAGAATGACGCCCGGAATGACCGACCAGATCAGTTCGAGTCGATGACTTCCGTGCACGGCTGGCGCCCGGCCGGACGAACGCGTCGCGCCTTCCCACGTCACCCACGCCAGTACCAAACTGGTGGCGACGAAAATGATGCCCGTGAGCCACAGGATCACATAGAAAATCTGGTCGATGATGCCGCCGTACTTGTTGATGTTCTCCGGCAGCCAATGACCTTGCAGCGGCCACCATCCCATGATGGCCCACACGATGAACAGCGTGCCCAAGATTGGGATCGCTAACAGCAAGGCACTCAGCAATCGACTCACCAGGAAACTCCCACTCACCGCAATGCTCGGCTCTCGCCACGAGCGGCGAGGTAAATACTTGGCTCGCATTCCACTCTAGGAACGCGATCAAACCTTCCACGATTCCTCCACCCACGAACTTCTAGCGTGGTGGAAGTTGATTCACGGGAGCCAAGTGCTCCGGCAGGCTGATCGCCTCGTATGGCATCTGACGAACATAGGCAACGAGCGCCCACAATTCCTCGTCACTCAAGGTATTCGGAGCGGCGGGCATCGGAGTGCCCTCGATTCCGTTCTTCAATCGCAAGTAAATATCACCGGGCGATCGACCGCCTCGCATGACTCCCGCACGGAGATTGCGCGGAATGATGTTTCGCGGCGGCATTGCTCCGACGGCCACCCACTTCTCGATCTTGTCGGTGTCCTCGAGCGTGATGCCGAGCTCTTGCATCCAATCCTTGGTCCAGTCGTCGAAGTCGGTCACCTGCCCATCACCGAGCCCCGTGTTGCCGTGGCACGAGTAGCAGTTACCGACTCCAAAAAACAGCTCGCGCCCCTTCGCCAAAAAGTCCGCATGTCCTGGATGAGCCGGATCCATCTCCTCGGGCAACTCGCCCGGATCGACCGCGCTATCCTCCGCCTCGAACCAAGCATCGGTGAGCGGTAGGACCAACTCCTCGAACGCATCCCGCGGACCAAAGTACGGCTCGAAAGGAGGCTCCTCGCCCGCTTCCTCCGCGGCGGCGATCGCTTCTTCCGTCGCGGCGAACTGAGCCTCGGTGGCGATGAGATCGACGAGCGGATGAGGATCCTCGACCAACACGTCATAAAGAGTCCGTTCGGTCTGACCACGCAACGTCAGGTACTTCACGTAGTCGACCAAGGCTTGCAGCTCGTCGTCCGGCAGCCGCCGAAAACTGGGCATGGCGGTACCCGGGAGACCTTCGACGAGCACCTTGTGCAAGTCGGCATCGGTCGGCGGCACTCCTAGCGGAGTCGACTTGTATTTGAACTTGCCGAGTCGGAAGTCGCGGGGATACGGATTGAGGAACGACGCCGTCGGCCCAGCTCCATCACCCGTGATGCCATGACAGTGAACGCAATGTTCGCGATACAGGCCGCGCGGCGTTCCGCTGCGATCCGACGCGACGGGCCCCGAGGCCATCGCCAGACTCTGTTGCCTGATCAACGCGGTTTCCTGGTCCTCGTCATCCGACAGGGCAGGGAACCGCGGCACGTCTGGAGTGCCATAAACCGCGGTGAGGAACGTACCAATGTCCTTCTTTTGGGCATCGGTGAAGTGCTGGCCTTCCTCGAGCGACTGTTGTTCACGCTTCTGTTCCGCCACGACGTTCACGCGGAACTCGGGGGCGGGAGTACAGCCGGCCAGCGCCGCGAATGAAACCGCCAACCAAGCCCACGCGGAGGGACATCGCCCGCGCGACCGAGCCGACGACTCGATTCCTCGGTTGTTGTTTTCCGCGGCAACCATCGAACGAGGACCTTCACTCATTCCTGAACCTTGCCTCTTCCTCAAGCTAACTGAACATGCGAACGATTCGCGGATGCTCCGCGAAGGCCGCTGCGTCCTAGCTCCGTACGTGAACTTCCCAAGGTGTGGCCACCGAGTCTTACTCGGCGTCGCCTGGCGTCTCGTCCGTTCCCTCGGAGCCCTCTGAGGTGCCCGCAGCGTCGCCAGGGGTGGGAACTTCCGCCTCGGAATTCGCTGAGTCGCCAGGGACGGCGATGTCGGAGACTCCAATTTCGGTGGAGAAACCGGCGAGATCCTCGGGGTCGCTAGGCGTCGCGGGCGCTACTGTTCGCGATTCACAACCAGCCAACAACGCGGCGCATATCAGCACGAGGCCCAAGCGCCAAAAGCGATCAAAACGGTTCAACGTCGTTAGCCGCATCGATTTAGGACTCTCTTCTCTCTTCCCGAACCGCGAACGGTCCGAGCAACCAACCCAATTCCCGTCCTTCAATCGCCCACGTAACCACGGCGGTGAAGAGGGGAGTCTATCGACAATCCGTCACTTTAATTGAAGAGGGTGTGATGCGGAACCATCTCGCCTCGTTGGATTCTGCGTCAAATTGCCGCATTGAATGCCGCCCTAGAAGTCACCCCCAACGTCCTACTTGCCCGGCGCCGCGATATCACGCTTCCCGCCGGCGAAGACGAGCTCGGGAGCGTCTCGAAAGACCGACGAATCACGACTTGATCGGGCATGTCGGCTCTGGTCCCACACCCCGCTCAAGGGACCAAATCCTCGACCGCGATCGTCATGGTCCCCAGGTCGGTCACTTCCCCATCCTTGATCGTGACGCGGATCTCCCCCAGGCACCCACCGACCTTTTCGCAGCCTTGCCGGAGGCTCATCAGATAGCCACCCATCTTGTCCCGGCCGCCACGCTCGTGCCAGAACACAAACGTCCACTCCCCCTCCGGCAAGTTCTTGATCTCGAACTCACCCGTTTCGCCGCTGATCGCCACATACGGCTCGTCGCGCACCAAGACCCGGCCTGTCATCCAAGGGTGAGCCGAACACACGACCAAGACCGGCGTGTTCTCGGGCTCTCTGGTCTCCAAGACCTGGTCCTGGCCAGGAGGAATGTCGGGTTGGAACGGATTGCCGTTCAGCCAAGCGCTGACATGGTGGCCCACTTCGTCCTCGGAATGGAATTCAAAGCTCTGGCCAGTGACGGCAAAGGTGATACGAGGCTTGAGTCGACAGTCCCTCAGGACGACGCGCACCGGCTCCCGAAGGTCATCGGGCGAGAGATAGTCGGGATGAACCGGAGGGGCCTGCTTCACCGTCGAGGATCGCAGCATCATGACGACGACGTTCTTTAGGCCTCCGTTAGCGCCAACCATCAACGACTCGTCGAACAGGGGAACGCGACCACAAACCGCGATGTCCTTTTTCACTTCCAATCGAGCCGGCTCGGGCGCCTCGCCAACGACGAGAATCCGGCCGCGCAAATCACCCCAAGCCTCTTGGGCGACGCCCCGTCTTGGATGAACCACGAAGAGCAACCAACCGATGACGACGATGATGAGTGAGCAGCGAGCCCATGGCGCGGGAAGCATGAGGCAGTCTCCGAGTTGGTTCGGCGGGGGCGATGCAGGGTTCGCTACGCCTACGCGAGAAGAACAGCACGTTCGCCGGGCGAAAGCCGACGCTCTTGTGACTCGGTTCTGGGGCCGCGGTTCGTCCGATGGCCGGCGTGTGGCAGGCGACGTCCGTGCATGCCGAGGCGCGTTGGCCACGAAACGACAAGAGCCCGCGCGGACGGCTTCATCCGGCGGGCTCTTTGGATTCTCACGAACCGTTGGTCACCTATTAGGCGACCACGCTGGTAATTCGCTTAGGGAACCAAATCACCAATCGCGATGGTCAGCGTACCGAGATCGGTCACTTCGCCATCCTTGATCGTGACTTCCAAGTCACCCAAACGTCCACCGACCTTTTCGCCGTCTTGCATGAGGCTCATCAAGTAGCCGCCCGCCTTGGTCCGGCCACCACGCTCGTGCCAGAACACGAACGTCCACTCGCCGTCCGGCAGGTTCTTGATCTCGAACTCACCGGTCTCGCTGCTGATCGCCACGTACGGCTCGTCGCGCACGAGCAGGACGCTCTTCATCCAGGGATGAGCTCCGCAAACCACCGAAACCGGCGTGTTGTCGGCGCCCTTCATTTCGATGTCGATCGAGCCGCCTGGCGGAATGTTGGGATTGAACGGATTCACGATCGATTGGCAGTTGGCGTTGTGGCCGACCGCGTCGGAATTGCTGATGCGAAGCTTCTGAGCGGTCGTCATGACGGTCACGTGCGGCTCGAAGCGGCACGCGTTGTTGTCGAGCACGGGCGTCTCATCGGACGCGTTCGCGTAGTCGGGATGAATCGCCGGCTCTTGCTTCTTGCGGCTCGACTGCATCAAGCAGACGACCACGTTCTGCAAACCGCCCCCTTCACCCACGATCAGCGACTCGTCGAACAACGGAGCGCGGCCACAAACCTGCACGTCCTTGTTGACATCCAATTGCTCGGCCGCCGGCACTTCGCCTTCGACGACGATGCGTCCACGCAAGTGTCCCCAGCCATCGGCCATCGCGGATACCGGCATCAGCAGCGCGGCCGCGGCCGCCAAGACCATACTTCGGTTCATTTTCATCAATGCTTCCTCATCAATCGTTTGGGTGAGAGACCTTCGCTCACGGGTTCGAGCGTCAACCTCTGTTGGCGGGATCTCGGACCGGACGGGGGCGAACAATCCAACCCACCGCGTCGCTCGCGACTCCATGCGCCGCGTTCACAACGAACCCATCGCCCGGCACGAAACACGGTTCCCGACCCATCGCCGAATCCCCTCAGCTCAACCAGAACTGGAGACGATTTCGCACCGGCTGGCTCTGCCAACCAACCCGCGCCTCGTGGAAGATTCGATCGCCCGCTCATGGAAAGACAAGGCGATCATCCCATCTTCGTTGCTTTACCAAGCTTGAGACGAATCCGGTCGGGATACGCTGTGGACCATTGTAACGAGACACCCCTTGGGAGGCCATCCTCGGAAGCGTCCCTCTCCCCGGGCAAACAGTGGGACTCCGCCTCGCCGAAGCGTTGTCGGCCTCGCACTCGTGCCCCCGCTACTTGAAGGGATTTCCAAGCTCGTGCTCGGTCGGCTAGCAGGGCGTTCGCGTCAGGGGGATGAGAGACAGGGGTGGGTTTTGTCGCGGGGAGCCCGAGACCCAGGAGAACGAACCCAGGACCAAATAGAAAAAAGCCGGCTCCGAAGAGCCGGCCCAATCGCTCTCGTGGGATTTTCATCCCAGTTGCACGTGGTTGTCCCGGTCAAGGATAGGACGAGAGACTTGTGGTTACTGCACGGTCATGAACATCGAACCGTTGTCGGCGACGTTGAACATCGGCCGGTGGTAGCGAGACCGATAGCGGCTCACGCCACCCGGATACCAAACCAGGTTCATGCCGACATTCCACGACTCATTGATCGAGCCGGCGGGATTCAGGTTGTTGTCGGGAATCAGGTAGGCGAAGTTGCCATTGAGAGCCCAACGATCGTTGAGAGGAGCCCACCAATCCGCCCCGATGTACGCGTCGCTTTCACCGCTGAAACCAGCCAGGATGCGACCGTTCATGCCCGAGCACTCATCGAAGGTGTGCCGGTAGTAGAACAGGAAGGTCTCGGTCGGAGTCCAAGTCTCGTTGACCACGAGGCCATCGACGAGCGACGGACCGAAGTCATCTTGGATCGGCGAGGTGAACTGAAAACCAAGCTCGTCGCCACCTTCGTACGCCCACGAGAGCTGACCACGAATCTGAGCGACATTGCGTTCGGTATTCCAGGTTTCGTGCAGGTAGTCGATCACCGCTCCGCCTTGCAGACCGTAATCGACCCGACGGAACAAACCGCCCGTCACGAAGAACTGCTCACGGTTCTCATTGGTGAACGCGGCTCCCGAGAAGTTGGACTGGACCGCGTTGACACCAATCTGGGCCGAGAGGATGTCGCTGGTGAGGCACGGGAGGCCAAACCCGAGGTTGGTCCCCTCGTTGAAGCCAAAGCTGCCGTCTCGACCTCGGTTGGCCGGTCCTTTGAATCCTTCGACTCCCACGAAGAACTCCATGTCCCGGATCGTCATTTGGGGGCAGGGAACGAGGCAGCCATTGGCGCAGCTGTTGCAACCGCCGACGCCGCACGAATCGCAGCCGCCGCAGTCGTCACAGCCGTGGCCGCCACAACCGCAAGGCTCCGAAAAGCGAACTCCCGCGTGCTCCGAAACCTCGTCGTAGACGCTCCCCTCGTCGACGATCACTTCCTCTTGCATCGAAGTCCGCATGACTCGCGGACCGCGTGAGGAAGCCGACATCACGGTCGGTCGCTGGTACGAAGCGGGGCGAGTCCCGCGGAAGCCGTAGCTGGTCGTTCGAGACGGCGTGCTGGTCGCCGATGCGGGAGCAGCCGTGGTTCGAGCCCGAGTGGTCGTCCGCGTTTGAGCGAAGACCGGCGAGGAAAGTGCGACCAGCGTCACCGCCATCGCGGCCCACGCCATCGTTGATTGCTTCATCCAAGGGAACATTGGTCTCTTCCTTGTTCACGCCTGACCGGGAGGGACGCTCGAGGGTGTGCTGCCACTCGAGCCCGCGTGGTTCGGACAAGCCGACCGCGCACAAACACGTTCAACGAGCAAAGTCATCGGAATCAATACAACCAGAACTTTCGGCAAATCCGGAATAATCCGAAAACACACCGCAAACCACCTAAACCAACAGACTCCCAACGCCTCGCTGATCCCAAAGCGATCACAGGGAAAACCTCCGCGATCGCGGGTAAAAGCAGTGCGAGGCAAGGAAAACCCAGGTGAAGACAGCCTGTTGATTTAAGCCCAACGGTTGCAATTCGTGCCCAAGCAAAAGGCGAACTGGGTGCAAGAGAGTCGAACCACGGTTTGCTAAGCCCCCAACGGGGGCGCCGCACCACAGCCTAGGGTCAGGAGCC
>JAGQPS010000274.1 GCA_020426595.1 Planctomycetales bacterium
CGCCATCGCATCGAGGCGCAGCTCACGGAAATCCGGCGTGGTGAATCGGGCCCGGGACTGACGGGAGCCGACTTCGTTTTGCAAGTGATGCCGGAGAATGGCCACACGCATGAGTTGACGTTGGCCGGAATTCCGGGAGATGGCAAGCAGGTTTCGGTCGGCGGAGTCGACTGGACGGTCTACCCGGATGGCGGCTTGGTGGCCGACCTTTCCGTCGGCACCGTCGACGACATTCCCGCGTTGCTAAGCCAGTCCTCGATTGGAACCGTACTGGAGGAATCGGGGGGCGAGCCGTCCCTCGGTGAGCCGGTCGACATGCTGATGGCTCGTGTCCCGCGCTACGCATCGAATCTGCGATTCCGCGACCGAGCCGGCGCGGTGAAGACGGAAGGCGTCAGCGTCGGCAAGATGTCGCAGAAGTACAGCTACATCGACGGCGGCACGGAAGCTCGCGCGATGTTTGGTTTCTCGGGACTCGATGGCAGCGATTTCCCGGAAGACCAAGTCTCGATCGACCTCAGCCTGCGAGTCTTCCGCACGTTCAAGGGCGAGGACATCACGCGGCGAGTCACGGGCGTGGTGTTCTTCCAAGTCGACAAGGAAGTCGATGGGGAGTCCCTGCACTTCGAAACGCGTCCCATTGCTTTCGAGAGCATGGAATACGCCATCCAAACGCTGACTCTCGACCGTCAAGTCGAGGTCCGCTGGGCCGACGTGGAAGGCAATCCGCAAGTCGCCCAGATGGATCTGTTCGACGAGTTCGCTGATCCGAGCACCGGTGGTTTTGAGATCGTGTTGGTTTGTTCGGAGCCGGGACAGTACTTCGGTGTGTCTCCGCTGAGCGTTTACTTCAAGATGCGAGACGGTTCGTTCTCGTGGAATTTCGCCAAGTGCTACCTCGGCATTTGGATGCAGCTCGTGATTGTCACTTCCCTCGGCGTCGCGTTGAGCACGTTCCTCAACGCCTCGGTTTCCTTGCTCACGACGGTCGGCGGCTTGTGCGTCGGGTTCTTTGGCAAGTTCATCAATGAACTCTCTTCCAAGGAGCTCGAGGGTGGCGGCCCGATCGAGGCGGTCTACCGGCTCGTGACCCAGCTGAATGTGACGAGCGAGATTGAAGGTGGTGGCTGGATGAGTGCCATCGACGTCGTGCTGCTTAAGGGCATGAGCTCGACAACCAATATCATTCCCGACTTCACCCTGTTCGACACACAAGCACCGTTGGCGGATGGTTACGACATTCCGCTCGTGCTGTTGGGCGTTCACTTGCTTGTGACGTTCACGTTCGTGATCGGAGCTTGGTTGGTCGGTTACTTCGCCTTGCGGACTCGGGAGATCGCGGGATGACACAAAACCCTACGTTTTGGCGCAAGGTCGTCTACGTCAGCCTGATTGGCTTGATGGCGATTCCGCTCTCGTTGCTTGGCCGTCCAGCCTCGCGCGGGACCGGTGAGGATCGCGGTAGCGAGGGCGGCTTGTTGGCTCAAACTCGCGCGGAATACGACCTAGGGCAAAGCGCCCTTGGTGAAATCGATCCGGCGAGCGAAACGATGAAGCTCGCGACGCTCGGCATGAAGGGCATCGCGGCCATGGTCTTGTGGGAACAGGCCAATCGTTTCAAGGACGAAGAGAATTGGGAGGCCTTCTCGGCCACCGTGAATCAGATCAGCAAGCTGCAGCCCAACTTCGTCAAGGTCTGGGAGTTCCAGGCGCACAACATCTCGTACAACGTGTCGGTTGAATTCGACGACTACCAAGGTCGCTACGACTGGGTGAAGAAGGGCTTCCAATTCCTGGTTCGTGGACTGGCGTACAACCGAGAGAGCTACGCGCTGCTCCGTTCGCTGGGGACGTACTTCGGATTCAAGATTGGCCGCTCCGACGAGAGCCTCCAATTCCGGCACATGTTCCGCTCCGATACCGACTACCACGAGGAGTTGCGGGCGTACATTCCCATGGATGACGACGTCAAGACACTCTACGGTCCGGACAATTGGCTCGTATCCCGGCAGTGGTTCCTGCAAGCCGAGAACAAGGTGCGGGAGGGGGCTCCACTTTCGACCAACACCAGCCACCTGATGTTCTATCGCGAGGCTCCGTCGCAATTCCGAAATGCCGCGATGGACCTCGAGAAGGAGTTCCGTCCCGACGAGCCGGCCCGACGGCTCTGGGAACAAGCGTTCGATGCTTGGAACGTCTACGGCAACCGACTCCTCAAGACGTCGTGGGAAACCCAACTCAAACTCAACGACAAACAAGTCCAATTGGAGCAAGTCCGAAATCTGGAAGCCGAACTCGATGAATTCGCGCCCGGTGAACGACAACGACAATTGGAGATTCTGCGTCAGGAAATCGATCCGGGCTTGCTCGAGGCATACGACACGCCAGCCGAGGAACGCTCGCCTCGCCAGATGTTCATGGCGGTCGAGGCCTACAACCGTTTGCATATCGACGATCAAAAGATCGCGGATGCCGTGCCCGAGGCGATGCAAGACGAGGCCTACCGAGTGTTGCGACGACTGCAGCTCGCTCGTCTTGAATTGACGCGGATCGAGCAGTACCGCAACACCGTCAACTACCTGTACTGGTTCAAGCGGTGCGAAGCGGAACAAACGCTCACGAATCTCCATGCTCGCTCGGCCATGTACGACGCGATGGAGCTCGACCGACAAGGTGTGATCTCCTCGACCGAGATCATCGACCAAACCACCGGTGAGGTGATTCGAGTCGAACCTGGTCCGATCGAGAAGTACGAAGAGAGTTTCGAGCTATGGGCGAAGATCTTCCGCGACTTCCCGGAACTCGTCGACGGTGTGACGGCGGATGAGATGATCGAGTGGATCGAGCGGTACCGCAACAAACTCGAGCAAGCGGGCGAGCCATTCCCGGAACCGTTCGTGCTCGACTTCATGTTTGAGCGAGCCGGACTTGGGTCCCTAGCCGAACAGATCGATGCGATGGAACAAGGCGTTTCGCCCGAGGACACCATCACCACGGAACCCGGCGATATCACTCCGGTCGTGATTCCGATCGATCCTAACGAAATCGGTGGAGGTGGCACCCAAGGGCCACGAATCCCGGGCGTTCCGATGAATGAAACGCCGATGAACGATGGCTCGGGCGAGACGCCCGAACCGGAGACGTCTGAACCGGAGACACCGGGCGCCGAGGAACCCGATGGCGGTGATGGAACGAGCGGCGAAGCGACGACCCCATCGGAACCGGCGGCCAACGAACCAGCGACGACCGAGCCTTCCGCGACCGAGCCAACGGTCGGGGACGGAAATCGATAAGCCCCATGCGCGGCTCGCTTGGCTCGTCGGCTGCGACAGCTTGAGCGAGCGAGCCGCCGGTCTTCTTGGGCGTTCGTTAATCACGAAACTGGCTTTGCGGTTCTTGAGAGCCGTACTTGCATGGTTGGCGTGTCGGGTGCGAGCTTGCCACGCGAACTCCGGGGATTGCCCGCGACTTGCCGGATCGGCGGTTGGCCGAGCCCATCGAGGTGAAGGTGACCGCGAAGGCCGCTCTTATTCGCCGAAGCCCCCCAGTTCAGGCCTCGCTGCCGTGACTCGAGCGGCAAATATTAGAAGAGTGTCGCGACAGTCCGCCCGCGACGATTGGCGAACCTGGCCAGTTGAAGCATAATCGGGACTTGTGGTTGGAGTCAGGCTCTGGGAAGTATAGGAGCGGGTGAGCAGGGGCTCACCCAATCGGGCCCCACCGATTTGATTCCTTGCGGCAGTTGTCGTGATCCGTTGATTCGAGAATCGCGATCCGGCAACGCGTCCCCCTTCCACCGTTGAGGTAGATGGTCGATGCCCGTTCGCCGTCATTGGTCTAGTGTCTTGCTGATCTTGCTCGCCGTGTTGATGTTGCGAGTGACGATCGGCGTCCACTTCGTGCGCGAAGCCGAGAAGAAGTTCTATGGCGAGTGGACAGCCACCGGTTTCTTCGGAGCCGCGAAAGGCCCGTTCGCGCCGTTCTTCCACTCGCTCGTGGGCGATTGGGATGGTTTCGAGCGGCTTTGCTTCGATCCGACTCGTCCCGAGGGAGACCGCATCAACCCTCGACCCACGCTCGATGCGTGGTATGACTTCAAGGAGCTCGTGGCGACCCACTATCGCTTTGGTGATTCTCGCATTGAAGAGCAGATCATCAGCGATATCAAAGCCAGCAATCAGCGACTGGACGAACTCGAGGCTCGTCGAGCCGAGGGGGCGGAAGGGTGGAGTGAGAGCGACCAAAACGAGTACGCCGCGGCGGAAGAGGAATCCCTAGCGCTGCGACTCGAGCTCGACGCACTGCGAGCCCAAAACGCCCGCGCCGACGCGATTCTCCAAGAGTGCGGTGACTCGCTGCTCGACACGTTGGATCAGTACGACGGGGACATCAACAACTACTTCAACGGCTGGGAATCGCGGCGAGACGGGTTCGCTCGGGATGGTGACGCGAAGAGCGAGATCGTGGGCGAGGTCGAGTCGTTGACGGGCCAGCAAGCCACGATCGTTTCCGACATGGTGAAGGCTCGTGGACCTTGGCTCGGCGACATCAGTGGTACCTGGAGCGCCTTGGAGAAGGAGCTCAATGGCTTGGCCCTGCCGCGTCAGCGTTCCGCGAACTCGCCGGCGGATGGGATCGAAGTCGAATTGTTGGCGCCTCACGATAAGACGCCGATGATGAAGTTGATTGACTCCGTCGTGCCTTACTTTGACCTGACCGTCGGAATCCTGCTGATTCTGGGCTTGGGGACTCGGATTACCGCGTTGATCGGTTCGACGTTCCTGGCGATGATCGTCGCCACTCAGTTGCCGGGAGTTCCGGGGGCTCAAGACACGATTAATCAGATTATTGAAATGGGAGGCCTGCTGGTGTTGGCTGCGATTGGCGGCGGCCAGTTCGGCGGGCTCGACTATTTCGTTGGGCGGTTTTTCAACCGCGCACCTCAAGCCTAAAGAGGTCTCTCGAAATGAACTTGACTCCCGAAGAGCGAGAAGTCGGCCGGGACAACTACTACGACGCCGTGACTCAGTTCAACGAGACCACGCGCCGTGGTTTCTTGCAGCAAGTGATTCTGGCGGGCGGTGCGACGGCGGCCGGCTTGGGCGCGCTGTACTTCGGTTACGACATTCCGCGACGTCCGGTGCGCATCGGCATCATTGGCACGGGTGACGAAGGCAACGTGCTAATCGGTGCGTTGAATCCGTACTACGTCGAAGTGGCGGCGATCTGCGATATCCGTCCCTCGAGCGTCTATCGCGCGTTCAATGGTGACTGGGCGACTCCCAACACGATCAAGGTCCGTCCGGGCCTGAACAACGTGTATGGGTGGAGTAGCGAGGAAGAGGCTCGGAAGCACGTCAAGGTCACGTCCGAGATCGATGACATCTTGGATGACCCCTCGATCCAAGGCGTGATCATCGCATTGCCTTTGCACCTTCACGCTCCCGTGGCCGTCAAGGCGATGCTCAAGGGCAAGCACGTGCTCGTTGAGAAGCTCATGGCTCACAACGTCGCCCAGTGCAAGTGGATGGGTCGAGTCTCGGAGGCGACCAAGAAGCTTTGCTCCACGGGTCACCAACGTCACTACAGCATCCTGTACGACAACGCGGTCAACCTGATTCGCTGGGGCTTGCTGGGTCAGATCCACCACATTCGCGCTCAGTGGCATCGCGGTAATCTTCCGGGTTCGGACACATGGGCGATGCCGATTCCTGGCGGCGAATCCTATGTCGACACGAAGGGGGAATCGCGGATCAATGATCCCATCGTCGACCAGATCCTGGCGATGCAGAACGATCTGCTCACGTCCGCTGGGCGCGAACGCGATCAATTGCTCAAGCGACTCGAGCAATGGCAAGCTTGGGATCGCGACAAGACGATCGATCCGACTCGCTACGGCTACGAGTCGATCGACTTCGCTGGCCGAAATCGTTCGGCGATCGAGGAGTTGGTGCGTTGGCGAATATGGGAGCGAACGGGTGGCGGCCTGATGGCCGAGCTCGGTAGCCACCAACTCGACGCCGCCAGCATCTTCATCAGCGCGATGAGCAAGGACAAGGTGCATCCGCTGACCGTGCACGCCGTGGGCGGCCGGCACATCTTCCCGGAGGATCGGGACGCGGATGATCACGTCTATTGCATGTTCGAGTTCCCTGGCCCCTCGTACTCGCCGGACTTCAAGGTCGGCTACCGGGACGTCATCCGGAATTTCCCGGACAAGGGAATTCAAGGCTATGACGAGAATCCCGAGCGGAAGGTGGTCGTCAGCTATTCGTCGATCAACGGCAATGGCTTCGGTGGTTATGGCGAGGTGGTGATGGGCACCAAGGGCACGCTCGTGCTCGACACCGAGAAGGAAGTCATGATCTATCCGGGCTCGAGCACCTCGACGCGCGCTGGCGTGCGGAAGGAGCGAGGTGGATCCGCGGCTCTCGACACGTCGGCCAGTGGTGACACGGGTCCCGCGAAGACCGCCGAGTCGTCGGGTCCGGTGAGCCGTGGCTACAAGGAAGAGATCGAGCATTGGGCTTGGTGCATCGCGAGTGGTGATTGGTCCAACCAACCGCGCTGTAATCCGAAGGTGGCCTTGGCCGATGCCGTCATCGCATTGACCACGAAGTTGGCGATCGCCAACAACAAGCGTCCCAACGGTAGCGGCTACATTCCTTTCGACGAAGCTTGGTTCGACCTCGCGAGCGACGCGGTTCCCGAACTGTTGACCGATCCGAATGGACCGTCGATGCAGAGTGAGAAGGCCAACCTCGGCGTCCCAGGTTACATCTCGTAGTCAGCTTCGCTGGTGGCGTCGCCCCAGCGTGGCCTTGATCGAGGAATGAACGCGGAGGCATGAGGTCGTTGGGGTGTCGAGCGAAGGTTCGGCGCTACCTCGGCACTCGGTCTCCGCGTTTTCGTTCTCGCGTTGAGCGGCCCCGTGGCGAAGTGACAACGATTCTTCTCGGCGGATACCGGCGTGCAACATCGCTGATGCCAAGAGCCCTTCG
>JAGQPS010000275.1:0-1387 GCA_020426595.1 Planctomycetales bacterium
ATGGGCGGCTTGTGGGTCGACTACGTGAAGAATGCCGAGCAAGGCTTGAAGGCGGGGGATCCGGGCAATCAACGGACGAACATTCCCAACCTCTATGCGATCGGCGAGTGCGACTATCAGTACCACGGAGCCAACCGACTCGGGGCCAATTCGCTGCTGAGCTGTATTTTCTCGGGCCTCTTCCTGGCTCCCTGTTTGCAGACTCTGCTCAATTCCAGCGCGGGCGCCGCGGCGGAGCTCGACGCGAGCCTCTTTAGTTCGGCCGTGAAGGATCACGAAGCGCGGCATCAGACGCTGCTTAGCCGCACGGGTGGAGAAAACCCATACCTGGTTCACCAGGAACTGGGTGACGTGATGACTCGGGCCGCGACGGTGGTTCGGCGCAATGCCCAACTGGAAGAAGCGTACGGCAAGGTGTGCGAACTCGAGGAACGAGCGCTCCAGTGCTCGCTGGCCGACACCGGGTCGTGGACCAACCAGAATGTCGTCTTCACCAAGGCGTTGATCGACATGTTCCCCTTGGCCAAGTCGATCGTGAAGGGAGCCTTGCAGCGAGACGAGTGCCGCGGCGCTCACTTCAAGCCGGACTTCGCGATGCCGAGTCTCGAGGCGACCGATGACGCCGGACGCTTGGCCGAAGCCAACCAGTGGTGCGATCGTTTCGAGGCCAATACCGCGAAGTGGCTCAAGAGCACGGTCGTGACCTATACGAACAACGAGCCGGTCATCAACTACGAGGACGTGGACACCGAGTCCGATCCGGCTCGCCCGCGACTCTACGGCTTGGTGGGAGCCGAAGTGATCGAGAAGGTCTGGCGGGAACGAGCCGCCGCGAAACGAGAACAAAAAGCCAAGGCGGCCGCGACCGCTTCCTAGGCAGCTGTTACAAGGTCCGCTGTTGCGGGGCGAAGTCGATTTCGGTTATTGGTCAGGCCACCGGCCCCCCGCCGAGGCTCGAGTTCGCCATTCGCCGCCCAAGACATTCGTTATTCAAATTATGCAACCCAAGGGTCGATTCGAGTTTCGTGGAGCCATCACTCCGGAACTCCGATCTCCCCGGATAGCCCTTGCCCGAGGAACCCCGAGCGATGATCGCTAACGACTCGCGAGCAACCAGTTTTCAGGTTCGGATCCTGCGTCAAGACGGGCCTTCATCGGCGCCGTATTGGGAAGTGCACCGCGTGCAACGCGAACCGGACATGAACGTGATCAGCGTGCTCCAGCGAGTCGCGGCGGGGGCCAAGA
Source organism: Planctomycetales bacterium (assembly GCA_020426595.1). Taxonomy (GTDB): domain Bacteria; phylum Planctomycetota; class Planctomycetia; order Pirellulales; family Pirellulaceae; genus UBA11682. The sequence continues at coordinate 1,246 of JAGQPS010000275.1, forward strand.
CGATCGACAATCGATCGGTCGCCCCCGTGGCTTGGGACTGCAATTGCCTGGAGGAGGTCTGCGGGGCTTGCACGATGGTGATCAATGGCCGAGTCCGGCAGGCGTGCTCCGCGCTGGTGGATCGACTGCTCAAGGATCGGCC
>JAGQPS010000275.1:1487-6979 GCA_020426595.1 Planctomycetales bacterium
GCTTGCACGATGGTGATCAATGGCCGAGTCCGGCAGGCGTGCTCCGCGCTGGTGGATCGACTGCTCAAGGATCGGCCGGGCGAGATCGAGCTTCGGCCCATGACCAAATTCCCGGTGGTGCGGGACCTCGTCGTCGATCGGGGTCGCATGTTCCGCGCGCTGCAAAAGGTCCACGCTTGGGTACCGGTCGATGGCTACTACGACATGGGTGCCGGTCCGAACCTCGGTCGAGCCGAACAGGAATCGGCTTACCCGCTAAGCCAGTGCATGACCTGCGGCTGCTGCGTCGAGGCTTGCCCGCAATACACCAAGCTTGATGTCTCGCCGCGAGCTGGCGAATCGGACGAATCGTTTGAGCAGCGACGAGACGCGGCTTACGATCAAGCGTTCATCGGACCCGCCGCGATCAGCCAAGCCGTCCTTTTCAACAGCCACCCCACCGGCAAGCTCAACGCCACCGAGCGATTGGAAGCGCTCAAGGAGCCGGGCGGGATTCAAGTCTGTGGAAACGCGCAGAACTGCGTGGCGGTCTGTCCCAAGGAAATCCCACTCACCACTTCGATCGGCCGAGCCGGTCGGGCCGTGACCGTGCACTCAATCAAGAAGTGGTTCGGCGCCTAGGCGGTTCGTGCGACGCGCGCTCGAGTCGAAGACTTGTCCCCGGTTGGTCCTGCATCGACCGGTGGCCGGTTCGCTCGGTTGGAACCTCATGACAGGCATGGCGCCCCACCTTCGCAGGCTCGGTCGGACCAGGAGTCCGCGATGTCGGTTGCGCAGCTATTTCACATCACTCGACCGGTGCTCGGTGAATGCCCACGGGCGGTTCGCCGCTGGACGACGTGGCTAGTGGTCGTTTTCGCCGTTGGTGCGTTTCTGGCGCTTGGGGCGTCGGGCCGGGCCCAGGAGCCCGAGAATCAGTCGCCCACGAACGAAGTGGACACGTCGACCAACGAAGAGTCGACCAACGAAGAGTCGACCGATGCGTCCAGTCCGACGGGCGCCGATCTCTCGCCGGATGCGGACGCCGAGGCAGCGAACCCGACTGATGCGACTAACGCGCCGGACTCGACTGGTTTCCAGTGGCAATGGGTACGCGATGAGCGATTCCATGTCACCGCGACTCAAATGATCAAGGAGACGGTGCCGATCGGCGGCCAAAGCGTGGAACTCCCGGTCACGCTTTCGGTGGAAGCCGATTGGACCGTGTTGGCGGTCGACGGCGACGGGATGGCCGAGATCGATCAAGTCGTGACGCGACTGCGTTTCGAGGCGAAGAGTCCTTTTCTGGGCGAGATCCTCGTCGACACGCAGACGACTCCCGCGGCGGACGGGATGACCGATCTCGAACAGAGTCTTCGAGCCGCTGTCGGCACGAAGTGGCGAATCTACATCGATCGACTGGGGCGGCTCACACGAACGTCACTCGGGGCCGACGCGACCGCGCCGCGAGGCGGGCTCCTCGATCGAGAGGTCACGGCTCCCGAACAACTGCAGCTCGTCCTGACACCGCTACTGCAACTCAACGGTGAAGAGCTTGCGGCGGGGCAATCGTGGACCGTTCCCGATCTCCTCGCGATCCCAGTGATGGGCCAAGGAAAGTTGCCGCTCGTCTTCACCTATGTCGGCCCGGTCCAAGCCGCGGGCCAAACGCTCGAGAAGTTTGAAGTGCGCACCGAAGCGAGCATGGAGTCGCCGGCGGCCGATCAGGGATCAACACGCGCGACGGGAGCCGACGCTTCGTTTATGTTGCGCGAGACCAAGGTGACGGGCACGGCTCTCTTTGACTCGGCTCGTGGATTTCTCTCGAGCATGTCGCTCCGCTCCACGCTATCGGTCGCCGCGGAAGTCGAAGGGATGGTCACCGATTCCAAGGTCACGATCGATTCAAGCTTCTCGGCTCGCCAATTGAATGACTAACGCGGCTTGAATGACTAACGCGGCGGCGAGAGCGCGGGGCGTCGTTGGAGCATGCATTCCCCCCGTCGCTTCACGAAACCGAGGCGCTGGGGGAATCCACTGGCGAAATGAGAAAGCAAGGGCCTGGCCCCGACCTAGGCGGTCTTGGCGGGCCCGTTGATTTCCTTCAGGCTCTTGCCCAACCGCTTGCGGGACGACGAGCTTCGCCCTGGGGCGGCGACGGTGGCCTGCGCGGGAGCTGGCATCGCCTTGCGCAGCGATTCGTGGAGCACTCCTTGCTCGTCCGGCGTGCCAAGTTGCCCGATCGCGTCGCTCACGCCGAGCATGACGCTTTGCCGAACACCCTCACGAATCCAATGAAAGAAATTGAATTCCATAGCCACGCTCCTTCGTAACGGACGGCGAGTCACATCGCGGGAGGCTCCCATGTCATCCTTGACGCGGGTAGATCTCACACGGTTCGTTTCGCTTCGATTCGGCTTTTACAGATCGTTCCAGCCTCGGTCAACGGCAGCCCCGCCCAACCACTCGAGCTTCGTTGGCGGAGCCATTCCGACAGGTCGATCGAGGCGGTCCTAGCGAGTCCGGGGAGGATCTCGCAGTGGAATCCGGCCGTTGGGGTCCGGAGTCCGGGGCGGATTGACCGGAGCCTCGGGGCGCTGGGTCGTCGCGGGAGGAGGCACGGGTCGGGACGCGGTTCGTGGAACTCTCGCGGCTTGATTCGCCGGAGTGCGCACTTCCGGTGCTGGCCTCGCCGAACCGGAGATCGATCGTCGCACGCCTCGCGATGCCGCGGGCTGTCGGATCTCTCCATCGATGCGCCGTTCGACCGCTCCCTCGAGCGTCTCGGCCGATACCGCGACCGCCTGCGCGAACGGTCCAGCCGACTCGCCGATCACCTTGTAGCGCAGCTGTACTTCATCGCCAGGGTTGAGCTCGACGATGCGCCAAGCCAACAGCCTCCGCTCGGGATCGAACCCGGCGGCATGCTCCAATGTGGTGACTCGTTGTCGTTCGTCGAGTTGCAGGGTCACGACGACATTCTCAATCGGCTCGTCACCCAAGTATTGCACCTCGACGCTGAACACGGCTTCGGTCCCCGCGTCCATCGCCTCGGGACCGATCAACTCAACTTGCATGACTCCATCGAGCACTTCCAACTCATGTTCCACGGTCGCGACGGGGAGACCGTCGTTGAGCAAGACGAACTTGAGTCCATGACGCCCCTCGGCATGAGCCCGAACCGCGACTTCCAGAGTCACGTCGTTACCGGGCTCCACGGTCTCGCCCACCAAAACTCGGCGGCGTCCCTCAAGGAACACGCCCGCAGGCAAGTCGGCCGATAGTTCGAGTTGGTCAAGCGACAGATCGGAGCGATTGCTGATCCGCAGGGCGTAGATCACCGACGCGCCAACCTGGGTCGTCGTCGGGCCGTCACAGATCATCTCGACGCCACGAGTCCGCGGCGCGAGCACTTGCGGTTCGTCCTCGAGCGATCGCGACGTGCGATCCCGCGGCGCCGAGGCGATCGGCGCGGGAGCCGGTCGGAGCGGTGCGAACTCGATCGTTGAATCGGAATCGTCTTCCGCCGCGACCAAGGGAGCATCGGACTCATCGCCCTCATGAGCCGAATCGTCGCGGGTCACGTTGGTATCGTCGTCGTCGATCGAGTCGGCGGCGAGCGGAGCTTCGTTCAAGATCACGCGAGCCTCGACCCCACACTCCTCGAGTCCCTCGGGGAGCTCGACGATCCAGTCGCGTTCCTCACCCGTGACCCAGTCGGCGAGATCGAGCCGCCATTCGCCCGAAGCTTCGTCGAGCACCCATCCGGTACTCGGCCGAATCGCGTGCACCTCCGCACCCGCTCCCAATTTGAGAGCAAGGACAGCTTCGTTTGAGTCACCTAACCGTCGACACGCCAACGCGAGTCGGAACGAAGGAAGTTCCGTGCGCAAACGCGGGTCGATTCCCAGAACTTGGACCTCGAATTCCGACTCGATTGCGTCACCAGGCTCGCTGTCGGACACCGCCGCCGAGTCATCGGAATCGGTGGCCGGAGCGTTGGTGGTTTCCGATTGCTCGCCGGCCGGCACGGTGGATTCGGGCGAGACGGTGTTCGGTGCGGACAGAGGCGCGATCGAGAGCGCGACCGGTTCCTTCTCGCCCGGCTCGGAGGTCGTGGCCAAGGGATCCTTGGGAGACTCCAGCGCTGGGCTCGCGATGGGAGTTGATGGATCGGCGGCGGCCACGTGCTCGGGTTCGGCGGAGGGCGCGGGCGTTTGATCGGGAGCGATTAACCGGACCACGGCTCGTCGAACCGGAGCCGTGCCGGCGGGATCATCGGTCGTGCTCGCGAGAGTCACCTGAGCCGCTTGATAGGCGACCGTGCGCGGAGTGGCTGGAGCGATGCGAGGGCTGCTGGAGGCCGGTAGTGGTTGGGCCCCGGCGAAGGTCAACGGTTCCACGCGGGCTTGCCGTCGAGGCAAGGGACGAGGAGCGAACTGGCTCGTACCAGCTTGACCGTCGTCGTGTGCCGCCGTCGGGTCGGCATCGACCGTGTTGGAGTCATCCGCGACGAGTCGCTCCGGCCCAGCTTGCGCTGGGGCGGGCTGAGGCGAGCGTGCGCCTGGCGCGGAGAAAGGAATATCCTGGGCTTGCGACACGAGACTCGTGAGACTCGAGCAGACCAAGGTCAACGATAGCGAAAGTGGACGTCCCCACCGCATCTCGGCACCTCCCTGTGCCTGAATAGAAGGGGATGAAGTAGCAACGACCCCGTCGGTCGCGCGAACTATCACATTCTCGTTTTCGACAACCGGAGCCGAAAGATTCGCTCAAACCCGAACAACCGCGGCCATCGTTGCACCTTCGCCGCACGGATGCCTTACCCCAAATCGCGCAAGGCCCGCAGGACCCCAGGCAGTTCCGCTGAAGTCTCCCCAATCTCACTCGTTCGCTAGCAGTGAACAAGTTTTCATCCAGCTTTTCGATCGCCGTTTTGGGCAGTGACCAACCTTGTCCCGCCCCTTCCCGAAACTCATCCCTGTCGAGGCAAACGAGTCACAAGTGGCTCAAGCAAGCCTCCCCCGCCGACTCGCGAAATGCGGTTCGGCAACCAAACGGGGCGAGCCGCCTCGCACGGTTTTGAAACGGCGACGTTGTTACTGAGGAAACGCTCTTCAAAACCGCGACTCGATTTCAAACAACAACACGGTCTCTCGCGACAACATGTTGTCTCGAGACAAGACAATCCCTCAAGGAAGAACAGGACGGTGAATCATGTTGGTGCTAACTCGCAAGAAGAATGACTCGATCGTGATCGACGGCCGCATCACGGTGGAAGTGCTGCAAGTGAAGGGGGGCGGAATTCGCTTGGGGATCACCGCGCCTCCGGAGGTTTCGATTCTCCGAGGCGAGCTCAAGCCCTTTGGTGTGGCGGGAGCCGCGGAGCCCACGGCGTCGTTCGAGCTCTCATCACCGACGGAAGAGGGTGCCGCGAATCCCTCGGAGTCGGACCATCCCGCTGCCGCAAGGTCGGGGCATGGTTATGGCGGAGCGATCTCGCTGCGTCGTCA
>JAGQPS010000276.1 GCA_020426595.1 Planctomycetales bacterium
TCGATCTCTGCCTCGTCGCGGCGGGAGCGCTCGACGGGTTCTTCGAATACGAACTCGCCCCCTGGGACTTCGCCGCGGGAAGGCTCATCGTCACCGAGGCGGGAGGGAGGCTGTCCGACTGTCGCGGCGAATCGCTCCCGCTGGAACGCACAAGTATTCTCGCCACCAACGGTCGCGTTCACGAAGCGGCCTTGGCCGTGGTCCAGCGGCATTTACCCGGCTGATGGATTGAAAGCCGCTCGCGGGTGCGACTGCTTTCGTGTCGGCGGATTCGCCCGTTGACCAATCGACCGTCGTGCGCCTGCTTTTGCGGAGCGAAAGCCGACACTCTTGCGAGTCGGTATTGGCGGCTGGTCGAGCCAACAAGTAGCCTAATTCGTTGGCCCGACTGAGTCCCCTCGCTGGACTCGGTAGGCAATATGGGATGCCGTATCGGATTATTCGACCAGGAGCAAACGCAATGCATCGTCCGTTTTCCATGTCCATCCGTCGACTTGGCGCCATCGCTCTGCTGCTTTGCGCGAGCCAACTCGCGACAATCGGGTTGGGACGAGCCGACGAGCCCCAGTCGCTGACGGAGCATACGCTCTCACTAGGAGAGAACGAACCAGGACAAGGATCGCTGGAAGCGATGAGTTGGCTGGAGGGCCATTGGGTCGGTTCGGGTCTGGGAGGTGAAGTCGAGGAGGTCTGGTCCTCGCCTCGAGACGGCCAAATGATGGGCATGTTTCGTTTTCTGCGCGACGGCAAGGTCGCGTTCTATGAGTTGCTGACTCTCTCGGAGCGAGACGGCGGTATTGAGCTGCGAGTCAAGCACTTCGGTCCCGATCTCGTCGGCTGGGAAGAAAAAGACGACAGCGTTCAGTTCCGCTGGATTGGCCAAGCGGAGGGACGTCGCGACTTCCATGGCCTGAGTTTCCGCCCGAGCGCGGACGGACAAGAGCTCACGATCTACTTGGCGCTAAAGCAGTCCGACGGCAGCTACCAAGAAGGCTCGTTCGAGCTTCGACGCAAGTAATCGCCATCGCTTCACTGATGGGCGGCAACGACGAACAGCACGTCCACGGAGCGTGCTTTCGCGGAGCGAAAGCCGACACTGGCGACACGCCGCATCGAAGCAAAGCTCGGCCCCCAACACAAGCTCGCAAGAGTGTCGGCTTTTGCTCCGCAAAAGCAGGCGCACAACGGTTGAAGCCAGAACCGCGGCAAGCGACGCACGCTCCAACGCGCTCGCGTCAAGACAGCCCTCAACTCGCCGTGTTGTCCAGTAGCGGCCAAGTCACTCTTACCGTCGTACCGGTACCATCGTCACGAGTCGGACTCCGCACATCGATCGAGCCACCGTAGCGCTCGATAATGAGGTGACAAATGCTCAGCCCCAGTCCACTCCCTTCGGCTCCGGGGCGGCGCTGATGACTTCGCTCGGCCCGGTAGAATCTTTCGAACAACCGTGGCAGATCGTTTGGGTCGATGCCGCAGCCGGAGTCGGCGATTTCAATGATTCCCGTTCGCGCGACCGCATCCCGCACGACCGACACGGTGACCCGACCCTTTGACGGAGTGAACTTCAAGGCGTTGTCGATCAAATTGACCACGACTTGCCGGAAGCGGCTCGGTTCCCCGAGCACCATGACATTCGGTTCGATCTTGCTGATCAGCTCGATGTCCCGGTCCTCCGCGACCGCTTCGAGCATGTCGAGGCAGTTGAGCGCCACTTGATCGAGCGCGAGCGGTTGCCTTGCGAGTTGTTCGCCGGTCGATTCATTCTCGGCCAACACGAGCAACTGATTCACGAGTCGAGTCAAGTTCGAGCATTCATCGGAAACTTGCTCGAGAAGCTCCTCATACTCCTCGCGTGTCCTCGTCCGCGAGAGAGCCACGTCGACATTCGTGCGGATCGCCGTTAGGGGCGATCTCAATTCATGGGCCGCGTTCCCAACGAATTCCTGGTGCTGACGCAAGTAACCCGCGATCACATCGAGGAAGCGGTTGATCGTCTTGCCCAGCAAATCGAGTTCATCACCGGTACCGCGAATCTTGAGCCGTTCTTGCAGTTGGCTGGGGCGCAGCCGTTTGGTCGTCTCGATGATCTGTCGGATCGGAGCCGTGGCTTGACGAGCCAACACATAACCGCCGAGTGGCGCCGCGACGATGAGCACGATGAAGATGGGCACCATCGTTCGCGTTAGTCGATCGACATCCTGTTCCACGAATTCCAGGCCAGTACCGAGTCGAATCTTGTAGGTTACTTCCGGCGCGACGCGAATGACTCGTTGCAGGATCCGAACATCGCCATCGCGTGGCGTGGTGATGCTCGAGGCGAGCGGCACGTCACGAGAACGATAGACGGTTGGAAAGTTGTCCGAGGCGAAGGTAATTTCACCGTCTTGATTCGAGAGCTCGAGAAACCAATTGTGATCGCGGTGCCCCTCGACGAGCCGCTGCAGTTCCTCGTTGATGGCTTGGCCGTCGGGATAGAGCTCGGTCAAGGCGAGAGCGAGGACCGCCAGTTCATCCTTGAGCGTCGCATCCGATTCCGCGACGAGTGTGTAACGCACGCCGACTCGCACCGCATACAAAGTCGCCAATCCCACGGTGATGACGACGAACGAATTCCAGAGGGTGAGCCGGAAACGAAGCGTACGGAGCGCACTAGTCAGCCACGGCCAACGCATAGCCTCGTCCTCGGATCGTCCGTATCACTGATTCGTCGCGCGACCTGTCAAGCTTCTTGCGCAGTCGATTGACGTGGACTTCAATCACATTGGTGGGGCCATCCCACTCGAATCCCCAAACATGTTCGCACATCATCTTGCGCGTGACGACCTGCCCTTGATGCCTCATGAGCAATTCCAGGAGGGTGAACTCGGTTGGAGTCAGGTCGATCTGACGAGCCCCCTCGCTGACTCGACGGCTGGTCAAGTCCAACGACAAGGCGCCCCAAGTGAGCGAAGCGGCCGGTTTGGCTCCGGTGCGTCGCACGATGGCGTTGATCCGAGCGAGCAACTCGGCCATCGCGAACGGCTTGACGAGGTAATCGTCGACTCCGAGTTCAAAGCCCTCAACGCGGTCCTCGACCGTGCCGCGAGCCGTGAGCATGATCACCGGGCATGTCAGGCCGAGTTCACGGATCTTCCGAAGGAATTCATCGCCCGACAGGATCGGCAGCATGCGGTCGAGCACGATGACATCGAAGGTTTGTCGTTGGACGCAATCGAGCCCGCTGGCTCCATCCATCGCCCATTCGCACCGGTAACCGTTCTCATCGAGCCCCCGCTGTACCGCTTTCCCAATCGAGCGATCGTCTTCCACCAACAGGATGTTCATCCCGCAACTCCCACGGCAAACCGCATCCAACGTGTAGGGTAGGCCCAGCAGACCAGGGAAGGCCGCACACGCCGCTGCCGGAACAGCATCGTCAAGAAGACGGAGTCGGCAAAAGGGGCTTGCGACATTGTAAGCGACCCACCTTCTAGGATTCCGCGGCTTATGCTCGATATCATCCGTGGGCTTGAGCCCGCCTGAAGGTCTGGACATTTGGTCCCGACGACCGACCAACCGTTAGATTTCCCAACGCGTAAGAAGACCTCGCCCATGACCGACTCTCCTTCGGCTTCCCCAGCCAACGCGAGTGACTCCGTCGAGACCCCTCGCGGGAATCTCGAGGGCTTCAAGAAATACCTCGCGGCCGATTTGAAGTCGGGCTTCCTGGTCTTCCTGATCGCGCTTCCGCTCTGCCTCGCGATCGCCTCGGCCTCGGGTTATCCGCCAATCGCCGGTCTCTTCACCGCCATGATTGGCGGGCTCTTCACTGGCTTGGTGAGCAACTCGGAAATGACGATCAAGGGTCCCGCCGCGGGGCTCATCTTGATCGCCCTGGGTGCGGTCAATGACATGAAGGCGATTTACGGGCCCGAGGAATTCTATCCGATGGTGCTCGGACTCGGAGTCGTCGCGGGGCTACTGCAAGTCGTCTTCGCGTTGGCTCGCGGGGGAGCCCTGAGCGATATGTTTCCGATCTCGGCGGTCCATGGGATGTTGGCCGCCATCGGCGTGATCATCATTCTCAAGCAGTTTCCCATCGCCCTGGGTTACTTGAACAACAAGGGCGAGCCGTTTGAATTGATCGAACGCATTCCTGAAATCGTTCAACATGCCGTCCCACGCATCGCCGCGATTGGCATCACCAGCTTGGTGATGATGTTCGTGCTCAACGCGCTAAGGACCAAGGTCAAGCTACTCAAGACGATTCCCGCCCAGGTGTTCGTGCTGGCGTTCGCGATCGGGATGACACTGGTACTCGGACTCAATAAGGACGAGCCTCAAACGGCCCCCACGACGGAAGTCGCGGCCACCGAATCACAGGCCGCCGAAGGCCCATCCAGCGAGGCCGAGAACGCTGAACCCGAAACGGCCGCGGAACCCTCGACCGAGGCTCCGAGCGATCATGAAAAGGCCGCCACTCCGCCTCCCACCAATGCCGACTTCCTTGTGAAGCTCGATCCCAAGCCGCTCGGCATGTTTAGCGCGTTTCGCTTTCCGAAGTTCGACGCGGTCATGACCTCGACCGGTATTTACTGGATCATGATGTTCGCGATCATTGGAACGCTCGAGTCGCTGCTGAGCGCCAAGGCGGTCGACATGATCGATCCCCACAAACGCAAGACCGACCTCAACCGCGATATGTTGGCGGTTGGAGCGGCGAACACTCTGGCCGCGTTCATCGGCGGCCTACCGATGATCTCCGAGATCGTGCGCAGCAAGGCCAACATCGACAACGGAGCGAAGACTCGGTTCGCCAACGTCTGGCACGGTATTTTTCTCGTCGTCTGCGTTGCCTCGATCCCGATGCTCATTCACTTGATCCCCAACGCGGCGCTCGCCGCGATGCTGATCTTTACGGGGTATCGACTCGCCTCGCCCGCCGAGTTCCTGCACGTTTACCGAGTCGGCAAGGAACAGTTGGTGATCTTCGTCGGCACGTTGGTCGCCGTGCTGGCCACCGACTTGTTGTGGGGCATTCTGATCGGCATCGGCATCAAGCTTGTCATTCACTTGATCAATGGCCTGTCCCTTCGCTCCATCTTCTGGCCGTACCTGAACGCCAGCGTCGCGGATAACAACACCGTGTATGTGTATGCTCAGCACTCGGCCGTGTTCAGCAACTGGATTCTTTTCCGCCGGCAGCTCATGCGACTCGGATCGGAAGGGCACGAGAACGTGACACTCGACATGTCGAACACGCGTCTAGTCGACCACACGGTGATGGAAAAGCTGCATGAGGTCGAAGGGGAGTTCAAGGCGCTGGGCGTGAACTTCAAGGTCGTGGGGCTCGATCAACACCGAGCCCTATCCGACCACCCCTACGCGACTCGCAAGAAGGGTCGCGGCTAGGGCCGACTTCCGCACGTTCGATAGGTTCACTCGCCGAGCGATGGCACTAGCATGGTCCGCTCATTTCGCCATCGCTCGAACGCCGCGTCGCGCGTCTCTCCGTCGGGGAACAACACGTAAACGGTTAGGGGCCAGTTGCGTGGATCCGTTTGTGGGATCGTCTCGATCTTGTATTCGGCCAAGTCGCCTCCGGCCAGCACCAAACTAGCGGCCAGGGCGATGTCGCGCATCTGGGTTTCTCGCACCAGGTTGTTCACCGAGATCCGTAGCGCTCGGCGATCCTCGAACAACTTCTCGAGCGTGGGGATGTCATCCTTCGAGCCTCGCTTCATCAGCGCGATGATCGCGGTCTGGACCGCCCGCTCCGGCTCCTCCTCGGGATGAGCCAGGATTTGATCCGAAAGTTCCCGGGCGCTGGGCAAATTGAGGTCCATCGCCATTTGCAGCGAGAGCGTGATGTACGTGCGCGGCGAGCGTAGCACGAGTCGATCCATCAGGGAGATCAACGAGGTCGAGTATCGGCCTCGTTCGATGGCCCGAGTCACCACGTCCTGGCGCCGCACGTTGTAGACACCGTTGAGAACGTTGAGATCCACCGTCTCGACGTCAGCCCCCAGGAACAGCAACGCGGTGAACGTGGCCACGCTAATCGTCGTACCGCGTTGGTACGTACTGAGAGTTTCCGCGACTCGTTTGTTGATATCGTTCTGTTCGGCTTCGGTCGCGTATTCCAACAGGTTCCATTCGGCGCGAGCGGCCTCGGCGTAGAGGACTCGGGAGTCCTCCGAGTTGCCGGTCGCCTCCACCCAAGCTTCCCACATCGGAAGATCCAGGGTCGCCGGATCGACCGTACCCTCGATGAGTTGTTTGAGACGTCGTTCGACGTTCTGTTGTCGCACCTCCGAGAGGACCTCGATGATTCGCAAACGGACTTCGAGGTTGGGATGCCGTGCGTTTCGTTCCAGCAACGGGAGAGCTGGTTCGCCAGCCGCGACCAATGCCTTGACCGCTTGTTCACGACGATCGAACTGGGGACTCCCCAACAGCTCGATCCACTCCAGCAATTGTCGCTCCGATTCCTCGTCCAAAACCGCGGGCGTGGAGGAATCGGTGGTCACGGGCTGGGCGGAAGCGATCGACTCACCGGTGGCCAGCGAAGCCAAAGCCAACGACGCCGTCAGCAGTCCGCGACGGCAATATCGCATGAGGCCCCGATCCAATGGATTCATCGTCGTCGCCAATTCGGGGATGTCGGTTCGCGATCCAAGTCGCCACATAACTCTTCCTCTTCTCCGACGCTGACAAGTTGACTCGTGCGACCCCAGTATAACCGGCTGGAAGACCTGGTGCGGTTTTGGACCGAATGACGAAATCGCCAGGTTGGCACGGCTCAACGGTCACGCGGGACTCAAGATGCCGGCTCGGTTCCTCAAGCGGAAACAGGGCGATTCATGACCCGATTCCACGGCCCCTGGGGTCCACGATTTGCTGGAATAGTCG
>JAGQPS010000277.1 GCA_020426595.1 Planctomycetales bacterium
GCCCATCCCGCGGATCGCCGAGATTTGTCACCGACGCGGAGTCTTGCTGCACACCGATGCGGTTCAGTCGGCCGGCAAGGTGCAAATCGCGGTGGAGCAATTGGACTGCGATCTCCTTTCGATTTCGGGACACAAGATGTACGCACCGAAGGGAATCGGCGCGCTCTATGTGCGACGTGGAGTTTCGCTGGAACCCATCCTGTGCGGAGCGGGTCAGGAAGCCGGCTTGCGGCCAGGCACGGAAAACGTGCTGGGGATCGTGGCACTCGGAGCCGCCGCGTCGATCGCGCATCGCTCGCTCGATTCAGCCAGCGAGAAGCTCGTGCGACTGCGCGACTTGCTCGAACGAAGTTTGGAGCAGGCCATTCCTTCGATCAGTTTCAACGGTCGTGGCCTACCAAGGCTCCCTAATACGTCGAGCGTCAACTTTCCCCATGTAGTGGGCGCCGACCTGTTGGCGCGCACGCCTGAGATCTGTGCCTCGACCGGCTCCAGCAGCCAGGCGTCGACCGATTTTCTTTCCGCCACCCAGTCCGCCCTCGGCCTCCCTCCCAAGCTCGCTCGTGGTACCATCCGCTTGAGTTTGGGTTGGTACACGGAACAAGAAGAAATCGAGCGGGCCGCGCAGAGCCTTGTCGCGGCTTGGGAGGCTTTGCAATGACATCGGTTCGACGCATTTCCACCGGCTGGAGCGGCTTGGACGAACGGCTCGGAGGTGGATTGCTGTCTGGCACGATGACCGTTCTGCTGGGTGCGACCGGGATCGGCAAGACTCAATTCGGCGTCGCCTTCGCCCACCAAGGGATCGAAAGTGATGGGCGGGCTGGCGTGGTCCTCGATTTGTCGGCTCGAGGCGATTCGCAGAATCACGCCCCGTATGCCGAGCGAATGAGACAATGGGCGTTGACCGCCGCGACCGAAGTTCCTCCGGTGGGCCCCGATTTCTTTTCGGCCTGCCGAGGGATGGGGCATTATTGGCGAGCCTTGGATCGCATCGGTCATCGAGTGGTGCTGGAGTCGGACGATACGACCGCCCGGGATGCCTGGCAGCGAGAGATCAACCGCCGCACGCAAGATACTCTCGCTTTTCTCTACGGCAGCCTGCTCGCCGGGACGCGCCGAGTCGTGATCGACGGCGTGGAGCCGGCGGGCCGCCCCGAGGATTCCATCCAGCTGGAACTGATCGAATACCTGGACCACCAGCTCTTGCATAAGGATGGCGAGTGGGTGGCTCGCGATGTGTTTCGCCAACACTTTCGGCGACTTGCCGACCAAGTCGAGGCTCATCGCTATGAAGCGTCGGAGTTAGCCTGTCTGGCTCTCTGCACGTCTCATGAAACCATGCTCGAGGCGCTGATTGAAAAGCCGTTGGTCGACTCGGACCTTCTGGCCAATGCCAATACGGTGATCCTGCTGGGGAAAATTCGCGATGGTCAACGCATGCGGCGAGCCCTCCACATCGCCAAGCATCGCGGGAGTGCTTGTGACGACGGCATTCTGTTCTATGAAATCGACGATCGAGGCTTGAAGTTCGTGGATGCCTGACCCCACGACGTCGTGCTTGGCTGGCAGCGTTGGGGGCCCACGAGGAACCGACGTTTGACCGGCTCTGTTCTTTTCCTGGTGAAACGTCGGAACCCTGTCACGCGGTCGCCGTTCTAATCCCTGGTTGCTGGAACAGGGCGCTGCCCCTTCCGCTTTCGGCGGAACCTAAGTTGCGACTCTTGGCTTAGCCGTGCTTTTGGTTAGAATCATCGATCCCGCTTCCAAGGGACCTGACCATCACGAAACCGGGTTGGTTTGGGTCCCGAAGCCGGGGTAGCACGGGAACCGATGCGATTCGCCTCGAGCAGGCGGTTAGCTCCCGACAGTGGACTCAGGTTTTTGAGCCATGCTGATGGGCCACAAGTTTTGAACGCCCCCGCTTCACGATTTCGAAACGGACTCGATTTCACGGAGCTGGCGGAGGCAACGGTTCAAACGTGGGGGCGCCTTGGTTAACTTGCGATTGCTGGTGTGCGCGGGTGGTCGAAAGCGACGGAGGTCGGTTCGGCGAGCACCTCACATGAAGACGGACCGACGATTGCCTCGTTCGGACCGTTGGCCTCGAAGACAATAGGACCGCGCCGATTGGGTGCGACGGGAGTTGCGGCGATGAATTACAAGTATCAGTATCCTGGCCAGCCGGCGCCCTCGGGCATGTCCCCCGCGGTAAAGACGCTGCTTTACGTCGGCGTATCCATGGTGGCGGCGGTGGTCGTATTGGGCACGATCGCGGCGATCATCATCATGGTGGTGATTGGCAAGCGGGGTGAACGAGCGGTCCGTGTTCCGTCTCGTCCCAACAATCAGGTCGCCAGCAATCCCAATGGTGGTATTCCCACGGAAAGCGCGGGAGCAGGCAGCGGCATTGGTGGCAGCGGTAGCGGTGGATCTCGGGTGTCGCTGAGTGTCGATTCGATCACGCCTCCCAGCACGGTCGATGAAGCGGTCGATATGTTGCGACAAGAGGAGTGGCAATATCACGCCGTGGCGGCCAAGTGGCTCGCGAATCAACAAGTCAATTCGGCTCAAACCGAACGAGTCGCGGGCGTGTTGATGTCCGCTTATGCTCGTGACAGTCAAGCCGATGACGAGCTACTCAACGCGATCGAGAAATGGGCTCATCGCAACATCGCGACTGACTTGGCGAGTCGCCTGAGTTCCAGTAGCCGAGCCAATGGTCGCATCTTGGCGATTCTTACCAAGCTCAACGATCCGGTCGCCGCCGTCGGCGTGGCTCGCTTGCTCGAGTCTCGCAGCGATGCGGCTCAAGCTCGCCAAGTACTGCTGTCGTTTGGCCCCGAGTCGGCTCCTTTCGTCGCCCCGTACGTGTTGAGCGAGAACACGACCGCGCGAACGCACGCGGAGGAGATTCTGGCGGAGTTTGGCATTGATCCCCAGGAGATCGTGCTTGAAGGCATCGCCCGCTCCCTGGAAAACGCCAACTTCGGTGAGCTCGACGACATTCTGGCCACGGTGGCGCGGATGGAACCCGACGAGTCGATTCGCGAGCGAATCACCGTCGCCATCACCCGCATTTGCTCGGATGACAGCGATGTCCACTTCGCGGGAGCCGCGCTCTACGATGCCATGGAGACGTGGTGGGATGATGCCATGTTGGAAGCGCTCCACAAACTGTTGTCCGGGCGTGACCCCAATGCGCGGGCCTTTGATTTGGCCGCCAAGCACTTCAACGAGGAAACGATCCAAATCCTCTGTGATCAACTCCACGAGCAGCGATTCAGCCGCCGCAAGTACACCGATTGCTTGATCAAGATTGGTCAAGCCGCGTCGGAACAAGTCGCGGCGATTCCGCCCGGTGGGCGATTCGATGACGAGCTCGATGATGAAATCGCTCGGTACATGAAGTCGATCGATGCCTCGCCGACGTCGTTGCTAGAACGCGAGATCGCCGCGATCGAGGGAGCGGAGCGATTTGAAGTCAGTTCGGCCTTCGGCTTTTTCCGCGGCAAGACTCCCGAGAGTCTAGGCATCGATGAGGAGACTCACGAGCGCATCGCCAAGGCGATGTCGGATGCCGTCATTCGATCCTCGCCACATGTCGACGACAGTGTTCGAGTGGTCTACCGAGCATGGGTGACGCCTCGTTCCGCCGCCGGGCTCGCCAAATTGGTCGGTTCCGATTTTCGGCTGAACGAAGAAGACCTTTTTCGGTTGATCGACTTGGAGGTTCCGGAGATCGCCGCACCGGCCGTCGCCGAGCAACTATCGAATAGGCTCCATGCCGACGATACCGTCGCTGTTCTCCTGCGAGCTGGCCCGAAGTCGCAGGTCATCTGTCTCCAGTTGTTGAAGACCATCTCGGACCCGAACGCGGCGGTCGTCCTCACCAACATCGTCGGCACGGTCGGCACCGAGGAGGCACTCGAGCCTCTGGAAGAGCTGGCGGAGGTAGCCGATCGTCGCAACTTGGGCACCGTGGAACGTGCGGCAAGGAACGCGATGCGCGAGATTCGTCGCCGTTCCCTGGACTCCAGCGACGAAGAGTAGTCGGGAACGAACTTGCCGTCGGGCGACGTTGCATCTTGCCAGCAGGCACGTCGCTCAGCGGGATCGCTAGCGACGGCGTCACCGCGTAATGGCTAGGTCACCGTGTGATGGCTTGGACGAGAGCCGTTCGCGTCGATCGCCTTGGGGGTCCGGTCCCCGGCGTGAGTCCAGTCCGCCGAGTGAGCCCGGTCCCCTTTCCCGCCGTGCATGCGTCTAATTCGGCACGGCTTGAGGCGGGGCGGTATTGCGAATGCCTCTCGCCAGGGGCTCAGCCCAACCGCACTCGCCCCAACCGCTCGCCGAGCAGAGTGCCCCCTGCGAACTCTCGCCGGCCAAGACTACTTCTTGGCCGGTGGCCCCTGCTTGCCTCGGGAAGCGTAGGCGACGTACCCCACGGCGACGCCAAACGCGAAGCCAGATCCATGAGCCCAGTTGCTGATGCGAACGCCTCGCTCCGGGTCATCGAGCGCTCCAGTGAACCCAAGGGCCAACCACATCAGCAATAGAAACGCGGTCGACGGAGGAATGATGAGCGGGAAACGGCCCGTGAGTCGATCGCGCAGCAAGGCGAGGCCGAATAGTGCGTAGAGGACGCCGCTCATGCCTCCGGCCAGCCAACCGCCGTTGCTCAGGAGCCCCGTCCCCTCGTCGGGTACGAAGCAGCCGATGTTGGCGGCGATTCCCGACGTGAGCACGAACAGCACATAGCGAGGCGTGCCCAGGACCTGCTCGAGAATGGTCCCGAGCCGAAACAACATGAACATGTTGAAGACGATATGGGCCACACCGAAGTGGACCAAACAGGGCGTCCATAACCGCCAGATTTGCCCCTGGCGAAGATTCCACGTGCGGAACTCCAAGGCATCCATGTCGATATCGCCTGGTGGGACGCCCGCGTCCATTTGTTGTTTCACGTAGGCCGGCGCGTCGACCACGAGCAACGAGTTCAAAAGCTCCTCGCCAACCGACGTTGGCGACTCGAACATCCCTTCGGTCTGGCCAAAGTTCGTGAAGATCGACACGCCGATGCAAACGATGATGAGCAGACTCGTGAACGGCGCTTGGCGTGAACTGGGGCGTCTCCAACGCTCGCGCATCACCACGGTTTGCACCGCTTGCTGCTTGGAGGCGGTCTCGCGTTCCTGCTCGAGTCGATTACGACGGCGACGCCCCTCCGACTCCGCCTTGAGCATCTCGGGGGAATTGGGCGCCGATAGGAATTGCTCCCGCAACCGACGAGCGTCGGCCACCCGATCCTCATCGCGGACCCAAACGGTCCAGCCTTGTTTCCCGGTCTCCGCGACCGCTTCGATGTCCGCGGCGGCGAGCACGTCAACGAGCCGTTGTGCGCTGAGTTTCTCCGGGAGCTGTCCAATCATGCGCATGTCGGCTCACGGCTCCTCGATTCCATGATGAAAGCAAACACTTCAAGCGGCCATCGAGACCACGAGGCTTGAAGCGGAGGAAAACGGTTCCTAACTCGGTGAATTGCCCGCCTCGATCGCGCGCTGAGCCTGCTCGACCTCGGCATAGTAACTTCGGCGATCAAGCCGAGAGGCGGCCGCCTCGTCGAGCACCACCACGACGTCTCGGTGGAGTTGCAGGGCCGACGCGGTCACCTGGGCGGTGATGGGCCCCTCGATCGTGTCTCGGATGGCTCGTGATTTACTTTCGCCCGTGGCCAACAGTAAACACTTGCGACTCTCGAGAATCGTGCCGACGCCCATCGTGATCGCCAACTTAGGCACATCGGCCTCGGTGCCAAAGAAACGAGCATTGTCCCTCACCGTTTCACCGGTCAGGCTCTTGAGACGCGTTCGGCTCCCCAGCGATGACCCAGGTTCGTTGAAGGCGATATGGCCATCCGAACCGATCCCGAGCACCTGCAAGTCAATTCCGCCCAACTGCTGGATCAGGGCCTCGTAACGCTCGCAACTCCCCTCCAGGTCCAGGGCCCGCCCATCAGGCACGTGCGTATGCTCGTGGGGAATGTCGATATGGTCGAACAGTTCCCGCTGCATGAAGGCCCGGTAGCTCTGCGGATGATTGGGAGCGAGTCCAACATACTCGTCCAGGTTGAATGTCGTGACTCGCGCGAAGGACAGTCCTTCCTCGCGATTCATCCGAATCAGTTCTTGATAGGTCGCGACGGGGGTCGACCCCGTCGCCAGTCCAAGCACGCATTGCGGTCGAGCTCGTACAAGCTGGGCGACGACTCGAGCGGCGATCCTGGCGACCGACAAAGCATCTTTCTCAATGATGACGCGCATGGGAGCTGAGAACTTCCGAATCGAGGAACAGGTTCCGAGTTGAATCCGTGCATGCTTAGCCGTGGGCGCTTTCGCCGATCGGCTCGGGTTTGTGCCATTCATTGTGGCGCGAGACGACGCCCATGCCCAGCGGCCAAGCAAGACGCCTGGGAAAACCAAGGAAGGTGAGCAGGAGAGCAGGTGAGAGGAGAGCAGGGGAGCAGGAGAGCTGGGGAGCTGGGGAGCGAGGGTGGGTCGATGGATTGCGATTCATGTCCACGCAACGGACGTTTGAGGTACGAAAGAGCCGAACCGCGGTTGGCGAAGCCCCTTTGGAGTCGGCGCGCCACGGCCTTGGGTCAGGAGCTCAAGCGAAGCGCAAGGCGACGCAGCCCAGGGTCGATGAATTCCCGCCCCAATCCAATCCGCAGGACGACCTCGATGGGCGTCTCGCGGCCGCGCGAGGCGGCGATTCTGATTCCGTCGACAGACCGGTCAGCGAGGCATTCCTCGCATTCTCGAACAAGCCAACAACACATGACACCACCAGCGTTCCCATTCCGTCACGTCGCACCCTACCGCGA
>JAGQPS010000278.1 GCA_020426595.1 Planctomycetales bacterium
CCGGCCGAGGATCCCGCCCATCGGGAAATCGCCGAAATGCGCATCCCTCGCGACGTGGAGGTGCTCGCCTTCATGCCTCACATGCACCTGCGAGGCAAGGCGTGCCGGTATGAAATCGAAGGGGCGAGCGCGACGACGACTCTGCTTGATATTCCTCGGTACGACTTCAATTGGCAGTTGCTCTACCGATATGCCGAGCCGAAACGATTGCGGGCGGGAGAGACGTTGCGGTTCATCGGATGGTTCGACAATAGCGAGGACAATCCCGCCAATCCCGACCCGTCTCGACTGGTTCGTTGGGGACCGCAGACGACCGACGAAATGCTGCTTGGCTACGTCGAGTACGTGGAGGTTCACGAGTCCAGCGCGGACCAAGGAGGAGCTGAACCGGCCGTCGATGGCGATTCGCCCGCCGACATTCCTCGGGCTCAGCGATTACTGCTGACCCGCGCTTTCGAGCAGCTCGACAGTGACCGAAACGGCCAGTTGAGCTACGCCGAGTTCGCGCGAGCTGGCGAGCGTTTTCCGAGGTTGCAACGATTTGAAGCTCGTGCCCAGCCGGTGTTTCAAGCGGCGGACCGAGACGGAAACGAGCAACTGGACGGGGACGAGTTCCTGGAAGCGGGGGCCCGTCTGCTCGAGCGAATTCGCGGAAACTAGCCGGTGCCGGCGGTCTCCGTCACGCCGAGTTTTTTGGAACGGTCGCGGTGGGAGGACGGGTCGCCGTCCGCCTCCCACCACCGACCGTGTGTAAGGTTCGCCTAGCCGTGAAGGCTCGTGAGCCTGACCGGCGAGGGCAACTTACCCGATCCAGCCTAATTGCCGCTCACCGTGGCTCCGCCGGGGAAACAATCGAGGGAGCCCGCCGCGTGTCGCCAGCGGGCCGTTTGTCGCGAATATAAGGCCCTTCCGTCCCCTTCGGCGTTGCGACCGATGGATGACTTGGATCGGGACCGAGCTGGTCGGCCCGACTATTCACCTTTACACGCACCCACCTTCCCGGAAATAATGTGGGCTCCTGGGGAGGCCCTCGCGGCCTCCCTTTGCCGTTTGACGCGGCCCAGGATTGTCTTCGAGACTCGCGAATTGTCATGACGACCTGCCTCTAGCCGGGCAGGTCGACCTTTTTCGCGACTCGTTCGTCTTGCAATCGGGGCGGCGCCTCGCAATCGGGGTGGCGACTCGGAGAACGAGGCGGTTCCCGGCAGGAGACGATCCTAGCGAGTGGGATGTCCCGTTGCGGTCAGGCTGGGATTCACGCCGGGGTACCGCGTGCGGGCGAAGTGAGTCCGTTTGTACAGGTGGCCGCCGAGAGGTTCGACTCTCGGAGGCGAAAACCAAGTGAGTCAGTGTCCAGACGTCGAAAACTGGGCCTGATTGGGAGAGCGTTGCGATGTCCGAATATGTGCCGATGACCCAAGCCGGCTACGAGAAAATTCGCGCTGAGATCGAGCGATTGGAAAACGAGGAAATGCCCAAGGTCCGCGAGGCCTTGGCCGCCGCGCGTGCCGAGGGTGATCTGCGCGAGAATGCGGAATATCACGGGCAACGTGAAACGCTCGGCATGCTGACCGCGAAGGCCAATCAGCTCAAAGCCAAACTCGCCCTCGCGACCATCGTCGATGAATCGAAGCTACCGCGCGACAAGGTCGCGTTCGGAGCGACCGTTCGAGTCATGGATCTCGATCTCGACGAAGAAGAGTCATTCACGCTCGTGGGCGCGGGTGAGGAGGACTACGACACCGGGAAGTACCTCGTCACAAGCCCGATTGGCCAAGGTCTGCTCGGCAAGAAAGTCGGTGACAAGGTCGAGATCAGCGTTCCCAAGGGAAAGATCTCCTTCGAGATCCTCGAAATCTCGTACTCCGAAGCCTGAGCGTCGCTTGCCGGAGCTGCTCCGGTGATGGCCTCGTTCGTGACTACTGGGTTGGTGAGGGAGAAGAGTCCCTCGCTCACGCTTCGGGTTTCCTTTGCCGAGCTTTGCGGTGGGACGGAGTGCGACAGAGTCCGCTTTTGCTCCGCAAAAGCGGGTCCTTGGCTTGCCTAGGAGAAGAACGTGCTTTTGCGGAGCAAAAGCCGACACTCTTGCGCCGTTGCTCCAGTGGTGACCTCGTTCGTGACTTCTGGGGCGGTGCTACTGGCGGGTGGACATTGTTGTTGGCACCGTGACTGAGCCACAGGAGTCGGATCATGGGAACTCAGCCCGAGATTCCTTCGCGGTGGATTGATCAAGCGGTTCAAGCGGCGCTTGCCGCGCGTGCCCAGGCCTACGCGCCCTACTCGCGGTTTCTTGTCGGAGCCGCGCTGCTAGACGAAAACGGCCAAGTAGCGGTCGGTTGCAATCTGGAAAACGCGTCGTACTCGCTCACGTTGTGCGCCGAACGAGGCGCCGTGCAACAAGCTTGGTTCACCTTGCAAAAGCCGTGGCGATTGTTGGTCGTGGCTTCCGAGGGAGGAGTCACTCCTTGTGGCGCGTGTCGTCAGGTCCTCGCGGAGTTCGCGCCGCGGTTGCCGGTATTGCTGGTCGACTCGGAACAACCGGATGCGCGAGTCTGGACTTCGGTCGACCAGTTGTTGCCCGCCCGCTTCGAACTGTCTCGGCAAGCTTCGTCGCCTCAATCTCCAAGTGGAGACTCGTCCTCAAATGTGACGGATGGCTCGATCGAACCGTAACCGCCGGTCGAATCCCAACGGGACGTTCTTTGAGCGGGCTCGCGATCCCAGGCTCCTAATCGCTGGTCCGCCAACTCGAATCTGGTAAGCCTTAGCGGTAGTGCGACTGTTCGCATGTGCGCCGGCTACCTCAGAACCGGCGTGACACGAAAAGCTTTCCATCGCTGCTGAAAGTACGCAGTTGCCACTGATTCCCTGCCTAGTCAACTCCGATAGTACCCGTGCCGTTCACGGATGACGGGCGGAATAAGTTGACTCTAAGGATGGGCCCCTCCAACGCACTCGTTGAGGCTCCCGCAGTGAATCCCATTCAACCGTCCTATCTTCGGTTGCACATCGAAGAGGAAGAGACCGAGGTCGCCGACCCCGTTAGCACGCTCCCAGGATTGAGCGCGCTGATGGACTCGTTCGCCTCGTCGACAGGCTGGAAGCTCTCGTTTCAAGAGACGAGTTCCAGCTACGACGCGCGCCGCGTCGATTCGCAGGCTTCTCATCTACCAGCTCGGGGCAAGCTGGTGATCGAGGACATGTGCGAGCAATGGCCAGCCGGAAAAGCAACCGCGCACCGACAACGGTGCGACTCGTTGGTTGATTCGCTCAACTTCATGCTCGAACAACTGACCGTCACGCGAGAAGCGTTGTGGCGGCGCGAGGCGGAGTTGGCGACGAGCGTGCCGGTCATCACGCGAGGCGACGATACTCAGCATGTCGCCAAACGACTCGAAACGAGCCTGCAAGCGGCTTGCAACGGCGTCGGTGCCCAAGCCGCCGCGTTGTATGTGCTCGACGACGCGACCAGTCAGCTCAAGATGCGCGCTTGTTGGGGGCTCCCGCAACACCGCCTGCTCGAACCGGCTCGCCCCTTGCAAGGAGCCTTGGCCGACTTGGAAGCGCTGTTGGGGCATGCGATCGTGCTCGAGGATTGTTCCACGACGGGACATTGGGAATCGCCCGAGCCAGCCGAGTCGGCGGTGTGCGTTCCGGTCTCCAGCGCGACGACGCCACTCGGCACGCTTTGGGTATTCGGGGGAGAGAAGCGGGACTACTCCTCGCAAGAGACCAACCTAATCGAGATTGTCGCGGGGCGGATCGCGGCGGAGCTCGAACGCGAGGCGGCGGTCGCGGTCGGCCGTAACGCGTCGACTCACGAGCGCGAGCTCGAGAACGCTGGGCAGTGGCAGCAATCGCGACTCAGCCATATCACGCCGTTGGTCGATGATTTCGATGTGGCCGGCTTCACCAAGTTCGCCGACACGGTGGGCGGTGATTTCCATTGGTGGAGCATGCAGAACGATGGACGGCTGGCCATGATGGTCGGCGATGTCCAGGCTCCGATGGTCGAAGCGGGACTCGGCGCGGCGACGTTGGGCGCGTTGGCTCAAACCCATTCCGAGTACATCGCGTTTCCAGGTCAGGTCTTGTCGCGAGTCGGCGAATCGTTGTGGACGAGTAGCACGGGTGATCTGTTCGCATCATTGGCCTACGCCACGCTCGATCCCGAGAGTCGCCAGTTGTCGGTCGCCGGGGCGGGCAACGTCGGCGCGTTCGTGGTTTCGCAGCGGCGAGTCGAGCAGTTGATCGAGGAGCTTCCTCCTCTCGGCGCCGACCCGGACATGTTCTACCACCACCGATCGAGGCAACTATCTCCGGGTGAGTGGTTCATCATGTTGACCGAAACCGTTCGCGCTCGACTGGCCGAACAGGGTGTGGCTCGGGATGACCACGAACTCGCTCGGCTCATCCACAACGCATCCCCGACGGCCGCCCAGCATTTGGTCGATCTGTTGAAGGAATGGCTAAGGATCGATCGGACTCCGATGGCTCGGTACGATCTATCGATGTTGGTGTTGGGAACCCGATAGCCCGTCGGTGGTCCCCGCACCTTGGTGGTGGAGCGAACGTTGGCCGGTGGCTCTTTGGGGGAAATGGTCCGAACCCAGACGGTAAATTTTCACTCTGTCGGTTTGAGTCGTCTCGGCACTTGACGAGCCGGGCTAGACCAATAGACTGACGACTCCTCATGCGGGCGTGGCGGAATTGGCAGACGCGTCAGGTTGAGGGCCTGATGGCCGCAAGGTCGTGGAGGTTCAAGTCCTCTCGCCCGCACTCTCAAACGCTTCAAGGCCTCTCCCTAGTTGGAGAGGCCTTGGCGTTTCGGGACGACTCTTTTTCGGGACGACTCTTTTTCGGGACGGGGCTGTTGTGAGCCGGGCCAATTCTGGGGCTAATCGGTTCTGAGTCAGGCCGGTGTCTATCGAACCGACGAGCCTCCGGTTTCTCGTGAGCGTCTCGTAGCCCGGCTTCTCGCGGGCCGCTAACCTAGGCACCCAGCCACTCTTTCTGGGCCGCGCGACAGACGGTCGGCCCCTGGCGGCAAATCCCTTTCCGGTTTACCTAGCTCAAACAGCTACTAGGGAGATGATCGCGTGATTCGACTCACCGTTCTCTATGGCCATCCGACCGATCCCGCCGAGTTCGATCGTTACTACCGCGAGGTTCACTTGCCATTGGCCGCGCGCATGAAGGGGCTCAAGGGCTGGACCATCGGCAAGTGCGAGGCGGTGGTGCCGGGCGAGCAACCGCCGTATTACCTGATGGTCGGTTTGTGGGCGGAGGATCGGGCCGCGATGGAAGCCATTCTGGCTTCGCCTGAAGGACAGGCGGCGGTGGCCGACGTACCGAAATTCGCCACGGGGGGAGCAACGTTCGTTTACGACGACGAACGCGTCTTATTGGACGTTTCCCTCGTCAAGGACCCGAGCACGCCGGTGATTTGAGCGGACACGGCCGAGCGTTCCCGGCACTGGGCGCGAGAGTCCGGCACTGCGCGCGGGAGCCTGGCACTGGGCGCGAGAGCCGGTCATGTCGGTTGGGACGGAGCCCGAGGGGCTCACCGCCTCCGGGTCAAGCGAGACACGACCACTTCGCGCTTGCCGCTGCGGCGCACTCCTGGGCTTGGATCAAGCGTCCAGCCGAGTTGCACGATCGTCTCGCGAAACTCCCGACCGATCAGTCGACTTGGCTCGGCGATCAACACCTCGCCACGATCGCTCAGGTGTTTTCGCCAGAACTTGTCGAGGTCGTGAAAATCGCGCCGATCGTAGACGCAGTCGGCGCAGGCGATCACGTCGAAATCGCGACCGAGCCAGTCTTGCTGCCAGTCGATGCGACGCACGAGGGCTCGCTCGCGCCATGGCCATACGTTGAGCTGCGAGAACAACAGACCAGGTTGGGCGATGTCACCGAGCATCACGTCCCATCCGCATGCGGCGGCCACCGCGCCGACCACGCCGACTCCGCAGCCGAGGTCGAGTAGCGACGTCGTTGGCGTCGACAGCTCCGCGACATACTGGGCCAAGACGAGGGAGCTCTCCCACGCTTCGGCCCAATACGGTTGCCAATCGAGAGGCTTTTGCCCCCGTGAGTTCTCCTCGGCCATCGCCGCGTCGAACACCGAGTCGGGGTCCGCCACCTTGAGCACTTCATACTCGCGCTCGCCGGCCACGAAGCGGACTCGGCCGACGAGGTAGCGCCGCTCGACTCGAGCCAGCAAACGGCGGTACGCTTTGCTCGAGGCGAACGAGTCGATCACGATAAGCAACTCTCGATGGGGCACGCCACCGGCGTGCGATCAAAGCCTCGGGCCGGCTCGCCCTACTGAACCGCGCTGGAAAGCCCAGCCGCGGGGACCGGGAAGGTGCGAGCCATTTCCGTGACCGAGCCCTTGATGCGCTCAAGAGCTGTGGGATCCTCGGCGCCTCGCAGTGCCGCGAGGATCCACCCGCCGATTTGCTTCATTTGGTCGGCGCCCATGCCACGAGTGGTGAGGGCCGGCGTGCCAATGCGAATGCCACTCGGATCCATCGGCTTGCGCTCGTCGAACGGAATCATGTTCTTGTTCACCGTGATGCCACACGCATCGAGAACATGCTCGGCCAGCTTGCCGCCGATTCCCAGCGGCGTGACATCGGCCAACACGAGATGGTTGTCGGTGCCACCGCTGATCAGCCGAATGCCTCCCGCCGCCAGTGTCTCGGCCAGGACCTTCGCATTGTCGATCACCGCTTGGGCGTAGGTCTTGAACGAAGGCTTGAGCGCCTCGCCAAAGCAGACCGCTTTTCCGGCGATGACGTGCATGAGTGCGCCACCCTGCAATCCTGGGAACACCGATCGGTTGA
>JAGQPS010000279.1 GCA_020426595.1 Planctomycetales bacterium
CACCAGACACCCTCAAACCAGAAGCCTCGACCAGACAGCCTTAATCGATGCCATTCGACGAGGGCGAGGGGAAATAAAGGGCCTGGGGCTACCAGGAAACAGGGGAAGCCAGGGGCAAATGCGTTAAAAACTGGCTGTGCAGGGGGTGATTGATGGGACGCGTGGTTTCGCGGGTGGGTAGGGTAGCCGGCCGCGGTGGAGTCCATGTGTTAAGCGAGCGGAGAGGCGGAACAGCTGGAAGCGCCAAAGAAGCCAGAAAGACCGCCGCTGGGGTACTCGTCCGAAATGCATGAAGGCCGAAACCAAAACCCGCTCGGACTCACGCCCGCAAGTCGCCCCCTCGCTGATACTCGTAAAGCAGCAAGGCCGAGGCCGTGGCGACATTAAGAGAATCGACTCCGGCAGCCAACGGAATCGTCACCTTCGCCGTGCACAGGTCGAGAAGCTCCGGTTCGAGCCCATCGCTCTCGTTACCCATCAAAAAGACGACGGGCCGCTCCCAACTCCGGTCCGCCGCCGCCTCTGTTTCGGGCTCACAAACAGCCGCGACGATTTCGCAGCCTCGATCGCGAAGTCCAATAATCGCCTCCGCGAGTCGGCTCGTCCGCAACAGATTCAGTCGCAAAGCCGCTCCCATCGAGAGACGCAACGCTCGCCGCCCGAGCGGATCGGCCGAACCGCTCCCAACCAACACGCGATTCACCCCAAAAGCCGCCGCATTACGCAACGCCATGCCGACGTTCTCGGGATCGGACAGCCTCGAGAACGCCAAGATCGGCTCGCGCGAGCCGATGCCCTCCAGCCAGGCATTCAACCGCGCCGGCCGAGGACGCCGCAAATGAGCCAACACGCCGGCGTGGAAGTTGAAACCCACTAGTTGGCGAGCCACCTCATGAGCCACGATCCAAACCTCGCACCCCACAACGGCAGCCGCCGAGAGAATCTCCCGCCCCACCTCCGTTTCCGCTTTCCGATCCGACAACAGCACGCTCTCGATCGGCCATCCAAGTCGGAAGGCTCGCCGCGTAACTCGGTGTCCCTCGGCGATCAGAGGCCGATTCCAACGAGTCTCGCCCGGCCGCTTCAAATCCCGAAAAGGGGCCAAGCGAGGATCCGACAAATCGTCAATCAACATCGCCCGGCCCTTCCACTTCACCGCCCCTCACTGCGCCGCCCTCACTGCGCCGACCCTTACTTCGCGCCCCGCAGGCGAACCGACAGCGAAGCCAGATAAGCGGCCGTCAAACCGACCGCGCCCCCAGCCAAAACGTCGCTCAAGAAATGAGCGCCCGACTCCATTCGCTGCACCGCGACAACACACGCCAAGAATGCGAACCACGGTGAAGCATGAGGCCAGATCCGGCTCAAGCCAAACGCCAGCCCCGCGGCGGTCGCCGTGTGCCCCGACGGAAAACTCTGAATCGCGTGCCCATATTCAAACGAGTCCTGTAGCCAAGCAGGGAGCCAACTAATGAAGCCAGGCAACGCGGAGTCCTGGAAACTCTCCGTCAACGCGTAGGGCCGCTGCCGCCCAACGAGCAGCTTGACCACGTTGGCCGCCAAGCCTCCCGCCGCGACCACCCAGCCCAGGCGCAAACCAAGACGCGCGCTACGACACACGATCGCCACGCTCAAAACAATCGCGGCCGCACCGTAGAAATGCCCAAACGTCTCCCCAAATCGCAACAGAGTCCGCAGCTCACGAGGCAGTGGCTTGCTCGCCCACCACGTGCTCAAGCCAACGTCGAACCGAGTCGCGACCACCGCCGCGACCAATAGACTCACCGGCAATATGATCCACAGCCGCGAGGGCCGCTTGGCGTCCGATCGTCCCAAGGATCCCATCCCCTCCGTCGCACGACAGGCGACTCGCCATCACGAGCCACGCCACCGACAACCCAAACCTCCCAAATCCAACCAAACCCAGGCAACCCTGTCGACGCCGCCCGGCAACCGACCGCATCTTGCCGAAACCCTCTCCCTTCGCCAAGACCGAAACCGACCTTGAGCCACGAAAGCCGCCGCGAGTATGCTCTCCGACGACTCTCGGTCCTCGCTTCCCTCGAACCGCCTTTCTCATCCAAGGCGTCGCCGAGCGAGTGCCCCGAGCCAAGCACGTCGATCGAAGCGCAAGGAGGCGCGAAAGCATGCAGCGGTGGCAAGTCCAACTCACAATCGTGCTCGGAGTGTCACTGCTCGCGTTCTTCACCAACCTCGGCACGCCGCGCCTCTGGGATCGAGACGAACCGCGGAACGCGGGAGCCGCCTCCGAAATGGCGGCTCGAGGCGACTGGGTCGTTCCGACCTTCAACGACGAACTTCGCGCCCAAAAGCCGATCCTCACCTATTGGCTAATCCTCTCCGCCTACGCCTGGCTCGGTGAAACCGAATTCGCCGCGCGGTTCTGGTCCGCCGCTCTATCAGTCGGCACGGTCGCCTGGACCTGGATGATCGCTCGCCGACTTCTTGGACCCTCACGAGCCCTCTGGGCTCCGCTCGCGCTGGCGACTTTCTTGATGTTCAACGTGGCCGCCCACGCCGCTACCCCCGACGCGCCGCTCGTCTTTTGCTTCACCTCGACGATCGGCCTCTGGGTTGTCGCGACCTTCGCCCCCAACCACGAAGATCGCATGCGCACTTGGTCCGACCCCGGACTGCGTCATCAAGGCGAGTGGTTTCCGCGGCACCTGGGATGGTCGGCCGGCATCTACGCTTGCCTCGGTCTCGGTGTCCTCGCCAAGGGCCCCGTCGGGTTCGTCTTGCCCATCGCCACGATCGGCATGTTCAACTTGCTCGCTCGGCTCAATCACTCCGCCGAGACACCGACTCCGTCAAAAGGTGTCGACACCGCCGCGACTGGCCGGCTGCTCAACCTGCTCGCCACCTGCCTCAGGCCGTGGCACCCAGTTCACTTCGCCCGCACCTTCTGGTCGATGCGCCCACTTAGCGGTATCGCGATCATGCTGCTCATCGCGGCTCCGTGGTACTTGCTTGTTGGCCTCCGCACCGAGGGCGATTTTCTTGAAGCGTTCTTTCTGCGGGAGCATTTTGGTCGAGCCACGGTCGCCATGGAAAACCACCGAGGAGGCGTTTGGTTCTACCCACTTGCCCTGCTCGTCGGGACTTTCCCGTGGAGCATCTTGGCGCTGCCGATGATGGTCGCGATGGATCGACAACTCAGTGCTCGCCGCGCCGACCGTCCGCTCGTGCTTGTGCTCGGACTCGCCTGGGTCGCACTGGTCGTCATCGCCTTCACGATGGCTCGCACCAAGCTGCCGAGCTACATCACTCCTTGTCACGGCGGAGCGGCGTTGCTCTACGGTTGGTACGTCGGTCAATTGGCCATGGCCCAAGAAAACCTGGCTCGTTCCTGGCGCCGCGTCATCGTCGGCGTGCTTGGCTCGGTGGGACTGTTGCTCGTCGCGGGCGTGATCCTCGCCGCCCAAGAGCTCGCACCGAGCCTAGGTGTATTAGCCTTGATTGGCGCGATTCCGCTGCTCGGAGCCATCGCGCTTGCGCTGTTGCCGCGTGAGAACGCCGCGCGCTGGCTTCCGAAAACCCTCGCCACGATCGCGGTGTTGTGGACCGTCGCACTGTTTGGTTTCGCGACGACGGTCGTCGATCAAGAACAACGCGCCGACGATCTCTTGTTGTCGCTGCGCGACCACCCCGATGCTCGAGTCGCTAGTTTCGGCAAACTTGAATCGAGTTGGGTCTTCTACGCGGGACACCCCATCCTGGAACTCGATCCCGCGCCAACCAACAGCGTGGTCATCCGCGATGAGCAACTCGAACGACCGCACTCGTGGAGCCCCAAACCGAATCCGACACTCGAGACATTCCTGGCTCTGCCCGGTGATCATTTCGTCGTCGTGCCCGAGTCACTCAAGGACCAACTCCTTGAACGAGCCGCTGGGCGCCTGGAACCGGTCGCCACCGTTCCCGAGTTCCTCAATGACGACCGGCTCGTCTTGCTTGGACCTCCCGCGATTGATCGAACCGCTTGGGAAAGCCTGCCCAGCATGCGCTAGGTTCGCCTCGCCCAACCAACGCTCGCCTATCGCCAATCGCGATGACAGTTAACGCAGCTCATCTCGAGCTTGATACGCCGAACCTTCATCGCCTCGGCCAAGTCGGACACGGAGACCGGCTTGGCCGGCTCGCTCTCGGGTTGGGCCGTCAGCCGCATCGCCGCGGCCTCATCGATCGCTTGGTCAAACGCCTTGCGAAGCTCATCATCCGCATCACCTCGAACCGCTCTTCGAGCCTCGATGAGTCCCTCTTCCACCAACAACGATTGGGACGCCCAGTTCTCACGAAGATCCGCCGAGGCCAGCGTCTCGGGTTCCTCGCTCACCGCCTTGGCATCCTCGCGCACCAACTCCGCCAAGTCGGTCAGCGCGTGTTCCAGACGCGACATCGCATCGGACAAGGGATCGACTTCACTTTGACTCACGAGCGGCGGAAGCTCCGCATTCTCGGCCGGAAGTTGCAAGTGCTCGACGCTCCGCCAGAGTCCGCGATAGTCCTGATCGGTTCCCGCCGCATTGAGAAAGCCTCGAGCCGAATCGGCATCGAGCGTTCCTAGAATCCTGGCCAACACGGCCGCCGCGGCCGGACCTCGATGCTTGCCGTGATGACAATGGAGATAGATGCGTCCGTCGATCTCCTTGGAGATGCGGGTCAAGCAACCCACGGCATGTGGATCGACTTGGTCATATCCGATCGGGACGTGGATGTAGCGAAGCCCAACGCGTTCGGCCAACTCAACCTGGGGCATCGTGGCATCAACGCTAACAATCGTTTCGATGCCCTGCTCCTTGAGAGCCGCGAAGTCCGCTTCCGTCGTCGGCTCGGATCCGGACATCAGCCGCTCACCAATCGCAAACACATTGTGGAGCTCACTCTTCTCGCTTAGATCGAGTGGCTCAAAACGGCGTTCGCCACTCGCCACCGAATCTTGAGCCGTGGGGAACTCCGCCGCATTCAGGGCGACTCGGACCAGCAGCACCAACGCGACGCAGGCCACCACGAGTTTTAATAAGGCTCCACCCGACTCGGTCTTTTGGTTCACGAGACTCGCTTCCTTTGTTACGTGTCTGATCATCCGCCCGTTGCCCACGGCCACGCCAACCCAAGCGTCGGGCCTCGTTCGACGGCGTCCCGTACTAGCCCCCAGCGTCAACGAGGAGCGACCTAGGGTGCCGAGACCACACAGCGGCATGTATCTTAGTCTCTTCGTGGGAGCCTCGGTGGTTCCTCGTAGCAGCCTCTTCAGCTTTTGCTCCCCGATTGTTCGCTTCAAGACGGTGATCCCATGCCTCAATCTTCCTTTGGTCGACGCTCATTCTTGCAAGCCGCGGCCGCCGGCATGGCTCTCTATCCAGCGGGAGTCCACGCATTCGGAAACGCGCGGTCGGCGCCTAGGCGAGTCGCGCTCATCGGTTGCGGCTGGTATGGCAAATGCGATCTCTTGCGTTTGCTGCAAGTCGAGGATGTCGAAGTCGTCGCGCTGTGCGACGTTGATTCCCAGATGCTGAACGCGGCGCGCGACATCGTCGCGGAGCGACAAGTCTCCGGAGCCAAGCCGGAGGGATTCGGTGACTACCAAGAGCTGCTGAAACAGACATCGCCGGATCTGGTCTTGGTCAACACGCCAGACCATTGGCACGCGTTGCCGACCATCGCGGCGATCGAAAGCGGTGCCGATGTTTGGTGCCAAAAGCCGATCGGAGTCGACGTCATCGAAGGAGAGGCGATGTTGGCGGCGGCTCGCAAACATCAACGAGTCGTCCAGATCGGCACCCAGCGTCGCAGCACGCCTCACTTGATCAGTGCCAAGGAAAAGTTCATCGACAACGGGCGACTCGGCGACATCGCTTACTCCGAGGTGTATTGCTACTACCACATGCGAGCGAAGGGGAATCCGCCCGACATCGCCCCGCCGGAACATCTCGACTACGAGCGCTGGATTGGCCCCGCCCCGCATCGTCCATATGACCAGTGGATCCACCCGCGTAGCTGGCGAGCCTACATGGAGTACGGCAACGGCATCGTGGGAGACATGTGCATCCACATGCTCGACATGGTGCGCTGGATGCTTGGTCTCGGTTGGGCCAAGCGAGTTAGCTCGACCGGTGGCATCCTGGTCGATACCGAGAGCAAATCTAATATCAGCGACACACAGACGGCGCTCTTTGAATTCGACGACGTCAATGTCGCCTGGACTCATCGCACTTGGGGCTCGAGCCCCGACCCGGCGTACCCTTGGGGAGCGACGATTTACGGCAGCAAGGGGACTCTACGACTAAGCGTCAACAGCTACGACTTCCAACCACTCGACGGCTCCGCCCCAGAGCATGGCGATGTCGTCATGGAACTCGATCAGTACCCCGTGGATCGCGACGAGCCAGATCTCGAACGACATGTCGCGCCCGCGATCCGAGGCCATATGCGCGACTGGTTGACCGCGGTCGACCAGCGTTCGCGTCCGATCGCCGACATCGAACAAGGACACATTTCGACCACCGCCTGCATTCTGGCGAACCTGAGCATGGAACTCGGTCGCACGCTCGCCTACGATCCCCAGACGCGCACGATTCCCGGAGATGAAGAAGCCACCGCTCGCCTTCGACGCCCCTATCGAGACGGCTATCGCCACCCCGATCCCGCCGACCATGCCTGAAACCCGGAGCGTGACGGGCTGTTGATTTAAGCACAACGGATGCGATTCGCGCCCAAGCAAAAGACGATTTGGGTGCAAGAGAGTCGAACCACGGTTTGCTAAGCCCCCAACG
>JAGQPS010000027.1 GCA_020426595.1 Planctomycetales bacterium
CGCCAAACAACTGGACCGGTTGGCTCAGCGGATTGGTTTCCTTGGCCAACCCACCTCGACAGCATGGGCAATCGGCCGCGTGGGAATCGGTTGAGTTGCCGAACCGCCAGCGCGGTGTCGACGGAGGAGGAGGCACATCGCCTCCCGTCGTCACGCCTTGCACGTTGCTGGGGGCGGAAGCGGGCGCCCATTGACCGCCACCCGCGGGGCCCATCGCGCCGGGCGACTGTTCGTAGTTCACCGGAGCCACGCCTTGTTCGCCGGCCGCGGGTGCATAAGGCGCGGTGTTGTCCGCCGTTTCGTAGTGTCCCGCCGCTGGGTCATGAGCGACGTCCAAGGCGGCATTTTTTCCGGTGCGACAGCCCGCCATGGCAGCGAGTCCGGCCGCTAGGAGGCATTGGCTGAGTCGAAAGAATTGCTGTTTCCGCATGGCGTTGCCGTTCTAGGGTGACCGTGTGAAACGGAACAGAGTCTCGTCGAGCTTGGCACTCGCGAGACTCCCGGTTTCGCAACGTTATTGATCCGAGTCACTCGGTTCAGGAGCTTTCAGCAGTTGCAGGGGAGGGGACCAGCCTGGCCCGCCCCCCAACGCTTCGTCTGGAACTCGCGAGCCGATGCGTACGATGGCCATCGGTCGTCCCAGTTGGTCGGCCGCGACGAGCGGATCGTCACTGCCATTGATGTCGATCGATCGTTGCTCCCCGTCGCGCTGCGGAATCGGCATCGCGATGCTGGGGTCCTCGAGATAAACGACTCGCACGACGAATTCGCCAGCCACCGCGCGATCGAGATCGTCTTGAGTCACGACGACGGGGATCGGAAATCGGTCTTCCAAACCTTGCGGCGGATAGAGCCGGTCGATGATCTCGATCGACGGATAGACCTCGAATCCGGCTCGTCCTGGGATGCGAGTGATGCGCACCTTGTAGACGTCGCCGATGAGCAGGCCGACGAGAGCCGACGACGTTTCAAAGTTATGGAATCGCCCTTCCACCAACAGTGAAACATGGGCGCCTTCGGGCGCCGAAACTTCAACCGGCTGAAAATAGCCCCGCAACGGACCGCCGCGACCGATTTGGCGACGTCCCACCTCGCCTGGAGGCAAGTCGCCCCAGTTCTCGAAATGGGGTGAACGGAGTTGAGCTTGAGCCGTGCGTGACGTGGCGACTTCAAGTCCTAGACAAGCGACGACCAATGCGAAAAGTAGTCGCGCGGTCGTCCAACTTCGCTGTGACATGGCGGCGCCTCCTTGCGGACTTCCCTAGCTCACCGTTTCGCTTCCCCGCTCAACGGTCCGTCAGTTCCACCTTGCGGTCGCATGCTTCGTTCGGCATGGGAACACCAATCACGGATGTTCAAGGTCGCCGACGAAGGATGCGATCGAGAGGGGGCAAAGCAAAGAGCCGCGTAAGCCGGTGGGGCTCAGTGGCGGCTCGAATGCCTAGTGGGTGCGCGGGTCGGGGAGACCCGAGGGTGAGCCGCGAGGCGACTCACCCACCCGAGTTCCTAGTAGCCACCGCCCGGAGGGCAGTAGCCGCCCGCGCCTGGCGGGTAACCGTGAACCATGTCGGCCGGCGGTTGCATGTTGTTGTGAAGCGGACGAATCGTCTGCTCACGAATGCGAACCGTATCGACCGGACGCGGATAGCTCAGACCCGGATCCTGACGCAGGTGGATGTCCAGCTGCGGGGTAGGACCAGGAATATGCATCGGCGTGTGGTTGTGGATCGTGTGTTGTTGGAGACCAGCGGGCACTCCCAACGGAATGTGGGGAGGACCAGGCAGACCAATCGGCGTTCCGGTGATCGGCATGCCGTAGGCGGGACCGGTCACACCCGAGATGTAGCCAGGAGCGGCTCCACCTTGGTTGAACGGAACCGGCGAGTATCCAGGCGCGATGCCGAGACCTTGCTGGTAATTGGTTTGCATGACGCCCAGCTCGTTGGCTTCGAGCTCCATGTCCTTGCGGCCCAAACGAATCACGGCCAGGATCGCACCGCGATGGTCGGCTTCGACGATCGGGTCGACACCCGGATCGAGGCGAGTCGAGACCAGCGTGTCGACGCCACCGATCGCGAGCTCTTGGAACTCGGGATCCGGCACGTAGATGACCTTGGTCACGAAGTTGCCCGACAAGGCTTGGTCGAAATCCTGTTCAGTGAAGTGAATAGGAATCGGTGTGTGAGCCAAGTAAGCGGCGGTCCGAGCATTGATCGGAGCGACTTCGAGCGTCGGATAGAGACGCTCGTCCTCGCGGCCCTCGATGCCGGTGACCTTCAAACGGTAAACACCGTTCTCAGGGAAGTTTTGGATACCGGGAACGACGAGCGGCTCGGAGTCGTATTGACCGACGCCACCGACATCCCAGCGGATTTCCATTCCCACCGGAGCCTTGAAGTGAACTTGAGCGGTGGCGGCTTGCATGCCTCCGTCATAGCCCATCCCAGGACCCATTCCCATTCCCATGCCCATCCCCATGCCTGGGCCCATACCCATCGGCGGCATATTGGGAATGACCCCTGGGCCAGGTCCACCAACGCCCGGCCCTGGCTGCATCAGCATTTGGGCCGGGGGCAGGTTGTGGGCCGTTGGCATCGCACTGCGCAGCGCCGGAACGGAGCAGCCGGATGCCACCGCCGCGAGGCAGAGCATCAGCGTTCCCATGGTGAAGCGTACGGACATCTTATCCCCCCTAGGCATAGTTCCGGCCGAAGGCCATTGCCTACGACCCATCTCATTCCATTGAGTTGGTTGAAGCCAGCTGCAGTTACTGCCGGTGGCGGACCGGGGCTCAAGGCGGAATTGACGTGGACCCCAGGAGGCTCCCCTCCTAGAATCCCCACCCGCGTAAGACCTGCCTTAGGGCTTCATTGCCTCGACAGATCTTGACTCGAGTTTCCTACCGGCCAATGAGTCGAACCCGGCTAACGAGTCGAACGCTGCGCGCGAGCGTGCAGAGAACAACTCCGTGGACTCTATGTTCGGCGTCGCACAACGCGATTCTTTGGCAAATCCCACACGACCTGCCCATGAAAGCTCGACTCAGTTCTTCCCTCTTGGGCATCACAACCCTCGCGACCGTACTCGTTGCCGCTCTTTATTGGGGGAGGTCTCAGGCTTCCCCCAGTTTCCAGCGGCCAGCGCCGACCGATCTCGACGGCCGGCAGATCGTCTCGAATTGCCGCAAGACTCTCGAGAATTCCCAAGGGTTCGTCGTCGAGCTCACCCAGGAGATTGACCTGTTTGGTCAACGAGTGATCGGGGAAGGGAAGTACTTGCAGCGAGGCGCGTTCGGGCTCCAAACCCGCATCGACATGGTTTATTCGTCGCGCGGTAGTAAGGTCGCCGACCTGCAACAAATCGACAACGGTCGATTTGTCTTGACCCGCTATCAAACGCCCGCGCACCCACCGCAGCTCAAACGCATCGATTTGGACCGAGTCCGATCGGAGTTGGATTGGGCGAATGTGGCCTTGCCTCATTCCGGCATGTCGCCCGCTTCCGGCTTACTTGGATTGGCTCGTTCCTTTGAAAGGGACTTCGACTTCGGTCCACCCCAAGTCCAGGATTGGGACGGGCAGGAGGTCTGGGTGGTCGTGGGGCGTTGGAAAGCCCGAGAGCTCAAGCGTCGATTCGGCATCGACGCGACGGCGCCCGATATCGAAACCCAGTTGGCCCGCATTCCCGATCCCTTTCCGACTCATGTCGAGTTGGTCGTTGGTACCAATTCGCAATTGCCATTCTTTCCCTATCGCATCGACTTCCTACGTCGAAAGCCCGGCAACCAAGGGATCGAGGAACATCGCATCGGTCGTATCGACATGCAGCGGATCGACTTCCGCACGATTCCCGACGAGGTGGAGTTTCAACTCGCTCCGGGAGACGACATCGTGACCGATGAGACGGCGGAGTTCATCGCCCATCAGCGCCAGCAAGAACTCAATCTCCGCTAGGCCGAGGCGAACTGGCACGCGGCCGCGCATGACGAGCGAGGCAGGGCAGGGGAGTGCCCGTCGCTACTTGATCTGGCGGGCTCATCCGCCCAACAGAAAACGGAGCGAGTCGCACCTTAGGCAACTCGCTCCGTCATTCGAATGCACGTTTCGTGAATGGGAGCGTCGCGTTCGAATCGCGATCACTCGCCGATCGCGTACACGTATTGATCGCTCCGCAGGATCAGTCGCTCGCCAACCGTGATGGGCGAGGCATTGAAGATCGACTCATCGGTCGCGATCTTGTTGTGGGCAATGAGTCGAAATGATGGGCTCGCCGCGACGACATAGACTCCCGAATCGCGAGAGACGTAGTACACCATTCCCGCGGCGACCAGTGGCGATGCGTAAATGCGATCGGGTTTCGGATCGAGTCGCTCCTCGTAGACGAGCGTGCCCGACTTCGTGTCGGCACAGTACACGATGCCCTGCGATTCGTTGGCCCAATACAAATGTCCCTCGTGAAAGACTGGCGACGAGACATTCGAGCCTCGGTCGAGAGCCCAGAGGACATGGGACTCGGTGACGTCGCCTCGACCTCCCGACTGAATCGCGATCAGTTTGCGAGCGCGACCTCCAACCGCGTAGATGACCCCCTCGTGTTCGATGACACTCGGGCAGATGTAATCGTCGATCGCTCCCGCTTCCCACACCTGTTCACCGGTCGCCGGATCAAAAGCGATGACCTTGCCTTGCACGCTCAGTGTCAACTCCTGATTGCCGTCGAGGGCGCGGTAGAGCAGGGGAGTGTTCCAGGAGCGATTGATGTTCTCGGCTCGCCAAACCTCCGAGCCGTCGGTCTTGTTGAGCGCCACGAGGGCCCCGCATTCGACCGACGCATTGATGATCACGGTGTCGCCGTGGAGGACTGGCGAGTTGGCGGTGCCAAACGCGTGAGTCTTGTCGCCGAGGTGAGTCGTCCAGCGATGCGATCCGTCGTGGTTGAACGCGGCGGCTCCGGTCGTGCCAAAGAACACATACACTCCGGTCTCATCCACCACGGGAGTGCTCGAAGCAAATCCATGGAGCGCGACGAATCCCTCCAGGGCACCCGGGTCATGGGTCGAGGGAAGGGGAGTCGACCAAAGGATCTCGCCACCGCGCGGATCGAGACAGAGGACGTGGCGTTGCATCACGCCGTCCTCGCCCGTCGAGGACTCGGGGGAATCCGAGTCAGTCCCTTGTCCCGGCATGGTGAAGCAGGTCAAGAACATCTTGCCGTCGAACATCACGGGGCTCGAAGCGCCCGCGCCAGGCATCGCCGTTCTCCAAGCGATGTTGGCTGATTCGCTCCACTGCACGGGAGGAGTCGAGGCGGAGGAGACTCCAGCTCCATCGCCGCCACGGAAACGGCTCCAATCGTCAGCACCTTGTACGAATGGAGTCGCGGCGATCGCGTGCACCCATAAAAGGGAAGACAATACAGAGGGCAGTAACTTCATCTTCGGTCCTTCGCGAGGGTCGGAGGTTCGCGATTTCCCGTCTCGGATGCCGACGCATCCGGTTTCGCCCCGTCCTGGCGAAACATCGGAAATCGCACGAACCTACTTCGTTCTTGGATCAAGGGACTTATCGTAGCAACGTCGCCGACAGATCGGGGAGGGCCCGTATTCGGCGAACTCACTTTTACCGCCGCCGAGAAATGGACGTTGTTTCGGTCACGCGGAAAGACTCGGAGAATGCCGCGAACGAAGTTCGCGATTCGTCGAGTCGGGCTGGGCAGGGGGCGGATGGGGAAGTGTGGGAGGCACGCCGCCCGCGTGCCACGGCATTGTAGAGGAAGCTGGAATCCGATCGTCAGGGATATTCGAGGGTTTTCACCTGCGCTGCCAAGCCCAGGTATCAAGGTGGAGTAACGCGTCAATGAGAGCTGTCGTGCAACGAGTCAATCAGGCCTCGGTACACGTGGGCGGACGAGAAGTCTCGCGGATCGGATTCGGTTTCCTCGTGCTGCTTGGAGTCGAGCAAGGGGATCAGGCCGAGGATTGCACGTACCTCGTCGATAAGATCGCCGGCCTGCGCGTCTTCAATGATCCGGCCGGGAAGATGAATCTCGCGCTGCAAGACGTCGAAGGAGAGGTGCTCGTGGTGAGCCAGTTCACTCTGTTGGGAGACTGCCGCCGAGGACGTCGGCCTTCCTTCGTCGGCGCGGCGGCTCCCGAGGCAGGGCGGGAATGGTACGAGTGCTTCGCGAGTCAACTCGCGGAGAAGGGCCTAACGGTGCGGCGAGGAGAATTCGGCGCCGACATGGACGTGACCCTCGTGAACCAGGGGCCCGTGACCTTGCTGCTCGATAGCCGCAAACGGTTTTAGGTACCGAGCAAGGTTCGAGTGGAGTCGCGACGGCCCGGCAAGGTTCCGGCTACTACCTCAGCACGGCCGGTTGCACCGTTGTCGGCGTCTCGGGTTGAAGTGATTCACCCGTCGTGTCTTGGTTCGTCGTCGACTGCGAAGCCAAGCGAGATTGTTGGATCCAATTCTGGAAGTAGTCGGACGCGGTGCGATTGAGCTCCTGCCGCTGGATGCGGATCGGTTCGGTGATGCTCGGGTCACCGAACGCGAATAGTGTCAGCAGAATGAGCTTGGCGTAGGTCGAGACATTGGGCCAAAGAGCCCGATCGGTCCAGAACTTCAACGCCGTCCCAAACGACTTCTTGACTCGAGGCAGTCCGTGGGTGAAATCGATCGCCCAGATTTCGTCCAAGATCAAGTGAGTCAGAAAACCGACAGCGATCGAGGCGCTCTTGAAAAGTCGCACCGGTGACGTGTCGTGATCGGTGATCAGGTAGATCAGCAACGCGGCGATTCCCGCCGCTGGAATACTGTGCCACATCCCGCGGTGAATCGTGTACCGCTTGAAAAGCTCGGCCAGACCAAAGCGGACGACGAGGTACATGACCGCGCCGGCGAGCACGAGCGACTCTCGGTCGAGACCAAAATCGCGCAATCGATCGATCATCATCATTGGGATGACGGCCGCCGACAGGGCGATCGTTTCCCGAATGGGAATTCCCGAATCGCTGTCGAGGTCGGGCAAGATACCGCCGATCGAACAGAGAGCTCCGCCGAGCAAGCTCTGCTCAACCGTGAGGCCCATGGTGGAGTAGCCAAGCAGACCGACTCCAACGCCTACCGCCGAGCTGGCGGTAATGTGAGTCCTGAAGTCGGCCATTGCCCATCCTCCTTGATTAGGCCCTCGTTCGACGATCGCGTGCCTCCTCGGCGCGCCGCCGGCCACAATAAATGAATGCCCGCGGCGAACCAATACCAAAGCACGTCGCCCTCGCCGTCCCTGAACCGCTCCTCCTTGCCCCTCATGAGCCAGATTGGCGTCGCGGCGGTCTCCTGAAATCGCGAGCGACGACTCGCTTTGGCTGGAGGACGCCTTGGAGTTGCCGCAGTTTGCTAGCATCGGGAAGAGATGATTGAGGTGGGTCGTGAGCGGTCCCCTGCTGATCTTCGCTCCAATGAGGAGCCCCGCTATACTCGCACCGCGATTCCGATTGGTGGGGCCGTTGGCGTCGCCGTGCAGATGCCTCCGATTCGCCGACCATTGTTTTGAGACCCCTGCCCATGGAACCCTATGATCTCGTCATGCTAGTCGTCCTCGTCGCCGCGATCTTGTTCGGCGCGATGAAGGGATTGGCTTGGCAAATCGCGAGTGCCGCCGCCCTCTTCGGCAGTTATCTCGTCGCCGTCACCTTTCATGGTGTCGTGTCGGAACACATCAATGCCGACCCACCGTGGAACAAGTATCTGGCGATGTTCGTGCTGTACCTCGGAACGTCGTTCGCCGTCTGGGTTGGGTTCGCCTTTGTTCGACGGATGATCGAGAAAGTCGAGTTGCGGGACTTCGATCGCCAGGCGGGAGCCGTGGTGGGTGCGATCAACGGAGCGGTCCTTTGTCTCGTGATCACGTTCTTCGCCGTCACCCTGCCTTTCCTCAGCGAGACTCAGAAGACCGCCATCAGCCAATCGAAGGCGGGATACGTCATGGCCTCGGTCGTCGACTCGATCAGTGTCGGCATGCCCGACGGTGTCGAGCAGGTCGTGCGCCCCTACCTCGATCAACTTGGTGAGGGGCTGGAGCGGCGAGCCGGTACGACCTCGGGAGCCGAGGAGTCTGGTGCAACGACCGACAATCCATTTCAGACTCCCGTGCTCGGCTCCTCCGATGCCAACACTCAGCCGGCGACGCAGCCGCAGTCACCTTGGATGACCTACGAGTGGCGACGATTCGCCGAACAGTTGGTCCCGCCACCCGCTCCCAATCGATGAGACTCGGTGAGGGTTATCGCCCGTTCTCTCGAGCGATCATCTGGGCGGCCCGCGAGCTCGCGCGATCGGTTGCCAGGGTCTTTCCTTCCGCGACAGGTTTCGGCTGGCTCTTGGTTCTCGTCGTCAAGCCAAGTGGGCCGAGGTATTCCCGAAAAGAGACTTGCCGATCGACCCCAGTGGAACGAATGGAACGAGTCGGCAAGACTGCTTCAAACCAACCTGCAAAACTGACAGAGCGGAGCAGGGGGGGCGCTGTCGGGATCGACTCGCTTGGTGAAGCCAGTCGGTGGGAGCGACAAGTCGACGGGAGTGCGATCGCGCTTGAGTCGACATGGATTTGGTGTCGGTGATGTTGCCGATGGACTCGTCCAACATCGTGCGCGAGAGGGCGTTCGCCGAGAGCCAAGTCGACACCGATCGCTCGCCGTGCGTCGACGCTGATCGGTGCTTGCGAGCCGCATCGATCCCAGTGAATGGACGCGAGGTGAGAGACTCGAATCAGAGCCCGCACGCGGAAATGCCGGCGCGAGGACGGCAGCGGGCCCGGGAATGGGCAATTGCTCGTTTCCCAGGGAAAAATAAGGGTCGAACCGAACATAAGAGACATTATCGGACGTTGCGGTGCGGTCTCGCTGGGGCTCCTCTCTTGCTGTTGCCGCTGGTTTGCATCGCCTAGAACCAGCCTGTTGAACATCGAATGTTGAACGGTATTACCGTCGATGGCGCGGCGCCGATCGCGTCGATGATGGCCGCCACAGGTGGCTCGAAATCAGATGCCGACGGCGCTTGAACTCGGTCTGCCAACGCGAGCGATGTTCGCGCTCGTTGAGACGCCGCCGGTCGATCGACGAATCGATCTCGTGGCTACTCGGCGCGTGTTTTGAAGTGACCCCGCAGACTCGAACCGAGACGGTTCGTGAGCTCGCGTGCGCGCCGAGTTTGTTCGCGCGGTCCCGGCCTCGGACTGTCCGCGAGTCGGGTTCGTGACGGTCGCCAGTGGTGTCGTCGGCGGAGTCGATGGCCATGCCAGCCGCGCAAGACAAACGCCTGATGTCGCGGGCTCCGTCGGTTGGAGAGCTCGTGACACCAGGCGTCGAGTTTCGCTGCCGTGGGTTGCTCGTCGCGTCGACTTACGCCTCGGCGGGTTCGACCGTGAGGAACTGACCCATGCGGCGGAACTTCTCGTACCGTTCCGCCAGGAGCTGTTCGGTCGGAACGCCGGCGAGTTCCCGGAGGCTCTTTAGCAAATAGGCCTTGAGGCGACTTGCGGTCTGATGGTGGTCTCGATGGGCGCCGCCGAGTGGTTCCGGGATGGCGGCGTCGACGATGCCGAACTTCTCGAGATCCTTCGACGTGAACCTCAGCGCGTTGGCTGCCTTCGAGGCGTGTTCCGCGCTCTTCCAAAGGATGCCGGCGCAGCCTTCGGGGCTGATCACCGAGTAGTACGAGAACTCGAGCATGGCGACTCGGTCACCGACGCCAATTCCCAAGGCGCCGCCGCTGCCGCCTTCGCCGATCACGACACAGACGATCGGCGTCTCGAGTCGGCTCATCTCAAACATGTTCTCGGCGATGACTTGGGCTTGGCCTCGTTCCTCGGCACCGATGCCCGGATAGGCTCCGGGTGTGTCGATCAAGCAGATCACCGGCAGGCCGTACTTCGCCGCGAGTCGCATCTTCGACATCGCCTTGCGATAGCCTTCGGGGTGAGCGCACCCGAAATAGCACTCGCTGCGTTCTTGGTACGTGCGACCTTTTTGGTGGCCAACCACGAGCACTTTGATATCGTCCAGCTTCGCGAAGCCGGTACGGATCGCTCGGTCGTCGCCAAAGAACTTGTCGCCATGGAGCTCGACGAATTCGTCGAACACTAGCGACAGGTAATCGACCGTGTGCGGGCGGTCCTTGTGACGAGCGACTTGGACAACATCCCAGGCATTGAGCTCGCTGTAGATCTTCCGAGTCAGCTCGGTCAGTTCCTTGCGCAGCTCGCGAATCTCTTCCTTCACTTCGGGGCGGTCGCCGCCGGACTCGGAAAGCGATCGGATGCGTTGCTCAAGAGCGAGAATCGGCTCTTCAAACTTCAAGTTGTCCATGGAATCAGATCCGTGAGAAAACGCGGTCGCGAGAAAATCGTCGTCTCGCTGGTGTCAGGTGGTCACGAGCCGTGGCTCGGGACCGAACGCGAGTGGTTCGCCGTGGGGGCCGAGTCGGGCCCGGCGGCTCCATTCATGCCGCTGCAGTGTAAACAGAAACCCTAGGAATCAGAAGCCGAAGATGTCGGAGCCGGCGGCCGCATGCCAGCCCGGTAGACCTGGTTCTTCTCAAGCTCTCCCAATACGGATTTCATTGACTCGGGTCGCTTTTCGGGAGTCTTGGCCAGCATCCTCGTGATCAAGTCGGCGGTCTCCGGCGAAACTCGGTCGTTGTGGACTTGAACCGTTGAAGGGGACGACTTGAGGTGTTTGTTGAGCAGCTCGTTGGGGGTCGAGGCCGCGAATGGGGGCCGACCCGCGAGGAGCTCGAAAGCCATGCATCCAAAGCTGTAGATGTCGGCCGACGCGGTAACCGTCTGTCCGCGAATCTGCTCGGGCGACATGTAGCTGCGAGTCCCCTTCACCTTGGCGTTCCGTCCAAATAGCCCGCTCAGCAGTCCCTGCTTCTTGGCTTTCTGTGCGATCGAGAAGTCGATCAAACGGACGTCCTGACCTCGAATCAGATAGTTGTCCGGTTTGATATCGCAGTGCACCCAGCCCTTGGTGTGCAGGTGATGGAGTCCCGCCGCGCAGCTCTTCAATATCTCCGGCAGGTAATACGCGAGTGATTCCGCGTTTTCCCGGAGTTCTTGTTTCAGGTTGCGTCCTTGAAACAACTCCATCGCGACGAAAGGGAGTTCGTGTTTGCCCACGAACTCGAAGATCTTGATCACATGGGGGTGATCGAGCGTGAGACCGACCTCCGCCTCGTGCTTGAGCTGCTCGATTTCATCCTTGTTCTTGATGTGTTCGATCAGCAGCACCTTGAGCGCGACACGTTCCGGATTGGGGTCCTTGATGGCTTCCCAAACTTGGCAAGTGTTGCCAGCGCGAATCAGTCGCACTAGCCGATAGGGGCCGAGAAAGTCACGTCCACTTACCACCCGAAAACCTCATCGACTCGGTTGAGTTGCCGCGTCCTCGCTGCCCAGCACGCGCGCCTTGTTCTACCCCGAGACTCCCCCGTCCCAGGTCTGCCGGAGTCCCCTGCCCTGCCGCAAATTTTGCCGACCAGCTGGGGAGGTACGCAGTCTAGTCAAAGACCCTTCCGACCGCCACGCGGATCAGGTCTTGTTCGATCGGGCCAAGACCCGTTGGTAGAGGGAGCGAATCTCGCGGGTCA
Organism: Planctomycetales bacterium; assembly: GCA_020426595.1. Taxonomy (GTDB): domain Bacteria; phylum Planctomycetota; class Planctomycetia; order Pirellulales; family Pirellulaceae; genus UBA11682. The sequence continues at coordinate 11,649 of JAGQPS010000027.1, forward strand.
TGTGTTCGTGCCGAAAGGTCTCGCGACAGAGTTCTTGTCCCGCCTCGCCAAACGCCTTCCGACGAGCCTCGGACGAGGCCAGGTCGAGGATCGCCTCTTCCAGCCCCTTGGTATCCCGTGGAGCGATCAGCCGTCCCGTCGTTCCGTCGATGCAAACTTCACGAGCTCCATCGATGTCGTAGCTGATCACCGGGATCCCCACGAGCAATGCCTGCGGTAGCGTTCGAGCCAGGCCTTCCCGCAGACTGGTATGCACGAGCATGTCCATCGCGGACATCATGTACGGGACTTCCTCTGGGCGGACGAGGCCGGTGAACTTCACGTGTGATTCGAGACCGCGGTCGCGAACTTCTCGTTCCAGTTCCTCACGCAAGGTCCCGTCGCCAACCAGTAGGAACTTCACGCGCGGCTGTGCCCGTACGACACCCGCCGCGGCGGCAATCAAGTCGGCGTGCCCCTTGAGGCGAAAGAGTCGAGCGACCTTGCCCACGACGATGTCGTCGTCACCGAACCCCCAAGCCCGCCTCGCTTCCTCGCGCGATCGATTCGCCATCAGAAACGGCTCGGTGTCCATGCCGCTGTAGATCGTCGTGAATCGCTCGGCCGTCGTCACGCGAGCCTCCACCATCAGGCGAGTCATGGCATCGGCCACGGAGATCAGCGCGTGGCAGCGCCGCGCGGCGAAGCGTTCGCAAGACTGGAACAGTCGTCGCGCGATCGCGGATTGATACGGATGGAAAGGCGCGCCGTGCACCGTGTGGACCACCGCGGGAACTTGTTCACGCCATGCGGCGAGGCGTCCAAGAAAGCCACCCTTGGCACTGTGAGTGTGTACCACGTCGGGAGCGAAGTCACGGATGTGCCTCCGCAGCGCGCGATAGCATCGCCAATCGCGCCAGGGATGAATGGCCCGTGCCATCGACGGCTCGATCAAGACGCGGAGCTTGCCCTCCCCTTCCGCTCGCAATAGTTCGCCTTCCGGGCCGTCGCTCGGCCCAGTGACCAATACGACGTCATCTCCAAACCCGCGGATAAGATCGACGCAATTCCACAACGTGTTCTCTTGGGCTCCGCCAATGATCATGCGGGTGATGATGTGCATGATTCGCATCGAGTCACCCTTGCTCGACCGACTCTTCGGTCTCTGAAGTAAAAAGTGTTTCCGGCGGATAGGCGACATGCAGGAGCGCGAGCCCTTGAGGCGGCGCGGTAAACCCGGCTTGGGTACGGTCGCGACTGGCGAACAAGGCGGGAAGCGAATCCGGCGAACGACTCCCCTTCCCCACCTCGATCAGCGTGCCGACGATATTGCGCACCATGTTGTAAAGAAAGCCATTGGCCTCCAATACGATATCGATCGTCTTGCCCGCGAACGACTCGAAAAAGGGATTGCCTTCCGTTGTGGATCCTGGGGTCGGCGGAGATTCCACGACGACTTGATCTTGATTCGAGTCGCCCACGTCATGCGAGTCGCCGGCGTCGCTGGTCGACCGAGCAGGCGACGTTGTCAGAGTCGCGGACAGCATCGTGCGGACCGTCGTCTTGCGTGGCGAGCCGGCGGATTGGAAGGAGGCGAAATCTTGTGTGCCTCGAAAATGAACCATCGCGGCGGACATCGCTTGCAGGTCGAGCCGCTGGGGGACGTGGCACGCATAGTTGCGGAGGAAGACATCTCCCGTGCGACTGTTCCAAATGCGATAGCGATAAGCCTTGCTGACCGCGTCCTTAATGGCGTGGAAGCCAGGCCGCGCTCGTTCGACCCGCAGAATGCGAATGTCGGTGGGGAGCTTGGAATTCAACGCTCGCTGCAACACGTCCACGCCAAGATGCGTGTCGACCGTGCAACTCGCCACTTGTCCCAGGGCATGAACGCCCGAGTCCGTGCGGCCACTCGCCGTGACCGGGACTCGGGCATTGAGAATTCGCCCAAACGCTTTTTGAATCTCGCTCTGAATTGAATTGCCGTTCGCCTGGACTTGCCAGCCGTGGTAATTCGTTCCGTCATAGGCGATCGTCAGTTTCAGGCTTTGCATCCCGCCGCATTCCGCGCCACGAGCAACTCGGCGATTTGAACGGCGTTGGTCGCGGCGCCCTTGCGAAGGTTGTCGCTCACACACCAGAACGCGATACCGTTCGGGCACGAGAGATCCTCGCGGATTCGACCGATGAACACATCGTCCTTGCCCGAGCAATTCGACGGCATCGGGTAGGCTCCGGCCCCCAAGTCATCAACGACGGTGATACCAGGGGTCGCCGCGAACAGTTCGCGCGCCTCGGCCGCCGACAGCTTGCGTTCGGTCTCGACCAAGATGCTCTCGCTGTGACAGTTGGTCACCGGCACGCGAACACAGGTCGGCGAGATCAAGATCGATTCATCGCCGAGGATCTTCCGCGTCTCGTGCACCATCTTGAGCTCTTCGGAGGTGTAGCCATCTTGCTTGGGCGAACCGATCTGCGGAATCAAGTTGAACGCGATCGGGTGCTTGAACGCCTTGTACGCGTAGGACTCCTCGGCCAACGCGGCTCGCGAGCCATCGATAAGATCGGCCTCGCCAGCCACCCCTGCTCCGCTGGTCGCTTGGTACGTGCTGACCACCACCCGCCGGATTCGCGCCGCGTCATGTAGCGGCTTCATCGCCACGACCATTTGGGTCGTTGAGCAGTTGGGGCTCGCGATGATTCCCTTGTGCTGGTCGACCGCTTCGGGATTCACCTCGGGTACCACGAGCGGCACATCGGGCAGCATGCGGTGATATCCGCTCTCATCGATCACGATGCAGCCGGCCGCGACCGCCCAGGGACAGAACTCCGCCGCCGCCTCGTCGGGCGTGCTGGCGATCGCCAAGTCAATGTCCTTGAACACGTCGGGAGTCAGTTCCTCGACGGTGATCTCTTGATCCCGAAACTTGATCTTGGAACCGGCGGAGCGTTTCGAGGCGATAAAGCGGAGTCGACCGACCGGGAAGTTGCGTTGGTCGAGTAGTTCTCGGATGATTCGGCCGACCGCTCCGGTCGCGCCCACGACTGCCACTTGATCGAACACGAAATTGGCTCCTCTTCGTTCCATGATTGAGATGGAAAACCACGATCACAACGGATCATTCTCGGTGCCCCGAATACCCAGGCGATTCCAGTCGCCAAGCGACAACAATGTCGGTGGCCGAGCGACGCGCGCGGCGAAACGCTCCCAGGAATCGATGAGACGGGACGGCTTAAACAAGCCCCTCATTCTAAAGAGTCGATAGCGGTTCGATAGCCGTAACGATCAAAGATCTTGGCCGAGAAACCGATTCGGCGCGAACGCGACTCCCATCGGAACGACCGACTCGCGGGCCTCCCCGGGTCTCGAAGGCCAGCGCTTTATTGCAGCCCGATGTGGCTGGCCACGGTTGGCTGGTTCAGCTCTCCGCCATCTCTCGAGCGTGGTAACTCGAGCGAACGAACGGGCCGCTGGCGACTTGGCTGAAGCCCATTGCTCGAGCCAACTCACCCAAACGATCGAACTCCTCGGGAGTCACGTACCGGACGACTCGCAGGTAACGAGTCTCCGACGGTTGGAGATACTGACCCAGCGTGAGGAAATCGCAATCGACGCCTCGCAGATCGGCCAGCACCTCGAGCACTTCCTCCTCGGTCTCCCCGAGGCCGAGCATCAGGCCGCTCTTGGTCTTAATGGTCGGGTCGAGTTCCTTGATGCGTTTCAGCAGGTGCAGCGTCCACTGATAATTCGACTTGGGCCCACGAACTCGGCGATACAGCCTCGGTACCGTCTCGGTGTTGTGATTGAAGACCTCGGGCCGCGCGGCCACCACGCATCGCACCGCGTCGTCGTTGTCAATGAAGTCGGGTGTGAGCACTTCGATCGTCGCCCCCGTCCTCTCCCGAACGGCTTGGATGCAGCGATGGAAATGGTCGGCGCCGCCGTCGGGCAGATCGTCACGAGTCACGCTCGTGATCACGACATGCTTGAGTCCCAGGCGATGCGCCGCCTCGGCCAATCGCTCGGGTTCGTCTCCCTCGAGCGCTTCGGGCCGTCCCCGGCTCACCGCACAGAATCCACAGGGACGAGTGCAGACGTTGCCCAGGATCATGAAGGTCGCGGTCTTCTGCGAGTAGCACTCCATGCGGTTGGGACATCGGGCATTGTCACAGACGGTTTCGAGCCGAAGTTCCTCGAGCAGGTTGGCCGTGAAGTGGTTCGCGTTCCCCTTCGGCACTTCCCGCTTCAGCCACCTAGGGAGCCGACCCACCAGTTGGGGTTCTTCATGCTCAGCATCATCGTGCGCTGAATGATGGTCGTGAGCGTGGCCGCCGCCTCCACAGCCTCCGCCCTCGCAATTGCCGCCACCACAGCAACCGCCAGACTTCTCGTGGGATAGCGGTTCGGATCCCAAAACATGGAACGTCGGCAATGATTTCGATTCGCCCGATGAACTCGACACTTCCTACCGCCTTTCGACCAACCCAAGTTTGGTCCACGACCTGAATAAAACACTCGCCCCGCCGCTCGACGCCTCATTCGGAAGGGAACACACCGAGGCGCGAACCGATCGAGCCAATTTACCGTCCGAGCATCTGGAGCCGAACCCGCGGGGACATGGCGGGTTTGTCGGCGAACCATCGAATGTCCGCATGTTCCTCCGCGAGCCGACCATGTCGGTTGACCTGGGGACTTCGAGGAATCGCCCCCGACATCATAGACCTAGGGCTCGATTCTGCGAAGAGTCAACGACGGACGCGAACCCATGGGGGCCGCTTTCCCTGCGGCGCCCAGGTTTCCTTGGAGCGCCCCAAGGCGAGCGAAACCGGGACGCTCGCATCAAGGCGAGGCGATTCCAAGCCGAATATCGGCATCCCCACGGCCCCCGAGGCAGTGTGCCGGTACCGAGTCACCCTTGCCGTTCGCGGCTCGATGGGCCGGACTGTCCCGGCAAAAGCGGCGGGAGTATAGTCAACGCATGGCAAAGAAATCGAAAAACAAAGCGCCCAAACCGTCCGCTAATGGGGCTCAAGGCGCGACTAATACGATGATTTCCGAGAACCGGAAAGCCAGCTACAAGTACGAGGTCATGGAACACCTCGAGTGTGGCATGGTCTTGATGGGGAGCGAGGTCAAGGCGATGCGCGAGGGGCGCGTTTCGCTTGAGGAGGCTTATGGGCGAGTCCGCAACGGCGAGCTGTGGCTCATCAACAGCGATATCTCGGAGTATCGCCAGGCGACTCGCTGGAACCATTCCCCCAAACGTCCCCGCAAGTTGTTGGTCCATCGCCGTCAATACGAGCAGCTTTCGCGGCGGGCCCATGAGCGGGGGCTCACGCTGATACCGCTCAAGCTCTATTTCAATCCGCGCGGGATCGCCAAGCTCCTGCTCGGTATCTGCCGGGGCAAACGAGTTCACGACAAACGCGAGTCGCTCAAGGAAGCCGACGCCAAGCGCCGAATTGACCGATCTCTTCGCCGCGGTCGCTCGTAGCCAACATCGAGACCGAGAGGGCGAGCACGGAAGACGAACGACGGCCGGTCGTGTAGGCTTAGCAAATGCGAAACCGTCGCGTGGAATGGTCGTCAGGGGCGGACTCAGTCATCGAGCCTTCGGGGCCTCGAAGGCCCGCGAAGTGCTCCCCTCCCCTGCCGCGATCGTCTTGCCGTGTGATCGGTCTTCCTGAAACTTGGCGGTCGCGTCCGGGAAACGGCGCGACCGGGGAACGGCCCGTCCGGCGATCCAAGGGCCCAACCCGAGTCGCGTGTTCGGCCATGCCCCGCGACTCCCACCATCGGTTCAGGGCGAGCGGCGAGGATGGGGACCGCTTCCCAGCGTTTCGTCCCCCGTGTCCGTTCGCTCCCCGCCCAAGTCATTCAGCATCCATGCCTGCAGAGAGTCGAGTCGTCGATGCTTCGCGTTGAAAACCTGATCAAGCGTTACGAGCAGCCGACCGGAGAAACGGTCGATATCCTCGAGATTCCCTCCTACTCGGTGGCCGCCGCCGAGCAGGCCGTATTGTTGGGAGCCAGCGGAGGCGGCAAGACGACGCTGCTGCATATCATCGCGGGCATCACGAAACCGACATCGGGATCGGTCTTCTTGGATGACCGCGACCTGACCAAGCTGAGCGAGGAAGGCCGTGACCTCGTGCGGGCCAACGCGATCGGCTACGTCTTCCAGACCTTCAACTTGCTCCCCGCCTTCACGGCTCTCGAAAACGTCAAGCTGGGGATGTCCTTCGCGAGCCACCGCGCCGAGTCGGGCCGTGCCGAGAGTCTGCTCGAGCAAGTCGGACTTGGGCATCGACTTCATCACCACCCCAAGTCGATGAGCGTGGGCGAGCAGCAGCGAGTCGCGGTCGCGCGGGCTCTGGCGAACCGGCCAAGGTTACTGTTGGCCGACGAGCCAACCGCCAACGTCGACCCCAAGAATCAACAAATGGTGATCGACTTGATTCGCGAATTTTGCCAAGCCGAACAAGTCGCGCTCATCATGGTCACGCATGCCGATGAAGTCGCGCGTCAATTCGACCGAGTTGATCGGCTCGAGAACATCAACTTGGTCATGCAACAAGCGCGAGGCGTGAAATGAATATTTGGACAATCGCTTGGCGAAGCGTCAGGCATCGCGGAATCGCGTCCGGTTTGACCATGGCCTCGATGGCGCTGGGCGTGAGCCTGGTCGTGCTGGTGCTGACGGTCTACGGAGTGGTCAACGAATCGTTCCGAGCCAATTCCACGCTGGGGTATCACTTGGTGGTCGGTGCTCGAGGTGGATCGCTGCAGCTCACGCTCAATAGCGTCTTCTTCTTGAGTCGCCCGGTCGAGAACATTCCCTACGAGTACTATCTCGCGTTTCGCACGGCCGAGGAACGCCGCCCCGAACTGCTCAACTCGATCGCCTATCGATCGTACCGAGCCGCGGAGGACTCTCGTGAGATCCTCGCCGCGACTCAGTGCGGATTCGGTGGTGGCATCCATGAGCTCATGCTCGATGCCGTGCTTGATCAAACTCAGCAAGCCGAGCTCGAGCCGATGGGGCTCGATGATCCCGGCATGTTCTCGAACTTCACGGGGTTCGTCATACCCCTTTGTCTCGGCGATTCCTACAAAAGCTATCGAGTCATCGGGACAACTCCCGAGTACTTCACCGTCATGTACGACCTGGAACGCGAGAAGACCTACAGCTTTGAAAACGGGGGACGCAACTTTCAGACTCATAGCGAGGAGAACGGGTACTTCGAATGTGTCGTTGGATCGACCGTCGCCCACAACACCGGCCTCCGAGTGGGCGACAAGATCAATCCGACTCACGGCGCGCCCGATGATCCCAATGCTCATGAGCACGAACAGGAGTTCACCGTCGTTGGCATTCTTGAGCCTTCCGGCACCCCCAGCGACCGTGGCGTCTTCGTCAACATGGAAGGCTTCTATCTGATCAATGATCACGCGAAGCCGGTGGACGAAGAGCTGCCGGGGACGAGTTCGAATGGCTCGGACGACGAATCGTCCGAGTCAGGCGACGGAGAAGAAGGAAGCCCCGATGAGTGGAAGGATCTGCTCGGAGCCCGCGGTACGGCGCGTGCGGACTCCTCTTGGACTCCGGTCTCATACCGACCGAATTCCCTTTCTTCCCAAGCCGAGGATGAATCCGCCGAGCACGATCACGACCATGATCATGGACACGGGGAGTTTGAGCCGTTGCCGGTCGAGCAGCGGGAGATCACCAGCATGTTGGTGCTCGCCGAGGATGGGTTCGGTGGTGATTTCGCGGCGATGCACATGTCGAACATGGTGAATAGCGGCATGTTGGAAGGGACGCTGAAGTGGTCGGGTTACCGACCGATCCAGGCTCAGCGGTCGGCCCAGGCCTGCCAGCCGGTGATGGAAATCGATCGCTTGTTTCAGACGATCGTGAGTCCGGTTCAGGCGTTGTTGCTGGGGCTGACCGTGCTGATCTGCGTGGTTTCGGGGATCAGCATCCTCGTGAGCATTTATAACTCGATGAGCGAGCGCCGTACGGAGATCGCGGTGATGCGAGCTCTCGGGGCTCGCCGCACGACGATTCTCTCGATCGTGCTCCTTGAGTCCTTTATGTTAACCGCGCTGGGAGGTGGCATCGGGTGGCTGATCGCTCACACATGCAACGCCATCGCCTCGCCCACGATTGAAGGACAAATCGGAATTGGACTTTCGTTCTTTCAGTTTGTCCCGGCCGAGCTAGCGCTCCTGCCGGGCCTCATGATCCTGTCCATAAGCGTTGGTTTGATTCCGGCGATCTCCGCGTATCGGACTGACGTGTCACAGCACTTGGGCAAGTAGGAACGAGACGATCGAGCCAGCTCGACGTGGGGCGATCGCTGGCCGACTCGTCGGTGAGTGACGAGAGTTACGCTCAAACCGTATTGGACCGTATCGCAGCAAAGGACCTCCGTTGTATCCTCCGGCAGTCTGGGAGTTGGTGGTCTTTGGCCTGTTGGGTGCCGTGCTAGGCGCGGTAGTGAACTGGGGTGTGGTCGCGTTGCGAGTTCACTTGCCGCGGCCGTTTGGTCCTTGGCACGAACCGCCGGAGGGAAGCCGACGCAACTGGGGCGCGCGACTGCCCATCATCGGCTGGTGGTTGCTGCGGCACGAAGAATCGATCCACGGTCGCTTCTACTGGGTGCGCCCGCTGTGTGTTGAGTTGGCCGCGGTGATTGGCTTGCCGTTGTTCTGGTATTGGTCGCGACTTGGGGGAGGTTATCCCGAGGAATGGGTCGCGCTCGCCACGGGCGAGGAGTGGTCTCGCGTTTGGTGGTCATGGGGGCTGTTTCGATTCATCGCGGGAGTCTTGCTCGTCCTCGCGATGTCCTTGGCCACGCTGATCGATTTCGATGAGTGGCTGATTCCCGACGAGATCACGCTGACCGGCACGTTGGTCGCGTTGCTCATCGCATGTCTCGGCTTCGGCGGACCGTTGCCGATTCGGAGCGACACCACGACCGGCGCGCGAACAATCGTGCAAGTGATTCCCGTGAAGGATCCCACGCCTCGTCCGCTGACCTTGGCGAGCCCAGGAGACTTGCGCTGGACGCAGGCCGAGTATTGGGGAAATCGCACCGCGAGTCTCGGCACGGCCATCGCGATCATCGGAGTCTGGGGTTTTGGCTTGGTGCAAAAGGTCGTCACGTTGCGGTACGGCGTGACCAAGGGGATCGCGCTGATGATCGCCAGCATCGTTCGACCGGCGCGCCGAACGAAAGGCAAACGCAAGTTGCCTCCGCGCAAGATGCGCCGCGACACTTACTGGTTCGCGGCCATCACGCTCATCGCCATGGCATTGGTACTGGTCGCTTGGGCGCGAGGCGGAGCGATCTGGGAAACCACGCTTTCATCCGTGGTTGGCATGGGAGTCGGCGCTGGAATCGTCTGGGGCATCCGCATTGTCGGAAGCTATGCGTTCGGCACGGAGGCGATGGGATTCGGCGATGTGACATTGATGGGAATGATCGGCGCGTTCCTTGGTTGGCAACCCGCGTTGTTCATCTTCTTCTTCTCGCCTTTCACGGCCATCGTGGTAACCGGAGTCAAATACTTCGTCAGCGGCGAAACTCAGTTGCCCTACGGTCCTTACTTGTGCCTAGCCACGCTCGTGATCGCGGTTAAGTGGCAATTCGTGTGGAATGAAATGGCTTGGTACAACCTGGCGATGATGGATGGAGTGCTGTTGGAGTTCGCGGTTCTATTCGCCGCCTTTGCCGGGCTGGCGCTGGTCATCGCTGGTTGGCTGCGCAATCTGAGAACAAGAGACGATGACGTTGGAGAAGCGGATACCGACGGTTGAGCGATGTCGTGATTTGGGACAATCGCGGCTGCCGTATGCGATGGCGAGTCGTCCCGCCTGGAACCCTTGTTCCTCTGGGGGCCGCCCAATGCTCGGCGGAGAGGTCGCAGCCAATTTCGTTGCCAGAAGTGTCTCCGTAGTGCCAGCCTTCTATAATCGACAGCTCGCCACTCGGTCAGTTGCCTCGCCGTGAACTTGCTTGGCATCTTCGTATTGAACATCCGACGATCGAGAGGCGAGTGGAACCGAGCTCGCAAGCAAACAGTGACCGCCACGTGACTCGAGTGGCGAGGAGCCTTTCGGATGCTATGCAACAATCGCAATTTGGGTTGGCGGATTGACCGCTTCTTGGGCCTCGCGATCGGCGCCTTGGTCGTCCTCGGGATGACCTCGGCGAATGGTTTGGCGCAGGAGCCTCCGCGACGATTGGTGTACGAGGCATACGTCGATGACAACTGGGAGTTGGTCGAGCTCGATCTTTCCAGCGGAGAGACGACCAACCTGACCAACACCCCGGACCTGCACGAACTCTATCCGCAAGTCTCGCCGGACGGCGATTCGATTTGCTTTCTGTGCGACGAACTGCGTGACGGACAGACGGTCCGATCGGTGGAGTGGATGAAGCTCGACGGATCGCAGCGCAAGCGACTTGCCGAGAATGTGCGAGAGCCGGCCTGGAGTCCGGATGGCTCGTTCATCGTGTTCGCCAAACAGGAATTCGACCGGTTCAATATCCTCGACTACGTCAGCAAGGGGCTGCTCGTTTACGAAGTTGCCACAGGGGAAACTCGTACCGCGGGCAACGACGCGATTCATCACATCTACAATCCAAACGTTGGCCCGGATGGCAAGTGGATCGTGACGACCGTGCATGGAGGCATGGGATTCCGTCATGCGATCATCGGCATTGAAATCGATGGAGAGCGAGTCGTCGATTTGGGTATTTCAGGCTGCCGCCCATGCCTATCGGGCGATGGGACTCGCATCACCTGGAGCAGCGACGATCACACGATCAACGTGGCTGAGCTGAGTTGGTCGGAGAAGGGGCCCAGCTTGTCCGATTCCCGAGTGCTGCATCATGAAGACTCGATGCACACCTATCATCCCGAGCTTTCGCCCGATGGACGATTCGTCGTGTTCAGCGTCGGGCCCGGTGGGCGAGTCTTGGAGAATGGTCCGGGCACGCACACGCAGGTGGCCGAGATGATCGGTGTGCGCGGACATTGGCGGCTGCTGCTCCGCGAAGTCGATTCCGACGCGGAACCTCGTTGGCTTACCGAGGGCGAGGAGCAAACGTCGAAGGAAGCGGACTGGATTCCCGGGGACTGATGACTCGAGCGTGATGAGATCAGGGAGTCGTAAGCATGGCCCGCTTTGACCGGCGATTGGCCAAGCTCGTCCGGGCAATCCGTGAATGTGCAGTGGAGTCGCTCATGAAGCCCAGCCGCTTGGGGCAACGAGACCTCGGAAATCGCAATCGACATCGGGTAATGAAACCAGCTAAGGCAAGTATCGTCTTGATCGCCCTGTTGTGGGCCGTGGTCGGTTGCTCGGCGCCCGACAGTGGCACGGCGTTGCCAGCGGGTGATGGTCGGCTGCTAGTTCCCAATCGTCTGGCCCTCAACTCCGCCTCGGGAGTTCCCGTTGTCCTGGTCGAGGGTGGCGAGTTTCCGATGGGAAGCGGTGTCGACGATGAGGGGCCGATCCATACCGTCACGGTCTCGTCCTTCGTGATCGATCAATTCGAGGTACGTCAGTCGGAGTTGGCCGAGCTGCAGATTCCCGACGCCTCGCATTTCAAGGCCGCCGACCGACCGGTCGAGATGATTCGTTGGTCGGAAGCCGCGTTGGTGTGCAATGCTCGCTCGCTCGCCGAGGGACTCGAACCGTGCTACGACGAGCTGACGTTCGCCTGCGATTTCGATGCGTCGGGGTATCGTTTACCGACGGAAGCCGAATGGGAGTACGCGGCACGAGCCGGTGACACCGGCGCTTTCCCACCGGGACGCCCAGTTCCTCAGCTTTCGCGCGAGGCTTGTTATTCGGCCAATGCGAATGGCGAGACGATGGTGACTGGGAGTCGTTCGGCCAACGCTTTGGGGCTGCACGACATGCTGGGGAACGTGGCGGAGTGGTGCAACGATGTCTATGCGGAGGACACGTACGCGACCGGCGGGCCGACCAATCCGCGTGGTCCCGAAGCGGGGCCTTACCGTGTACTGCGTGGTGGATCGTGGAAGCTGGATGCCGAGGATCTGCGCGTGACGGCTCGGTTTCGCGATGAACCCGGTATTGATGATGCTTGTTTCGCGCAAGACTCGTACGGCTTTCGTATGGTTCGCCGTCCCAGCGACGAGGAACTTGAGCAACTCTCCGCGTCGCACTCGCAGCCCTAAGTCGGTCTCATGCTGTTCCACACCTGGACGTTCCTGATCTTCTTCGTGATCGTCTGGTGTGGCTACGTCCTGCTCCGGCGTGGACGCTGGGCGATTCCTTGGTTGCTGGTCGCTTCGTATTTGTTCTACGCCGGTTGGCGGCCGGTTTATCTGGCGCTGATCGTCTATTCAACCGCCATCGACTACATCGCCGTCGAAGGGATGGCTCGTACTAAGTGGCGTCGGACTTGGCTCGCGATCAGTCTCGTGAACAACCTGGGCCTACTCGCCTACTTCAAGTACGCCCATTTCCTGGTCGATAATTTCGATTTGCTCCTCGGGCAGTTGGGCGTTGCCTATCCCCTGCCCCGCCCGAGCTTTGAAACGATGATCGTGGGGATCTCGTTCTATACGTTTCAGTCGATGAGCTACACGATCGACTTCTACCGGGGACGCATTCCGCGCGAAACGAGCCCGCTGCGATTCGCGACCTACGTCGCTTTCTTTCCGCAACTGATCGCCGGGCCGATCGAGCGAAGTGAAGCGTTGCTGCCGCAGCTGGCGGTCAGGCCTCGGATTACCAGTGACCACTTGGCGTCCGGAGCCGCCTTGTTCCTCACCGGCTGGTTCAAGAAGGTCGCGTTGGCCGATCAATTGGCGCCGGTCGTCGAACAGGTGTATGGCAATCCCAGCGAGTTCGGTGGATGGAACGTGCTGCTGGCGACCTTGGCGTTCGCTTGGCAGATCTACTTCGATTTCAGTGGCTACAGCGATATGGCTCGAGGCGTCGCGCGGTGGCTGGGATTTGAATTGATGGTCAACTTCCGGCATCCCTATCTCGCGACGAGTCTCTCCGATTTTTGGGATCGTTGGCACATCAGCCTCAGTCGCTGGTTTCGTGACTATCTCTACATCCCCTTGGGCGGCAATCGCGTTGGGGCTTGGAGATGGGCCAGCAACATCATGATCGTGTTCGTCGTGAGTGGATTGTGGCACGGCCCCGCGTGGACCTTCGTCTTGTGGGGAGCTTGGCACGGCTTGGGACTCGTGGCACTGAGGCCCTTGGAACGCCGAGGTTATTGGCGACGAGTGCCGCTCGTCGCGCGAACTGGTTTGGTATTTTCGTGGGTGTTGTTTGGCTGGGCGCTCTTTCGAGCCAACTCGTTGACCGATCTCGCGGTACTCGCCGCGGCTCTGCGCGACTGGTCGGTCGAGCCCCTGGTGTTGCCGCTCTCGCTTGCGGTCATGGTCGGATTGGTCTGGCTCCACCAAGCGATTCACGAGTCGCGTTTCGTAGGAGTCCTGCGACATCCATTAGTGGCGGGAACCCTTGCGATACTGATGTGGCTGTACCTGCTATTGATGCCGGCCTCTCGGTCCGAAGCTTTTATCTATTTCCAATTTTGAGGAGACGGCGACGATGAATCACGAATCGACATCGACGACACAGGCCGACTCCTCGCAAAAGAGCCGACCGTCTCCACCAACGCTCGATTTTGGCGAGCCGGAATGGGAATCGGTCGCGATACCACTCCACGGTCGCGGTTGGTTGGTGGTCGTGATCGTCATGATCGCGGTCGTGTTCCTGTTGCCCAGACTGTGGAGTGTATGGGAACCGTTCGAACCGACCGCCAACTGGCGGACTCCATCCGCCACCTCGGAAGACTACTGGCAGTGGCAGCGTTTTCAGAGCGTCGCGGAGAGCGAAGGCCAAGTCTTGTTGCTCGGTGATTCCGTGACGTGGGGCGAATATGCTCGGCCCAATGAGACTTTGTCGGCGGAGCTCAATCGTTTGTCGGGCGAAGCAACATTCGCCAACCTCGGTTTGCAGGGGCTCTATCCCATTTCGCAGCGCGAACTGCTTCGAATCGCTCCGCCCCAGGGGCCCGTCTTGCTCTTGTTCAACCCGATCTGGATGACGTCCGAACGGCGCGATCTGAGTTGGGACGAAGAAGCTCCGATCAATCACACACTCTTGTTGCCGCAATTCGACTATCGCGTTCGCGCCTACCAGCCTCGCCTGGAGGAGAGGCTCAGTCGCTACGTCGAACTGAGGTTCGAGCCGTGGCGGATACGCCAGCACTGGCGACTCGACGATCTTGAAGGCAAGGATTGGGCGACGTGGAATCGAGCTCACCCGGGGGCGTGGCCGTGGGACACGCTCGATCGAACGGTACAAGCTCCTCTCGATCAACCACATTCCCGGCCGATGGTTCGGCGAACCAATTCCCCCGGTTCCGCGGCGGAGGGGAGCGGTCGATCGGTCCCGCTCAGTACTTACGCCTGGGTGTCGCCCAAGGAATCGTTGCAGTTCGAGGCTTTTCGCGACATGGTCGACGACCTGCGAGCTCGACACATCACGGTCGCGGTGTTGGTATCGAGTTTGAGCCCCACGGGACGATCGGCCGAGTGCCTGGACCAGGAAGCGGCTCTGCGTCGGGAACTGACGGATGAACTTCGGCTCCGAGAGATAACGGTGTTCGAGTTGGCGGTGGACGGCGAATGGATGGCCGATGCGAGCCACCCCTCCCCTGCTGGCTATCAAGCCCAGGCAACGGCTCTTTGGAGTGATCCCGCCTTTCAGCGCTGGTTGAGTCAGGAGTAAGTCGGGCTCTTCTCGGCTGGAATCGAGCTGGCCTTGAGTCAATTTCTAGGCTTTGGTACGGTTCGCCCCCGCGAGTGGAAAAACGGTTTTCCTATGCGCTGTTGGGGAGTGCCTGATGACAGGTCGAGAAAAGCTCGTAGTCCGCGCCGTGTTGCTGACCTTGTGTGTCGGCTGCGCGCGGAATGCGGCTCCGCGTCCCGGGACCCTCGGGGCCGCGATGCAACAGAATTCCGCCGATCCGCAGATGTTGGCCGAGCTGCAGGATCTCAATATGCGGTTGCGCCGGTTCGACTCGGACAATACCGAGTTGCATTCGGAAGTCGCGAGATTGCAGCAACGAATCGACGTCGAGAATCAAGAGAAGACGCTCCTGCGGGAGCAGTTGGCGGATGCCGCTGAACGATTGGAATCGAGCGAGCTGGCTCGAGCCGAGGTCGACCGTCGCTTGATGGCGATGCAGGCATCCCATCGGTCGGAAGTCGGTGCCACGCTCCAGGCCAATTCAAGCCTCAACCGCAATCTGCCAGTCGTCGACATCGCCGGGCTCAATGTCGAACAGGATGGCGATGTGATCCGCATCGAGCTCCCGTCGGATCCGTTGTTCGTGACGGGGTCGACCCAGGTTTCTCCGGCCGGAGCCGCGCAGCTCGATCAAATCGCGGCGGCGATTCGTCGGCACTATCCAAGACAGATCGTTGGCGTGGAGGCTCACATCGACGCGGTGACGGCGAGCAATCCAAGCTTCACCGCTCATCAGCTCACCGCCACGCAGTCGCTCGCCGTCGTGCATCAACTGGTGCAAGTCGGTCAGATCGCCGAACGCCAACTCTTCTCGATGGGGTTGGGAGCCAACCGGCCAAAGTATTCCAACGGAGACGCGGCCGGTCAGAGTCGCAATCGGCGGATCGAGATCGTGATCTACCCCGAGTCGATCGAATCGACTTGATGCTGGATCAATCACGAAAGAGTCGGCACGCGGCTTGGCGCGAGGCTTGTTCGGCTGCGACTCACTGAGGCCTCGCCTCGCGGTTTCGCCATTCGTCGAACGTGAACGTGTCCACACCGGACTCCGCTTCCCGCAGGACTCGATAGCTCGGCTCCAACTCGTCCAGCCTCGATGCCTCGAGTGATGGACCGACCGCGACGAGCCCGTCTTGATTGAGCCACCACGTTTGTTTCCAAACGAGGTTCTTGGTGAACTCATAGAGCCCCACTTCGGTCTCGACATAAATGGCATCGGTCGAAGGGTTGACTTCGATGCTCAACGCATCAAGGCCGGCGAGGGACTGGTAGTGTTTCGTGTTCTGCTCGGGATCGATCCGCACCAATCGATAACCATTCTCCTGGTCGTCCTCCACCAGCACCAACGATCCATCGGAAAGCCAGCGTGGACTCACGTTCGTCGAATGCGATTGAGTGCCGAGCTCGCTGAGATCCGAGAGGACACGCACTTGCGTTTCACGACTCGAGCACAATGCGACTCGATCGTGTTCCCAATCGGGTAGGACTTGAAGCCATGTCTGGCGCTCTCCTCCTTGCATGCGGTTGCCGCATGTTACCGCGGAGAGTTGGACAAACCGCAGCGACGCTCCCTCGCCCTCTTGTGGCACGACGTTCCAGACTTCGACATCGAGCTCATGTTCACCGGCGCCCTGCTTGCGATGGGCGAACAGCACTCGGTCGCCACGGGGCGACCAAAAAACTCCGAACGAATACCGGCGATCGGGTGAGTTCGGGAGCCGTGAGGGAGACCTCGTGTTGTACGGAGTAACCAACGTGGCGACGTTTTCTCGGGAGATGACGTCGAGAACGCGAATGGTCCCTTCGTGATCGGCCCAAAGTAAATGCTGGCTGTCGGGAGACCATGCTGCTTGCGGAGTCACGATCGGCGGACGTCTCCCGAGAACAACGACATTCATGTGGGACGCACCTGGCACCGCGAATGAATGCCGGAACAGCTCTTCTCCCGAGAAGGCATCCAGCACGACGAGGAAATCAGCCGCGCTGACTCCATTCCAACGAGAGTGGTCGTCCGGTGTCAGGCAGAGAAATCGGCCATCAGGCGACCAGGTTGGATGAAGCCGAGTACGCCGAGGCGGTTCGACAACCACCTCGCTGGTTTGTTCAAATGACTCGCCATCGAACGTCGTCAATCGCACTTGCCAGCGTTGGGGCTCGGTATGCGATCGAACAACAGGTGAGGCTTCGCCAAATTCTTCGTCCGTTTCCTGGGCTGGGCGAATCGAGGCCAGCCGATCTCCCGCTGGATTCAAGGAAGTCGTTTCCCAATGATCGCCACTGAGTCCGAGTTGGCGCCGCGCGTCGATGTCCCACCAATCGCTGAGCGATTCGAAGTACGGGCCGTGGGTGGTCGTTGTCACGCGAACCAAACGGCGCGAGCCAAACCGACTCCAGCCATCAAATCTATGGAACCCAGTTGGAGCAGCCAGCGTTGTCCAAACCTCCGGCTCAGGCAATCGACCCTCGTCAATCGATTCGGAGGAAGGGAGATCGTTCGGTTGGTCGTTGTACTGGGGAGTTTCGAGGAAAGCCAAACTGTTCGCGACTTTCACGACGAATTGCCCAAGCGAATCTCGCGACGCCGCGGCTACGCTGGGCAAATGGTTTCTTTGACCCGGCACCTGAAATGACCAATCGATCGGTAACGGGCTCTCGGCAATAGCCGACGAGTAGGTCTCATCGAATCGGACCAGACTTAACTTCCCATCCACTTCAGCGACGACTCGATGTCCGTCGGCGAGCGGTGTGGCAAAGAGCTGAGGCTGGCTATCACCTGACGCCGAGATTTCCGCTCCGAGCATATGTCGGACCTTCAGTTGACCTTGCGTGTCGTAAATCTTGAGGACCGGTTCGACGGCGACCCCTGAGGTGGAGCTCACCGTTTCTAGTTCGGCCAACACGACCATGCTGGTCCCCGGCAGAAAACAGGGACGACTTGCACCGGTGGGAATGCGAGCGCTGACGTCACCATTCAAGGACATGACGAGAGCCGACTTATCCGCGGGGATAACGAGCAATGAGTTATCGGCCGAGAATAGGGTCTCACCGATGTCGAATCGCTCCACCGGAATCGCGGCGGGGACCGGCTGTCGGTCGAGGCGATGGAACCAGCACTCGTCTCGGCCGATTACGGCGATCGTTCCGTTGTCCGCCCAACGCACGAGGTAAGCCTGTCGATCGACCTCGGCGATTCGTCTGAGGTTGGGTTGGACTTCCCAAATCGCGAGTCGGCTCTCGCCTCGTTGACTTACTTCGGTCACCGCGATCCTTGATCCGTCGCTTGACCAGGCCAAGTCGCCAATGGTCAACGGCATCATCGTCAGCAGTTCTTGACGGCCGACGTCCCAGATACGAACGACGCCATCCGTGGAGTACGTGGCCATACGCTCGCCGTCGGGCGAGAGCTTCATGAGG
>JAGQPS010000280.1 GCA_020426595.1 Planctomycetales bacterium
CAACAGTCGTTCGGGATCGGCTTGAGCCGAAGGCGTCAGGCCTTGGGACTCGAGTCGCTCCGCGATGAAGTGGTCGATCGGGTTGATCGCCCAACCTTGGCCAGCGGCCGGAACGGCTAACTGGCGCGGTGGAATGAACGCCCAGTGGCCTTCCCAGGGCGCGCCGCCTTGGATCCATGCTCCGATCGTCGCGACTTGGTCGGAGGTGAGCTGGTCTGGGTTCTCAGGGGGTGGCATGACCGAAGACGGATCGTCGGAAGTGATGCGGGCCCATGCCTCGCTCGAATCCGTTCCACCGCCGAAGGCTTGTTCGATTCCCTCGGGCGTATCGAGTCTCAGGTCGGCCCCGCGATGTTCGTCGTCGGGCCCGTGGCACTTGACGCAGATGCTCGAGAGCAGCGGGCGGATGTCTCGGTTGAAACGAGGTGTCTCCGCGGCGACCGCTTCATTTTCTTGGCACCACGCGGTGGAATGCACCGCGAGAACGCACAAGCCAATGGTGAGCGGAGCGAAGCGGCGAAAGATCGACCATCGATGAAAACGATGGAGACGCGTCGAGGCAAACGACATGCGACCACCCAGAGTGGAGGAGGGGATGCGTTAGGCAGGATCTTCTAGGGTAATCGGGCGAAAGTTTGTCACGCAACTCCGGCTCGCCCGTTCCCTGGGAAAGGAGCGATGAAGCCGCGTGAGAATCGGACCAGGCTGGGATTGGCTAGTCCGGTCGCCGCGCGACAAGGCTCGCCTTGGGCTCAGGGATTTGGGGGATTGGATTCGGCTTGGCTTGCTTGAGCGTCGAGCATTCCTTGGGCTTGCAACATCCCCAAGGCGAACGCCTGTCCCAGCATGGCTTGTCCCCGCGCGTCGTAGTGGACGGTGTCATTGAGCAGGGGCATGCCATCGGTCGAAACCATCCAGCAGCCCACGGTCGACTCGGGCGCGCCGGATCGCATATCGACGGCCTGCTGTTGGGCTCGAATCAAATCGCGGTGAGTGAATCGAGGCAGGGGAGGGGAGTGCGGCAGCACCTGCCCAAAGACGAACGGAACGGAATCGCTGTGCAAATCCTGTTCGGTGCGTTGCTTGAATTGGGCTAGGCTCGCCGCGTATTCGCCGGCGGACTGCTCGTGTTTGGAGTCTTGTTCCCCCTGCATCCAGACAATGCCGCGAAGCCGAGGTTCGAGGCCCTGCTGCTCGAGGTGCCGCCAAGCGGCTTGGGCCACGGTCATCATGTCTCGATAGTGACGTCCCTGGTTGGGGTCATCGGCGTCGAGACCAGGATAGAAGTTCGCTCGTCCTGGTCCCGGATCCGGCCCCGCCCATTGGTTGCCGTTCCAGCCGTGATGGAGCGGCTGACCGGAGCGAAAAAACTTGATCAGGTAAATGGTCCGTTCGGGCGCTAGTTCGGCCATCTCGCGAGCGAACCCGACTTCGGGCCCAAACTGCTCGACTCGAGCGGCCGAACGGGTGACGGAAGGAGTGAGCACCTCGAAATCGGTGCCGTTCCAGAAGCGGACGGACTCGATCGGCTCAAGCCATGAGGCTGGCAAATCAGCGACTCGGCCGGAGCCCTGCATGTTGCTTTGGCCGGAGAGCAGGTAGACATCGACCGCTGACTCCGACGGCTGTTCGCCCTCGAGCGTCGCCGAGTTTTCCTGGGCTGGGCAAGGGCTCGAAAACAGAAGCAAGCTGATTCCGAGACCCCAGAGAAACATTGGGACGAGTCGCGGGTTCCATAGCTGCATACGAATGATTCCTGGGGCTGGGTCAGTCGCCACGAGACCGATTGGGCCTCGGCGAGGGATGCGACTAACCGGGTGATCAACGAGAACCGCCGAGCAAGTGAGGGACGAACCGAGGGCGTGAAGGCGAACTCGGATGGAAAAAGCGAAAGCAAGACGAAACGGCTTAGTCGGCGGACTGTTGGGGAAAAATCTTTCAGTCACGCCGCGAGACCGTTATCTTCTGGGATCTGGCGACGATCTTCCAGTCGTTTTGCTTTCTTGTCTTGGGATCCAAGGGTCGGTCCTCCGCTAGGTGCGGGAGCCGAGCCAGTTTGACTCATGCGGCAGCCCATCTACTTATCTTGGCTCCGCTACCAATGAATTGAGGAGACCGGTCGAATGGGAGTGCGATGGCGTACGTATCTCGGGCTATTCGCGGTGGGCGTGGCTGGCTACATGCCCTTATCCGCGGTTGGCGCCGACGACTGGCTCCGGTTTCGTGGTCCGAATGGATCGGGAGTCTCGTCGGATCCCGAACCGGTTCCGGCGACTTGGAGTGAGACCGAGAATCTGCGGTGGCGAGTCGCGCTGCCTGGGCCAGGTTCTTCGAGTCCGATCATTGTCGGTGACAAAGTGCTCGTCACTTGCTGGTCGGGGTATGGGACCGATCAACGAAATCCGGGTGACCAGAAGGACCTTAAACGCCATTTGATTTGCTTCCAGCGTGGCGATGGAACCGAGCTCTGGAACAAGGAGATCGCGGCGGAACTCCCCGAGGACGTGTATGGCGGGATGTTCGCCGAGCACGGCTATGCGTCGCACACGCCGGTCTCCGACGGGGAGAAGGTGTTTGCTTTCTTTGGCAAATCGGGCGTCGTGGCTTTCGATCTCGAAGGCAACGAACTGTGGCGTCGCGAGGTGGGAACCGGTAGCGATTCACGCGGCTGGGGTTCGGCTTCGAGCCCCGTGTTGCAAGGCGACCTCGTGATCGTGCCGGCGTTCGCCGAGAGCCAAACGCTGTATGCCTTCAACAAGAACACGGGCGAGGAAGCTTGGAAATTCGAGGCCGAGGGATTTTCCGGTACGTGGGGGACTCCGGTCATCGTTCCTCGCGAGGAGGGTAAAGCGGATGTCGTGATCGGCGTGCCCTACGAGATTTGGGCGTTTGATGCGGCGAGTGGCAAGGTGAGCTGGTACGCGGCCGCGATGGATACCAACACCTATTGCTCGAGCGTCGTGACCGACGGAGAAGTGGTGTATGGCATCGAAGGGCGTGGAGGCGGTTCCATCGCCGTGCGAGCCAATGGCGAAGGCGATGTGACTCAGTCGCATGTCGTGTGGTCGGGCCGTGACACCAATCGAATCGGCACGCCGATCTTGCACGAGGGACGGATCTACTTCATCGCCGGAGGCATCGCGAATTGCATCGATGCGAAGACGGGCGAGTCGATCTATCGTGAGCGACTGACGGCTCCGGAGCGGGCGAACGTGGAAGCTCCGCCAGCGGGTCAGGAAGGTGGATTTCCTGGACGTGGTGGTGGTCGAGGTGGGCGAGGCGGCATGGGTGGCCAAGACTACTCGTCGCCGATTCTTGTCGACGGCAAGATCATCTACGTCACTCGTGGAGGCGACATGTACGTCGTGAAGGCTGGCGCTGAGTTCGAACAACTCGGTGCGAACCGCGTGACGAGCGAGCGCGAGGATTTCAGTTCCTCGCCAGCGACGAGCGGAGGCGATCTGTTCATCCGAAGCAGCAAGCACCTTTACTGCATCGGCCTTAGCGGAAGCTGAGAACAAGGCTCTCGCTAGGCTATCAGTAGCCAAGAGGAAACCGAGTTTCGTACAAGGCGGATGGATTCGAGTGCGGGATTAAACCCGACTCGGTCCACCCGCCTTTTTTGTTGAGGGGTCATGAAGTAAGCCGATCCTCTCACACTTCGAGTCGTGTCGCGGTTCGTCAGCCGAACGCCAAGGAGCCAGTTCCCAACCGCATTACGGGCGGAGAGCATTGGACTCCACGGTCGCCACGATGAAACGCGTCGCCCCCCTAGGCCGGCCGTGGTTCTCCACCGAGCTAAACGGTTTTAGTCCCCTCGGAAAACTGTTTGACTCCCTCAAGTCAGCCATCTATAACCGCTGCTCCCATGGCCAACATGGGGTATCCGGGAGTGAAGTCTCGGGATCCGCTTGCTCGCCTCGTCGTGGCTTTACGGCGCCGCTGACGGGCATGGATGCCGAGGGTGCCGCGAACTTATTTGCGAAGGGATGAGCATCGTGACTGACAAACAGAGCGCGTTTCGAATTGTCGTCAGCCTGACGGTGGCCCTGCTTCTTGGGACGGGGGTCATGGGGGCACTCCGCGCCGAAGAACGGGAGCCCGGCTATGTCGTGAAGTTCGCTCCGGCCAAACAACTGTTCGAAGAGGGGCGGCAGCTTATCGAGGACATTGGAATGTCCGACGCGCTATTCCTCATCGGAGGTTACGAGTTTCAGCTCAAGCGATGCTTGGATATCGAACGGCCCTGGGGACTGTATGGCAATTGGGAGGTAGCGGGAGGCGAGCCAGTGGCATGTTTCCCCGCGACCAATCCCGAGGGACTCGCCGAGCTGCTTTCCCTATCGCTGGGAACGGATTGGGAATTCGATAAGGAGACTCAGGTTTACAGCATTGGCGAAGCGAGCAAGAACCCGGATTACTTCATCAAGGTCGTCGGAGACTGGTGCTTTGGGCACTCCCAGTTGTCCGCTCTCGATGACTTCCCCGAAGATCCAGCGAGCTGGTTTGAAGTCGAATCGGATGAATTGATCGTCGCGGAACTCCACTCCGAGCAAATCACCGACGAAGCCTTCCAGGCCTTCATTGACCTAGCGGACGAGGAGAATGAGGCCCTGTTAATGTTCATGTCGCCGGCGGAGCGACGGGCCTTCGAGGAACAGAATCGATTGGAGAATGAAGGTCTCAAGCTCCTTGTCGATGCGTCCGAGATCATTCGAGTCTCGCTTGCCGTCGAGTCCGACAGCCGGGCGCTCGTGACTCGTCTAGCATTGAATGCACGTGCCGGTCAGGATCTCACGGAACTCGTGGCGATCGCCCAAACGCCGACCAGCTTCCCGGCTTTCGCGACCGACTCACTTCTCGGCCTCGCGGTCTCTTTCGATTTTTCACCGGACTCCGTTTACGCGGACAGTCTGAGACTCAACGTGCGCTCGCGACTCGCGATGCTCGAACAACAACGCGGGGCGATTGGTGGTCTACCGCGCGGGACCGACGGCTATACGCCGTTTGAATTTCCGCGAGCCGTTGGGCAAGCCGTGCTGGACCAAATCGATGAAGGGCGATTCGATATGGGTGCCACGCTGAACATGGCCGCGGGCGGCGGCATGCCCGAAGTGTTGATTGGAGTTCGCCTCAATCACGATGCGTTGGACGAACTCGAGGCCGCGACAATCCGGTTCATGGAGTACTTCGATGAACAAGCGGCCGGCGCTTTAGCGGTGAAGATCAACGCGCATCGGACTGGCGATGTGCGTTGGCACATGATGGAGTTTCCGGTTCCTGGCGCCCGGCAACTCGCGGGACAGACGGCGGACGTCAATTTTGGCTTCGGCGACGAAGAGTTCTACCTCACCTTTGGAACCGATCCCATGGAGCGGTTCGCGGCTATCTCGAAGCGCAACAAAAGGTTGCAGAACCAAGGGAACGGAGCTGGGGAGGAAGAAGCAATCCTTGAAAGCCAGATTCAATTCGATGTCGCTAGGTTACTGCCCGCCCCGAATGACCGTTTGTCCCGACTGCGGTTTCCTCGGGCCAGCGAGGATCTACGCGAGGGCAAGCCATTCCTCATCACCGGTCACTTCGATTCAACGCCTCAAACGGTGGAGATCGAGATTCGAATTGACAACGCGGTGCTCCATGCCGCTGGAGATCAAATCGACGAAGTTCTCGAGACTCTAGAATCTCTCGATCCCGCGGCGGGAGCAGGCGCGCCGCGGTTCTAGTTGGTTCCCGGAGCCACCGCTCGGAAAACTTGGCGGAACGTCGACGGCGGTGATTGGAAGCCATTTGTTCCGGAACTTTCACGGCATGTCACATGCGGAATGTTGATCCAATTGCGTTCTTCTTTACTTGGGTCACGTTTGGAACATGGCTTCCTGGGGACGCTAGGGGCAGGGTGGACTACCGGCGGGGATGGCAATTGCCCAGTCGGGGTCTTGAAGCCGACTGCAACACACGAATGATGGAAGATGCCGTCCGGCTAACCGCTCAACAGCGTAAATCGGATGAAAGCCAAGTCGAAGAAACCGCACGCCAACGTGGCTGGCACCTATATGCGGTAAACTGCCGATCCAACCACGTTCACGCCGTCGTTTCGGCCGGCCAAGCATCTCCAAAGAAGATCCGCACGGATCTAAAGGCGTACGCTACGCGCGTCCTCAGACAATTTGACCCTTCTAGAACCCAATGGTGGGCTGAACGCGGCAGCATCAGGTGGGTCTTCACCGAAGACGAACTCAGTACCGTCGTCGACTACGTCAAGGACGGCCAAGACAGGAAACCCGAAGCCTAAATCTTGATGTCGCGGATTTCACTCTTCGCCTCAGTCGATCATGTCAAAAGCGTGAAAAGCCAAAGGAAACCCGAAGCGTGAGCGAGGGATTCTTCAAGTTCTCAAGCAAGCTAAGATCTCGTTAATCAACCAACGCTACCGCCTAGCGGCATCCCTGAAAGCGCGACATCCGTGAGCGTGAGCAAGCGGACACGGCCACTGCAAATACAAACTGGGATTCACTCTTCACGCTCTCCGGCAACCTTCGCGCCAGGGTACGAGACTCGACAATCTGCTTTGCGCACAAAATGCGAATGACCACGTTCGCGGGAGGAAGATTCCTCGCTCGCGCTTTCAGATGTTGTGCTTTAATGGATGGCGCGAAGCGGAGGTGTTCGTGGCGCAACGTGTTAGCAGCTTGTTCGAGACATCGAAGAATCCGTCGCTTACGCTCTTAGATGTTGCGCTTTCCGGTATGCCGCG
>JAGQPS010000281.1 GCA_020426595.1 Planctomycetales bacterium
TGCCGCGAACGGCATGACAAAACGTATGCAAACGTCCTTGCGGGTCGATCTGCACCTCATCCGAATGCACGAACATGATGCCGCTCGTGCCAATCGAGGTCGACAATACTCCGGTCCGAACAACGCCGGTGCCCAACGCATTGGCCGCGCAGTCGCCCGCTCCACCAACCACGACGCAATCGGTCGAGAGGCCCAGTGCCTTCGCGGCGTCGGCCGTGAGCGCCCCGGTGACTTCCTCGGATTCGTAGCACTTCGCGAACAGGTCACGATCCAGCTCGAGTTTACTGAGCAGCTGAGTCGACCAATCGCGTTTCGCCACGTCGAGCAACAGCATGCCACTGGCGTCACTCACATCCGTGGCGTACTCGCCAGTCAGTCGCCGGCGCACATCATCCTTGGGTAGCAGGATCTTCTTGGTGCGGTCGAACCGTTTCGGCTCGTGGTTGCGAAGCCACAGGATCTTGGGAGCGGTGAAGCCCGTGAGCGCGGGATTCGCCACCATGCTAATGAGCTTGCCGCGACCGCCCGCTCGTCGTTCGATTTCATCGCATTCCGCGGCGGTCCGTTGGTCGTTCCACAGCAGGGCGGGACGAATGACCTTGTCATTGCGATCCAGGAAGACGCTACCGTGCATCTGGCCCGACAAGCCGATCGACTTGACCTCGGATCCCTTGACCTTCGCCAACTTCACGACCTTGCGTACGGTCTTGACCGTCGCATCCCACCACAGCTCTGGATCCTGTTCACTCCACAACGGCTTGGGGTGAGACGTCGAATAGGTTTCCGTCGCCTCCGCCAGGATTTTTCCTGAGGAGTCGATAAGGAGCGTCTTGGTGCCCGAGGTACCGATGTCGATGCCAAGGAAATAGGACATGCGTGGCTCGTTACAGAGAAGTGTGAGGAGTTACCATCGAAGTCGCGGGGGGCACGTCGATTCGCTTGGGCCGAAAAGGGCGTGGACAACCCAGCCCTTCCGTCGAGTGCCGAACAACCCGCGAACCCAACCCAATACCCGTGCGGCCGATTCGCTCGTGACGACAGGCTCGCCGCGATCAGTATTCAATCAGGCTGAAGATTGGATGAGGCGTGAGCTTGTCTCGGCCATTGAGGAACCCGAGTTCGATGGCGAAAGCGCAGGCGACGACTTGAGCGCCACATTTCTCGAGTAGCTGCACGCAAGCTCCCACCGTTCCACCGGTGGCGAGCAAATCATCGATCACGAGCACGCGATCTCCGGGCTTCACGCCGTCGACGTGAATCTCCAATCGATCGGTACCGTATTCGAGTTCGTAGTCGTGGCCGAGTCGGTCGAAGGGGAGCTTGCCCGGCTTGCGAATCGGCACGAATCCAACGCCCAACTCGAGCGCGACGGGCGCGGCGAAAATAAAGCCACGAGCCTCGGCCGCGACGATCACATCGAGCTTGGTCTCGCGAAACTGATCGGCGATCCGGCGGACCGACTCGCGAAAAGCATCGGGGTGCGAGAGCAGGGGAGTGATATCCTTGAACAGGATGCCCGGCTTGGGGAAATCCGGGACATCGCGAATGAAGGTCTTGAGATCGAGCGTTGCGGAATCGGACATATCCAAACTCATCGCCGTTTTCAGAGAAGCGGATCCAAAACGAAGAGACCAGTATACGCCTTCGCGGCCCCCGCGCGGAGCGACTCGAGGAAGCCCGCTGGCCCCGTGAGAGCCGCCTGGGATTGGACCGGTCGTTTTCGAGAGAGCTTTTCAAGTAATCCCGGCTAACTCGCGCCATTTCACGGCTGGTTCCATTTGTGGATAGCTGGAGACGGTCCGCGTTAGGCAAGGAGGGGCCGAGCGATTCGGCTTGGACGAGTTTGGGATTCTCCCCTTGTCCTCCTTTGGTTTGGCGATGGACCCCGGTTGTTGTGGCATTTCGACTCGAATCCTGACGAGCCTCCCATGACGAAGTTCGCGACTTCCTTGCGTCTCTCGGATCGTTTGTATGTTTGCTTGACGGTCATCGCCGTTGGTGTATTCGGGATGACACAGCCCGCTTGGACACTCGCTCAAGACACCGACGAACGCCCCTCGGAACTTGGAGCACCGCACGCGGCCCAAGCCGAAGTCGCCCCAGACGTTGCCCGAGGCGCTTCCGACACGATGCGACCGAATATCGTGGTGATCGTGTCGGACGATCAGGGATTTGGCGATATCCAGTGGAACAACCCGGAAGTGAACACGCCCCATCTCGCTCGTCTTGCCCGCGAGGGAGTCCAGTTCGACCGTTTCTACGCCAATCCCATCTGTTCGGTAACGCGTGCCGCCTTGCTTACGGGATTCGCCACGCTCCGCACGCAAGTCAACAACTCCTCTGGCTTGGACCTCAAGTACCGGACGCTGCCACAAGAGTTTCAGGCGGCCGGATATCAAACCTGGATGTGCGGCAAATGGCACCTTGGCGGACCTGAGGACAGTCAACGGTCAGGCGAGGCGTACTATCCCCAGAGTCGCGGTTTCGAGCATTTTTATGGTCATCTTCATGGTGCGATTGACTACGACACACACCATCGTAAGGACACGGGAGAACTCGATTGGCAACGCAATGGGCGCCCCATCGAGGAGGCTGGGTTCTCGACTGACTTGCTGGCCGCCGAAGCGGTCAAGTTGATTGAAACGCGGGACCAGGACCGCCCCTTTCTTCTTTACCTGGCCTTCAATGCGGTACACGGTCCACTCTCGGTTCCTCCGGGACGCGACGGACTTTCCAAGCGTGATCGCACACAGCTGATGCAGGCGAATATTGAGTCGCTCGATGCGGGAGTCGGACGAGTTCTGACCTGTCTCGAACAGTCCGGGCTCGACCAGTCGACTTTGGTGCTGTTCTTTAGTGACAACGGAGGCCAGTTGAGCCAAGGTGCCAACAACGGCCCGCTCCGCGGCGAAAAGGGCGAAACGTTTGAAGGAGGCATACGGGTTCCTGCCGCCATGCGTTGGCCAGGCACCTTGGAACCAGGGAGGATAAGCGAGCATTTTCTGTGCGTTACCGACTTACTCCCTACGCTCCGCGCCGCGGCGGGCATCGAGCCGCGGGAAGGTGAATTGCTCGATGGCTCCAACCAATGGTCGGCGATCGTATCGAATGACGTGATGGAGCGTCCAAGATTCGTGATGGGCAGTAAAGACACGGCCACTTTCGATCCGCCGTGGAAATTGGTCCTGCCGGGTAGGGGAGTGGAACCGCTGTTGTTCCACATCATCGATGATCCCAATGAGACGACGAACTTGGCGGCGGAACACCCCGAATTGGTCGAGGATCTAGTGACCTGGACCCGTTCGATCGGCTCACCGCAACCCCGTCGATCCACTCCGCGAGACCGAACTCGGAGACGATGACTTCGCTTCCCCGTAAAGGTCCGACGCCGCAAGCCGCGGTCGTGATCTACTTGTGCCTCACGAAAGGATATCCATGTCCCATTCAGTCCTTCCCTGGCGCCATCGCCGCTGGATGACTTGGCTCGGACTTCTTCTGTTGTTGGGGGCGCATCGGAGTGCCGCGGCTCATTCGGGCCATGACTCGCCGCAAGAATCGAATTCGTCGTTTCGCTCGTGGACGTTGGCGGATGGCACGAAGTCGTTTAACGGCTCGTTGGTGACGAGACATGGATCCCAGATCATTATTGAACGCGAATCAGGCATTTGCGTTTCACTCGAAATGGACCGACTGGCATGGTCGGACCAGCAATGGGTAAGGGAGCGACTCAGCGATATCGAGGCGCTCAACACGCCGCGCGCTACCGCGGCAGACGAGCGATACACCCGTAGCGCCCTAAGTATCCAACCTGCTCGGTCGACTTCTTGGAGCGGTGATTGGAGTCCGATTGCCATCGTCGACTCGACCGAGGAGTTGTCCGCCATCGCGGCGCATTTTCAGCGATTCCCTGAAGTAGTCAGAGTGCGAGCCGACGACGAGTTCCTTTATGTGGAATCCCACGGCATGCCTAACCATCCGATGATGAAGGGCATCACGGCATGGCAACAACAGGTCCCACTTCCCCAACCTTACACCGGAGAGAACGCCTGGCGCATTCCCCTGAATCCTCGTCCCGCCGCCAATCCACTATCATGCCGCGACAACTTCTTTCGCGGAGCTATCGCGCTGGCCGTCAACGGTGTGCCCATTTTCAACCCCATCAAGAACGACGGGCGAACCGATACGCTTCTAGCGGGCGAATTGGACGAATGGGGTGGCCATTGCGGTCGGGCCGATGACTACCACTATCACATCGCGCCCGTGCATCTCCAGGAAGCAGTGGGCGAGGGGAACCCGATCGCTTTCGCACTCGATGGCTATCCGATCCTTGGATTCCAGACCGAGAATGATCAAAAGCCACTAGATCGTTTCAACGGACATGAGGACGAGGCTGGCCGTTACCACTATCACGCGACTCGCGATTATCCCTACCTCAATGGAGGTTTCCACGGCGAAGTGCGGGTGCGTGACGGACAAGTCGATCCGCAACCGCGAGCCGAACCGTTGCGTCCCGCTGGGGAGCCGCTTCGGGGAGCCACGATCGTCGACTTTCAACGCAGCGACGATGGCAAGTCGATGGCGGTTTTCTACGAGCTGCGAGGCCGCCGTCATTCGGTCAACTACCAAATCAACGATGATCGATCGGTTCGCTTCGTTTATAGCAACGGCGGATCCCGAGCAACCGAGGAGACTTATCGTCCTCGCTCCAACCGTCGTCCTCCGCGACGTCCTCCCCCACCCAACGATCGGCCCTCTCCTACGCGTCGCCCGGACCAGGCCGGAATCGCGCCCGTGGACCAAGCCGACTCACCGCTCATTTTCGTCAGCTCAGCCGTGGCCGAGTCGCCGACGCCACTCCAAGCCTCGAATGCGGTGCACGACGAACCGCGACAGTCGCCTACCGCTGACGTGCGTCGGCCTTGGATCGAAGTCCATGGAGACGAACTCGATACCAACCGTGATGGTTATCTCTCACGCGAGGAACTACTGGGCGAGGCACGTCGAGCCTACGAGTGGTTCGCGCGGGACGATGATGAGGGAATCGAACTGTCACGCATACAAAGGCAAGGTAGAGCCAAGTCGGCCTTGGGAGGTTTTCTTCAAGTGCATGCCGACGAATTGGATCTCAATGGCAACGAGCGACTCGAGTTGCGAGAGTTGGAATCCACGGTATTGCGGATGTTTGAAAAGGTGGAGCGAGATCGGTTGGGTCGGTTCGAAATCGGCCCGGTCTCCCCGTCACTCATGCCCGACGCTGAAGCGAATCCCGAGGCCGCTTCAATCCCGGGCTCGACCGAGCGACGCCCGAATATTGTGTTCCTTCTCGTGGACGACCTAGGCTGGCACGACATTGGCTTGGCAGGCAATGAGTTTGTCGAGACTCCCAATATCGATCGCCTCGGGCGAGAGGGAGTTTGGTTTACCGCGGCCTATGCGGCGGCTCCCAACTGCGCGCCGACTCGTGCCTGTCTCTTGAGCGGTCAGTACACGCCGCGTCACGGTATCTACACAGTGGTCGATGACACTCACGCCCCGGGACGGCCTTGGCATCGCATCATGAGTTCAACCAGCAGTGACTCGCTGCCCGCGGAAACCATGACGATCGCCGAGCTGCTACAAGGCCACGGCTACGCCACCGCGTGTTATGGCATGTGGAATCTGGGGCGAGGGCGAAATGGCCCTACGACTCCGTTGGGACAAGGCTTCGAGGAGTATTCGAGGCCCAGTGACTTGGGATTTGAACGCAATCGGTATTTGAATTCCCAGGGGCGGCGATTGACCGACGTGCTGTTTGACCAGGGGCTGGACTTCGTCGAACGACATGCCGACGAGCCGTTTTTCTTGTACCTGCCCACGCACGCGGTGCATGCTCCGTATGAGCCAGATCCCGAGATGGTAGCCAAGTATCGCGAACGTGCTCTTGAGGTCGACTCGCACAACACCTCACCGGAGTTTGCCGCGATGATCGAATCCGTCGATCAAAACCTCGGACGTCTCGTGGCAATGTTGGAGCGATTGGGAATCGATGATCGGACTTGGATTATCGTGACAAGCGACAACGGAGGAATGCCCGAGAACGTCAAGCCGCTCAACGGCAGCAAGGGGAGTCTCTACGAAGGGGGCCTGCGAGTTCCTTGCGTGATTGCCGGTCCAGGCGTGGTCCACACTGGTCGGTCGATCGACTGGCCGACTTCTTCGATCGACTTCCTTCCCACCATCGCGGCCTGGGCTGGAGCCGAAATCGCTGAGTCGCAACCTTGTGATGGCGTCGACCTTGGCCCTCTCCTTGCTGACGCTCACCACCCCCCGGAGCGTGACCTGTACTGGCATTTCCCCTGTTATATCGGGCGTGGTGAGCCGAGTAGTGCGATGCGAAGCGGTGATTGGAAGCTGATTGAATTCTTCGAGACCCCGCGGTTTGAACTCTATGATTTGAGCCGTGATCCGGGCGAGGCGACCAATCTGATGGCTAGGCATCCAGAAATCGCGGACCGACTAACCACTCAATTGCGAGAATGGCAAACATCGCTCGATGCTCCCCGCCCAGCGAACCCGAATCCCAACTACGACCCCAACGCTCGACCGCAACGAGGTCGCCAGCGGAGATGACGTCCCCCGGCGACAACGCGAGGCCCAATTCTCGACATTGCGCTGTTCACGCTTCGCCCCCGGTCGACCAACTCAATGGCGTGGGAAAACAAGTGAAACCCGAAGCGTGTGTTTTGACGTCGCGCTTTTCACGCTTC
>JAGQPS010000282.1 GCA_020426595.1 Planctomycetales bacterium
ACCGAGTCCAAGGTCGTGGCGATCAACCTCGCTCCAAGATCCGGGCATTCGGCGGGCGAGAGCTGCAGCAATGTTTGTCGAGCCGTATCGGTGTGGGCCAGGATGAACGAGCGGGCCTCGATCCAATGACCCGCCGTGATTTCCTCGCGGACTCGCGTCAGCAAATCGAGCGGCGTGCAGCTCACCACCTCGCTGTCACCCAGCACCACTTCGTGTCCCTCGAAGCGAATCGAGCGAGCCAATGGAACCGTGGGGCGATGATCGGTGGCGGAGGAATCTTCCGGTTCGCTCTCCGGGGCGTCCGAACGGAACACCTTGAGCGGAGTCGCCCAGCTCTCGCCAATCGTCTCGGACGACCAACGTTGGCACCCGGTGACGAGGCTGGCGGCGATGCCGCATGTCAACATCATCGCGAGCGACCGCTGGTATCGCGACGGTGCACGATGAGGGAGTTCGATTCGGCTGTTGATTCGCTTGTGATCCATCACTTCGATCCTGCGATAAACGTTGAGGCTCGCCGGAGCACTAGGCCGGGACAATCGCGGTGATCATCCGGAGGCTCGACGGCAAGGTCGGAGGTGAAAGGTGACTAGTACCGTTTGGGCTGAACCGAATGGAAACGGAACATGTCGTGTTGCAAGTTCACGCAGGGATCGGGACGCACGACTTCGTCGGGGGCGAAAGTGTGGAGCGAGCCCAATCCATCGGGAGCGTTCGGGTGGATGCTCAGCTCCGACAGCAGGTCGGCGCTCGAAGCCGCGCTTTCCAGCGGCGTGGTGAACACGAGCGGTCGGACGACCACGATCAACTCGGAGCGGGAACGCTGCGTGTTCTGACGTCGAAAGAAGAAACCAACGCCCGGCAGCTTGCCGAGAACAGGCACTTGTTGCCGGCCGTCACTCACCTCTTCCTCGATCAGTCCGCCAAGAGCGACGGCGAGACCGTCCTGGGCCACGATCGTGCCACTCACCGTATTGCGAGTCACGGTATCGACCGCTTGATCGACGATGGCTCCGGTCGCGTTGGGTACTGGAATGTTGGCTCCATCCACTACGCGCCGCGAGTTTTCCTCGACGATGCGCAGCGTCACGGTTCGGTCGGCATTGATATTGGGCGTGATGAGCAGCGACTGCCCGACGTCCCGTAGTTCGGTGATCGGCGTGCCGGCGATCGTGTTGCTCGTGGTTCCCGCGGCGACGATCTGGGGAGCGGTGAAGCCGACCGTGAACGGCAAGGTGTCGCCAACGAAGATCCGGCTCACTTCGTTGTTGGCGGTGAGCAAGATCGGCGAAGCCAACACGGTGACTCGGTTATCGGTCTCGAGCAATTGCATGCGTGCTCGAAAGCTCGCGTTGACGTATTGGAACGCCAGGGCACCCGCGTTGAGCCCTGTACCGCCAAGATCGATCGACTGAGCGACTCGCGTCGAGGCGTCGTTGTTCGCGTTGCTGGTGGGAGGCAGGATGCCGCCGTCGTTGAATCCACCCGCTCCGCGGTGTCCGTCCGAGAACTGGTAATCAAAGGCCGACTCGAAGCCATCCTCGAGCGTGATGCGCATCACCTTGACCTCGAGCAGAACCAACGGAGTCGGTACATCGAGACTCGCGATCAACTCGGCGATCTGCTGCATCGTCCGTTCGTCGCCGGTGCGCACGATGAGTTGGTTGTTACGCCGAATCACCGTCACGAAGATCGTCGCTTGTCGTCGCTCGAGTAAATCGGCTCGCGTATCGCCATCGACGCCGCCTTGACCAGCGAGCATCGACTCGAGTTGCTGGATCTGATCGGCCGTGAGATCATTCATCGCCTCGAATTCGGCCAGCTGATCGGCGGTCGTCATTCGACCCTGGGTGCGGGAGCGGTTATTGAGGCCGCCTTGGAGGTTGCCGACGCCGAGCGAATTGAAGCCGAGCCCGAAACCTCCGCCCCCGAGTCCGTTCATGCCACCGACGCCGCCAAAGCCGAGTCCTTGATTACCGAATCGACCTCCGAAGCCGCCACTCAGCCCATTGCCTCCAAAGCCGCCGGTGCCCGAGCCACTCGCGCCAAAACTGTTGCCTTGAAAGGTGCCCAGACCCAGCGCTCGGCCGTCGACCATGTCGAAGCGACCGAACCGTTGAGCCAGATCGATCATGTCGAGCGTGTCGGCGTCCGAGAAGTTCATCTGCACGCGCTGACCGAAGAGGTTCTGGATAGCGAAGGCGACCGCGACCGGATTCGGGTAAAGGAGCGTGAAAACCTCGGTCTGTTCCTCGCGGAAACTCGAGAGATCACGCTCGTATTCCTCGGTCGTGCTGACGCGAATAATGCCGGAGGTATCATCCTCGCGGTAGAAGAGTCCGTTGGCTCGCGTGATCGAATCGAGCGCCGCCATCGGCTCGACATCGCGCAGATAAACGTTGAGCTCCGTCTCGCCCGCGTCCGGAGTGCAAATGACGTTGATGCCCGTTTGCTCGCTAAAGGCACGCATCGCTTCGTGCAGCGTGACTCCGCGGAATTCGATCAGCGGGATGCGACGCGACGAGGTTTGCCCCGCTGGCAGTCGCAGGCCTGGCCCGATCGGTTCGCTCTCGGCCTGACCGGATTCGAGCGACTCGGGCAGGATCAACGGACGCGAACCTTCTTGGGCCCGTGCCGCCGGCGACACGTCGAGAAGAGCCACCCAGAGGCAGCCGAGCAAGATCCATGATTTCCAACTTCGCACGACAATCCCTCGTCAGCGCAAGGAGGTCCGACCTAGCACCTCCATCGGCAGCCTCAGCGGGACCGGAAAAGTTTGCCTAGTCGCTTTAGTTCAACTGCTAGCTGGGAATCGGAAGTTGAGGGCTCAAGAGAGAGCCAGAAATGGGCGACGGCCCCGGTGCTAGCGAACGATGACGAGCCGATTCCATGGTTGGGCCAGCAGCACGACGTATCGGGGCGACACTTGGATCAGCTCCCAGTGCTCGGCTCCATCGCGCGTCCGAACCGCCCGTTCATCCTCGGTCATGCCGAGCAACGAGCCGAGCGCGAGTTCGAGTTCCGACTCGAGGGACCCGCCCTCCAACGGATAGGACTCGAGGAGCATGGCCGCGCCGCGATTGCGCTCCGCGGACACCGAAAGGCGCGTGAGCTCCCCATCGATTTCCACCAAGGCGGTGCCGCCTCCTTCGAGCCCGATGACTCGGCCACGCAGCCGGACGTTTGGCAACGGCGGCAGCGGCAACGACTCGACTCCACCCGGAGTCAACTGCAGGGCTTCTTGCAGCGCGGGCGTGAGTGCGGTCGGATCCTCGCGATCACCGCTTTGCTCGCCTGGCTCGACGCTTGACGCTTCTTGAACTTGATTCGACTGCTGCTCAGGGGACGGAGCGGGCAATGGATTGGTCGGTGAGCCAGTCTCTTGCGACGGTTGAGGCTCGGTCGCCACACCACTCGCCAGAGGCGCTTCGGCGGGCCCCGCTGGCTCTTGCGATGCGGCGAACGCGGTGCGAAGGTGCGCCGGCACGCCGCCCAACAAGGCGCACGCCGCCACCACGAGCAGAACGACACGAGAGAGCAAAACCAGGAACCGCGGCGTCATGAGATATTGCCCCCCGCCGCGAACAAGGCGAGAAAGAACGCGATGTAGACGTAGCCAACGATCGAACCAATCACCAGTATAATTGCCGGCTCGATCATCGCACTCAATCGACGAATCGAGGCTTGCAGTTGGTCCTCGTGAAACTTGGCGACATGGTCGAGGATCTCGTCGAGTTCGCCCGTGCTCTCGGCGACGGCGATCATCTTCGGGAGCATTGGCATGTAGCCCCAAGGTGTCGATAGTGGGTTCGCCAAGCTACTGCCTTGAATCACCGCATCACGAGCCCGCGAAACGACCTCGCGCAAATAGTGATTCGCGTGCAAGTGCTCGACCGTTCGCAATCCTTCGAGCACCGTGATCCCGCTCCTGAGCAGGACGCTCATCGAACTCGCGAACGCGGCGGTGCCAGCCAACCGCAGCACGGGACCGATCACGGGAATTCGCAACGCCGCTCGATCGATCCACCACCGCCCTGGTGGCCACAGGTACACAGCGACCGCTCCCACGATGGCCACCGCGATTCCGATCAGAATCTGCATGCCGTAAACCTGCACGAAGTTCGAGAGATCGAGCAGGTTCTGAGTCATCTGGGGCAGTTCACGGCCGAGCGCCGCCAGGAATTTTTGCAGCTCGGGAATCACGACGACGATCAAGTAAATCGTGATGCCGGTCGCGGCGACCATCACCAGCGCCGGATAAGCCAGCGCGGTGAGCAACTGGGTGGTAAGCAACCGTCGCCGTTCGAGCTGCTTGGCGGCTCGCTCGAGCACCAATTCCAAGGTGCCGGTTTGTTCGCCAACACGAACCAATTGCGTGACGAGTTCCGGGACCCGCCGTTCGTCGCTCAGCGCCTCGGCGAAAGACTCACCCTCTTGAATACGATCGGCCACTCGGTTGAGCAAACGCGCGGTGGAACGTCGTCGCGACTGCTCGGCACTGGTGCGCAGTGACCCGAGCAGCGGGACGCCGGCTCGCAACATGACGGCCAACTGAGTCAGCGCCAATTCGATATCGACCGACGCGGGCGGTAGCCACGCGGAAGGCGCCAAGTTGGAGAAGTCGAAGCTCAGGCTGGTATTCGCCGCTTCCGCATCGACCGACATCAATCTCAGGCCGCGCCGTTCGAGCGCCGCACGCAGGGCTCGCGGTGAAGCAGCCTCCTGCCGTCCACGCTCCAGGGAGCCGGCGGGATTGCGAGCGAGATAGGAATATTGAGGCATCGGTTACCACACGGTTGTCGCGGAAAGAATCTCCGTCCGTGTCGTCAAACCT
Organism: Planctomycetales bacterium; assembly: GCA_020426595.1. GTDB lineage: Bacteria > Planctomycetota > Planctomycetia > Pirellulales > Pirellulaceae > UBA11682. The sequence goes on from JAGQPS010000282.1 coordinate 4,835, forward strand.
TCCAGCAGTTTGCCGCGGGCGTCATCGGAGAGGACTTCCAGTCCCTGGGCCCGCATGCGCTGCATCAACGCGGCCTCGTCGGCTCCTTCGGCGACCGCCCGAGAGAATTCCTCATCCAAGGGCAGCATCTCGAACAAGGCCATTCGTCCGGTGAAGCCCCGTCCCGCGCAGTACAGGCAGCCCCCCGGTTCATAAACCGTTTGGCCCTCCAGAGCCGGATCACCCAACGAAATCGCTTCCCGCGCGCTGAGGCGATGTTCCACGCGGCAGTGTTGGCAAAGTCGCCTCACCAAACGTTGAGCCACCGCCAGTCGCAAGGTCGCGGCGACCAAGTATCTTTGCAGTCCCATGTCGAGCAACCGAGTCAGCACGCCAGCCGCCGTGTTGGTGTGCAGCGTGCTAAACACGAGGTGGCCCGTGAGCGCGGCTTTCATCGCGATGTCGGCGGTCTGGGCGTCACGAATCTCGCCGATCATCACAACGTCGGGGTCGTGTCGCAGAATGCTCCGCAGCGCCTTGTGAAAGCTCACCTTGTCCGCGCTGTCGACCTCGATCTGAGCGGTCCCCGGTATCTCGTACTCCACCGGATCCTCGATCGTCAGCACGTTGCCGCCCCGCGTTTGGAGCAACAAGTTCAGAGCCGCGAACAACGTGGTCGACTTGCCACTTCCCGTGGGGCCGGTGAGCAGCACGAGTCCATAGGGAAGCTGCAACGCGTGCTCGAACAGTTCCCGATGCCGGGGCGACATGCCGAGTCCGGCGAGCGTGACCTTATCCGAATGAGCGGCCAACAACCGCAAGGTCATGCGTTCGCCGTGTCGAATCGGCAGCGTCGCGACGCGGATGTCGACCTGCACTTGCTCGGGACCAATCCGCGCCGAAAAGCGGCCGTCCTGGGGCGAGCGACGTTCGGCGATATCGAGTTCGGCCAGTACCTTGAACCGACTTGAAACGCCCGCGTAGGTTTCCGAGCCGAGCTCGCGATAACTCTCGAGTACTCCGTCCACGCGAAAACGGACGCGAACCCCTCGCTCACCCGGATCGAGGTGCACGTCACTCGCTCCGCGAAGCAACGCGGCCTGCAGAAGTTCATCACAAATCGCGACGGCATCGTCTTCCGTCACACGGGCATCGCGAGACCGGTTGCGAGGCGAGCCAGCATCGGCGGCGTTGGCCAGTGACATGCCACCGAAGATGCGAGTCAAGGCTCGACGGAGCGATTCCGGCTCGGCTCGTACCGGCACGATCTCGTCCTCGAAGAACCGCGCCAGTGACGCCAGCGTGGAGGTGTCGTCGGGATCGACACAGGCGACATGCAACCGCCCGTCCAGCTTCGCGAGTGGTAACAGTCGTTTGCGAAGGGCGAGCGACGCGGGAAGCTTCAAGGCCCAGCGTGGATCGATCCTCACCGCGTTGAGATCGATTGGTTCGGTTTGCCCAGCATCATGGGAAGGCTCGGGAGGAAGTGTCGACATCAGCGGTTCCCTCCCCGATTCGACCGCGAACCCGCTCCGGTACCGCGCAATCGCGCGACGCGATCCTGGACGATGCCGGGATTGCGGGCATGAGCCATCGCCGAGGCTTCGGAGATCTCGCCTTGGTGCCAGAGGCGAGCGAGGTCTTGTTCCAGCGTTTGCATGCCGACTTGTTGCCCCGACTCCATGGCCGAGTAAATCTGTGAACTCCGCCCCATCGCCACGAGGTTGGCCACGGCGGGCGTCACTCGCAGGACTTCACTCGCGACGACTCGGCGCCGGCGACCGTCATCGCGCGCGTCGCGCTCCGCGACTCGCCCGTCGGCCAGCAGCAAGTGTTGGCAGACGACCGCCTTGAGCACGAGGGCCAACTGTCGGCGAACTCCCGGTTGTTCGTCGGCGGGAAAGACCGACACCAACCGCTCGATGAC
>JAGQPS010000283.1 GCA_020426595.1 Planctomycetales bacterium
GGACATGACCGCTCTATGCGGTTCTCGCGTTCGACGCGCACTCAGCCTCGGTTCTTCCGCCGGCCGCCCGTCGGATTGGGTCACTCGCCACGGAATTGGCCTCGAGGTTTTCCTGACCAACCGGGGGAGCATCGGATCGCGGAATCGTGACTGGTCGGACGACGGCGACAACCATGCTTGGCTTTCGGACTTGGCAGCCTTGATGGCCTCATCACGGTGAAAATGCTTGGGAAATGGGTGCGTCGGTCGTGCCCTCGAGGTCGGTGGCTTCATTGACGATTTCGGCGGTCACTGATAGATTCCTCGGTTTGTGCGCAGGCTAAAGGAACGGCAGTAGGAAGCCGGACGGCACTGCCAATTGAGGTTCGATTCTCTTTTCATCGCTGGGGATCTTTCGCAATGGCGAAGAAGTACAAGCGGATTTATTACTTCGGCAAGACGCGAACGGACGGCCGAGGAGTGGGCAAGGACATCCTCGGTGGCAAAGGTTTGAACCTCGCTGAGATGACCGCGATCGGTCTTCCCGTTCCTCCGGGATTCACGATCACGACGGAAATGTGCGCCGAGTACTACAACCAAGGCTCGAAGTTGCCCGAAGGCTTGATGGACGAAGTCCGCAAGACGGTCGCGACCTTGGAAAAGGAATTGGGCAAGAAGTTCGGCGATGACACCAACCCATTGTTGGTCAGTGTTCGTTCGGGCGCGGCGGTCAGCATGCCGGGCATGATGAACACGATTCTGAACTTGGGCCTCAATGACGTGTCGACCGCTGGCTTGGCCTCGGCGACCTCCAACGAGCGTTTCGCTTACGACGCCTATCGCCGTTTGATCAACATGTTCGGCGACGTGGTGATGGAAGTCGATCACGAACACTTCGAGGAAGCGTTCGACAAGATCAAGAAGAAGTACAAGGTGACGCTCGATACCGACGTGCCGACCGAAGGCATGAAGGAACTGTGCGAGGCTTACAAGGACGTCTTCAAGAAGAACACCAAGCAGGACTTCCCCCAAGATCCCTTCATGCAATTGCAGCTGGCGATCGAGGCGGTGTTCAAAAGCTGGATGCAACATCGCGCCGTGCGTTATCGCGAGGTCGAGGGCATCCGCGGCTTGCTCGGCACCGCGGTCAACGTCCAGTCGATGGCCTACGGCAACATGGGCGACGACTCGGGTACCGGCGTGGCTTTCACCCGCAACCCGTCGACTGGAACCAACGAGTTCTACGGCGAGTTCCTGATCAATGCCCAGGGTGAGGACGTGGTGGCCGGTATCCGGACCCCGCAGCCGGTCATTGAGATGAAGAAGTGGAACAAGCAGGTTCACGCCCAGCTGCTCGAGATCAAGGACATTCTCGAGAAGCACTACAAGGACATGCAGGACATCGAGTTCACGATCGAGCGTGGCACGTTGTTCATGCTTCAGACTCGTAACGGCAAGCGAACCGGAGCCGCCGCTCTGAAGATCGCCGCCGACATGGTCAAGGAAGGCATGATCGACGAGAAGGCGGCGTTGCTTCGCATTCCCGCCAACGATCTGACTCAGGTCCTCCTACCGAGCTTCGACCCCGCCGCCAAGAAGCGCGCTACTCCATTGACCAAGGGCTTGCCCGCTTCCCCGGGAGCCGCGGTCGGCGCCCTGGCCTTCTCGGCCGAGGAAGCGGTCGAGCGAGTGAATGCTGGCGAGAAGGTGATTCTGGTTCGTAAGGAAACGAGCCCGGAAGACATCGACGGCATGCACGTCGCGTCGGGCATCTTGACCAGCACCGGCGGTATGACGAGCCATGCGGCGGTGGTCGCCCGTGGTTGGGGTCGTTGCTGCGTCGCGGGGGCCGGCGAGATCGTGATCGACGAGAAGAAGCGGAAGATCACCGTTGGCGGTAAGACCTTCACGCACAAGGACACGATCTCGATCGACGGTAGCACAGGTGAGGTTTACGAGGGTGCGATCGACACGCGTGAGCCGAGCCTCTCGGGTGACTTCGGCAAGGTGATGAAGTGGGCCGACGAGTATCGTCGTCTCAAGATCCGCACCAACGCGGACTCCCCCGAGGATTCGACTCGGGCTCGCAACTTCGGTGCCGAGGGCATTGGCCTCTGCCGAACCGAGCACATGTTCTTCGAGGGCGATCGCATCATCTCGGTTCGCGAGATGATCCTGGCCGAGGGCGAGGCCGCTCGTCGCACGGCTCTCAAGAAGCTGTTGCCGATGCAACGCAAGGACTTCGAGGGCATCTTCAAGGCGATGAATGGTCTTCCCGTGACCATTCGCCTGTTGGATCCGCCGTTGCACGAATTCGTGCCTCACGACGCCAAGTCGCAAGCCGAGTTGGCCGCTCAAATCGGCGTGCCCGTGAAGACGATCCAGGCTCGTGTCGCTCAGCTTCACGAAGCCAACCCGATGCTGGGCCATCGTGGCTGTCGCTTGAGCGTGACGTATCCCGAGATTCTCGAGATGCAGGTTACCGCGATCGTCGAGGCGGCGATCAATTGCACCAACAAGAAGATCAGCGTCCATCCGGAAATCATGATTCCGTTGGTGGGCACCGTGAAGGAACTGGCCTTGCTCAAGGGCAAGGTCGCCGAGACGATCGAGGCCACCAAGGCGGCCAAGAAGTTCACCGGCAAGCTCGACATCATGATCGGCACGATGATCGAGATTCCTCGTGCCGCGCTGACCGCCGACGAGATCGCGGGCGAGGCCGAGTTCTTCTCGTTTGGTACCAATGACCTGACGCAGATGACGTTTGGCTTCAGCCGCGACGATATCGGTACCTTCCTGCCGGAATACCTGCAGAAGGAAATCCTCCCGGTCGACCCGTTCGTCTCGATCGATCAAACCGGTGTGGGACAGCTCGTCGAGATGGGTGTGAGCAAGGGACGTTCGGCTCGCCCCGGACTCAAGGTCGGCATTTGCGGTGAGCACGGTGGCGACCCGGCTTCGATCGACTTCTGTCATCGAGTCGGCCTCGACTACGTGAGCTGCTCGCCGTTCCGCGTGCCGATCGCGCGTTTGGCCGCTGCCCAAGCGGCGATCCGCAACAAGTAAGCGATCGACCAAGTCAGTGGCTGCTCGCATGGCTCGGCTCGATCGAGTCAAGGGCTCCACCCGATTTAGATAACCAAGGCCTTCACTTCGCGAGTCGAGGTGAAGGCCTTGGCGTTTGATGCCCCGAGTTGGTTCGGCTCCGTCCTTGTTTCAACTCACCGCGATCCGTGGGCTGAGCGCATGGCCCTGGTGGTCAATTGGATCTAGGCCGACATAATGGAGCAATGGAGCTCGGCCACCCGCGGTGTCCGCGGGCTCCAGCGGGTTCATACGGGCCTTGACTCGACGACGATTAACGAACGTCGCTCCGACTCACGGCTCGCCAATTCGCCAAATTATGCCTTTCACTCAATCCGCCGCGGCTCGATCGAGACGCGTCAGGAATCAGATGGAGTTCAATCGCGATGTCCGAAGTACTGACGTTGGAAAACGAAGCGATCAAACTGCGTTCGGAGGGGAAGACCACCGAGGAGATCGAGACGCTCAACAAGTTGCTCGCGGTCGATCCCAATTTCGTGCGAGCGCATTTGCAGTTGGCGGTCGCTTGCTTGAAGGTAGCCGAGTTCGAGCGCGCGGTCGAACACGCCGAGAAAGCTTGTAAACTCGAGCCCGAGGACCCGTTCAACTTCACCTCGCTCAGCGTGACCTACCAACGAGTTTACGCTGGCACCAATGACACGAGCTTCATCCAAAAGGCGGAACACGCCATGGACTTGGCTCGTCGCATCCAGTCCCAAGCGGGCCACTGAGCGAGAGCCGTGGACGATTCGGGAACCGGTCGATCCCGAGGGCATCGAATCGAAGAGTGGCAGGGCCCCGCGATCCTGATGATCGGCGGGGCTTTGTTATTTGGGGCCTTTCCTTGTGAGCAACGATTCTGTCCGTCCGCCCGTTAACAGCCCCGGCTCACTCGACCTCCTCCGTTGCGTCGCAGCACGCCACGAGTCTCCAATGCCGAAACCGTCGCGAGAACTCGCGAGATGGGCAAGCCAGTCGCTTCGGCGATCGTGTCCAGCAAGGTCGGCTCCGCTTCGACCGCGTCGAGCACCGCCTTCTCTTGCGGGTTGAGGCTGAGCTCCAGTCCGTGCCTCGCCACGCGACCGTGACCATCCGGCATGGGCTCGAACAAAGGGCCGAGCAGTTCCCACAAGTCGTCGATCGATTCGAGCAACGCGGCTCCATCTCGAATGAGTTGATGGCAGCCTCGCGAGACCGGCGAATCGACGGGACCAGGCAAGGCGAGCACCTCGCGGTTCTGCTCGAGCGCATGTCTCGCGGTGATCAGCGCGCCGGACCTCAAGCCTGCTTCGATGACCATGACCGCCAGGGACATGCCGGCGATCACTCGGTTGCGTTGCGGGAAAACTCCACCGCGCGGCGGAAACCCGGGTGGATGTTCACTGAGCAGCAGTCCGTGCTCCGTGATCTCATCGGCCAGTGAACGGTGCTCGCCGGGGAAGACTCGATCGAGCCCTCCGCCTAGAACGGCGATGGTGGTGCCGTCGACTCGGAGCGTGGCTCGATGAGCCGCCGCGTCAATCCCTCGAGCCAGCCCGCTGGTGACGGTGAGCCCACGTCCCGCGAGTTCAGCGGCGATTCGCTCGGCTTGTCGCGCCCCATAACGTGTCGCGTGCCTCGTCCCGACAATTCCGATTCCCATGGTTCGTAGCGCCGCGAGACGCCCCTTGCAGAAAAGCAGAGGAGGCGGATCGGATGTTTCCCGGAGGATATTGGGGTAGGCATCGTCCAGGGTGGTCAGCCATTGCTGCTTGTCTCGTTGGCAGTTCGTTTCGACTTCGTCGACGATGCGCGCCGCGTTTCGCGACTGAAGTTGAATGGCTCGAGCCCCGACGACTCCGATACCATCCACCTGACATAGCGTGTCGAAGTCCGCGTCGAGAGCCGCCCGGGCCGATCCCAACTGCTCGATGAGACGACGATAGGTAACGGCTCCCACGCCGGGAGTGAGAGCCAAAACCAAGCACGCGTGTCGAAACTCACTCGAGCCTTCGTCTCGGTCGGCTTCCGTCGCCTCATGCGGAGTCGCGCCCGATGCAACAAAACAGGCCTCTCGCGCCGATGACGCGGAGGCCTGGGAGGGGGTGGCTTGATATGGTTCGGAATCGCAGCTGGAGGTGCGGTCGTTCGATCGCGGTTTTGAATTATCCGGCGAGTTCATTGGGCGCGGCCTCGTGGTGTTGGCCCGCGCGAGAAGTGAACTGGGGATAAATCGCCGACACCGGCAATAACCGATGGCCGAGGAAGCGATTGACTCTGCCAATCACCTCTTGCCAGGTTCCCACGTCGAAGTGCTTGACGACTAATGAGCGACTCGATTCGATGGTCCGCATTCCCAATTCAAGTTGACTGGCGATCGACTTGGTGGGAAGCCCTTCGCAGACCAAGCGAAGAATGAGTCTCTCACGAGATCCGAGGAGCTTCAGCAACCTCTCCGTCTCGCAAACCTCGGCCATCATTTTGACTTTATCCTCGATGCCGAGCAAGGACTTCTCGATCTCGTCGACCAACGCCTGCTGCCCGAAGGGCTTTTCAAGGAAGGTCGCGGCTCCAAGATGCATGGCCCGGACCGCCGTCGGAATATCGCCGTAGGCCGAGATGATGATGGTAGGAGGTTGCACGTCACGTGCCGCCATTTGCTCGAGGACCTGTAACCCGCCGATACCGGCGCCCAAGTCCAGATCCAGGATCAGAATCGATCGGACCAACCGCGGCTCGAACGCAAGCCACTCCTCGCCCGTCCGAAAGACCTTGACCTGGTACCCGCGCAGTTGCAGCATCGCCGCAAGGGACAGGCTTCCATGCTCATCATCATCGACGATGTAAACGGCGACAGGTTCACTCATGTTTTCAGCCCCATCCAAAACATCGAGTTAGTGGCTTCGTGCGATTTTTTGGTCCCAATAACGAGCTCAACGAGACAGCCGCATTCGAATCGCGGCGATTGTTGGCGGACACGCTTCCCCATCCCGACAACCGCCGAAGTCTAACCGATCCCTCGACTGCGGGAAAGCGCGGAAACTAATCCAACAATCTTCTTGACCTCTTAACAGTCTCGCTGGGCACCTAGCGGGCGCGAAGGCAACCGCCTGCCAGGCTCGAACGTCGGTCCGCGAACGCAACCCAGGCGTTCCCAAACACTTGCGATTCGATTCATCATTGAAGGAACTGTTGTTGGGGCTTTCATCGCCCCCACATCTCAATAGGCTTGACACGTGAAGTCGAACAGGCGGAACCACGCGATGTCAATGAATTCGCGGAAACTCGCAACACGTGCGAGACCGCCCGCTTCGCGGTCCAACAACCTTGTGGAGCGTCGCCCACTGGCACACTTCGAGAGCAGGTGAGATGAGCGCAGGGGAGTAGAGGAGTAGAGGAGCAGGAGAGCAGGAGAGAAGAGCGATAGCGCGGCGGCGTTCGATCGTTGTCCGCCGGCGAGTCTTCGCACTCCGTTAAGAACGCTGGCCGGCTGTTAGCGGCCAGTCGATCGGTCTTATGACCGCCACTCCCCAGGGAAACGCCGTTGCAAGAGGGCTTACCTCAACCAGCTTGCTACGGGATCATGGCTCCAACGCCATTGATTAGAACTACGTTGTTCCCGCCTCTGTTTTGATTGGGTTTTCCATGGATTCGCGTCGCCCCAACCAGCTCCGTCCCGTCAAGGTCCGTCGCCAGTT
>JAGQPS010000284.1 GCA_020426595.1 Planctomycetales bacterium
GCGTCGCCTCGCGCTTCGCTTCGCCTCCTGACCCTAGGCTGTGGTGCGGCGCCCCCGTTGGGGGCTTAGTCACCAGTTGTTCCACTCTCTTGCACCCAATGGGCCGTCCTGATCTCGGAGCGGCCGCTTAAGAAAGGGCGTAACGGCCGGGAGCCGATGCGGTGCATCCCTCGACCCAACGATTTGAGAACGTTGGCATCGAGGTCGCTCGTACCATCCCACTTGTCGCGACCCCTCCATGTCTCGCGGCATGCCTTGCTGCGTCGGCTCTTTGCTCGTACTAGAATGAGCGGTTTGCGGTTCCGAGCGGACCACCCATTCCTTCATGAGCCGTTCGGTGGTGAAGTCGAGCCGTAACAGCGCGAGTGATGGTTCATGTGTCGCCACGCGTGGAAGGGTGTTGCCGCGTATTGGCCCTCGGACCTCGCAACCGGTTGATCTGGGCCTAAGGAGAGACTCTTGAGCGACGAAATCTCATCGTACGTCGCGTCCGTTTTTCCCGGGCTCGATGCGGACAAGCTGCCGTCGCATATCGCGTTCATCATGGACGGGAACGGGCGCTGGGCGACTCGTCAAGGTTTGCCTCGAATCGAAGGGCACCGGCGAGGCGTGGGCGTGGTCCGCAAGCTGGTGGAAGAAGCCGCGGCCTTGGGGCTCGCTCAGATCACGCTGTATTGTCTCTCGAGTGAGAACTGGAAACGCCCACAACCCGAACTCGACTTCCTCATGGCGTTGCTCGAGCAGTACGTGATCGAGGAGCGGTCCACGTTGTTGGCGAACCGGGTCGCGCTCAAGGTGATCGGTCGGCGCGATGGGATTCCGGCGGAGGTCCAGGCTCAAATCGATTTGACCGAGGAGATGACCGCTCCAGGTGCTCGCACCGTTCTCTGCTTGGCGGTCAATTACGGAGCTCGCGCCGAGATCGTCGACGCGGTCAAGGAGATCGCGCGACGCGTGCGACTGGGCGAGCTGGATGTGGCCTCGCTCGATGAAACAACGTTGGATCAACATCTCTACACGGCCGGTATGCCGGACCCCGACCTGTTGGTCCGCACGGCTGGCGAGATGCGCGTGAGCAATTTTCTGCTCTGGCAGATCAGCTACGCGGAGTTGTGGGTGACGGAGGATTGTTGGCCCGATTTTTCGATCCGTCACTTGCATCAAGCGATGGCCGACTTCGCGGGACGGGAACGTCGCTACGGAGGCTTGCCGTCGGTCCCGGTTGAATCGTCCGAGATGAGTTGAACCGGCCGGGAGCTCCCTGGGCGGGTCAGGGTGTGGGCGGGTCGAGGTGTTTTGGGGCGGGACGGATTGAGACTGGGCGGGACGAGACGAATCGACCCGGCGATCGGTGCTCCTGGGAGATGCGAGGTTTTCACGGTGCTGCGTTGGCGTTTAGTGTCCGCTTCGATCATCGTCGCCATTTCGGTCTCCCTCGTGGCGGCGGACTACTGGCTGGCCGAATCCACCGAGCGAGCTGGCTTGGTGCTCGTGCCGTTGGCCTTGATCGTCACATGGATCGCCTCGGGCGAGGTCCGGCGTCTCTTCGAGAACAAGGGCCATCAACCACGTCGTTGGGTTACCGAGTTCGGCGCGACGCTCGTCATGGCGATCTCGGCGGTACCGGTCCTCTGGTCCCAGTATCCCGAGAACTGTCCCGTCGGTCGCATCGGCTGGGTGGAACTCGGATTGTTGGCCGCTCTTGCTTGGTACGCGGTTGTCGAGATGTGGCGATATCGCGAGCCCGAGAAGGTCATCGAACGGCTCGCCATCCAGAGTTTTTGCGCGCTCTATGTCGGTGGCTTGATGGGCTGCCTCGTCACGTTGCGAGTGGGACCTGGCAACGCATGGGGCACGGTGGCTCTGGTGCACACGATCGCGATCGTCAAGCTCGCGGACACGGGAGCCTACGGGTTCGGTAAGACATTGGGGAAGCGGAAACTGACGCCAGTGCTCAGCCCAGGCAAGACCGTGGAAGGCGCGATTGGCGCTTTGGTCGTCGGCGGTTTGGCTGGCTGGTTGGTCACGGAGCTATTGACTTGGTTGGTCTTCGGACAGGTCGGACTTGTTCCCGCATGGAAGGGCTTGGTGCTAGGCCTGGTGTTGTCCATCGTGGGGATGTTGGGCGACCTGTTGGAATCGCTCCTGAAGCGTGACTCCGGGATCAAGGATTCGAGTTCCTGGATGCCAGGCTTGGGCGGCATTCTGGATGTGGTCGATTCCTTGCTGGCGGTCACTCCCGTGGCCGCGTTGGCTTGGACCGCTTGGATGATCGAAAGCGTGCCCGCCGTCACGGCTGAATAATCGGGTGCCGAACTCGGTAGGAGATCGCCCCCGCAATCAACGCGCCCGCGTCGAACGCGCCGAGAGAATGGAATCGCCATGACTCAGTTTCGTAAGGTCGCCCAATACCGAACCATCGACGAGCTTTCCGCGCGTCTCCACGAGTTGGGACTCGAATTGCCGATCGACACGGAGTCGCTCTCCGAGGCGCAAGAGTCCCCTTTGGCTCGAACGCAGTTGCTCGAGCTCACACCCGAGCGGAAAGTCACGATCGGGAATCGCTGGTGTATCCATCCGATGGAAGGTTGGGATGCCAATACCGATGGGACTCCGACCGAGTACACGCTGCGTCGTTGGGAGCGTTTTGGGAGTTCCGGCGCTAAGTTGATCTGGGGAGGCGAGGCGGCGGCGGTACGGCCGGACGGTCGAGCCAACGCCAACCAGACGCTCGCCACGGAGAATAACCGCGCTGGGTTAAAGCGGTTGCTCGACGGTCTCAAGCAGGCTCATCGCCAAGCCGGTTTCCGTACCGAGGACCTCGTCGTCGGATTGCAACTGACTCATTCCGGCCGCTTTTCCCGCCCCAACGATCGACGGCTTGAGCCGACCATCGCATGGCATCACCCGGTCCTTGATCAGCGCTGTGATATCTCGCCGCGGGATGATCGCCGTGTCTTGACGGATGAGCAGATTCCGACACTGATCGAGGAGTTCGCGGCGGCCGCTCGAATCGCCGCCGATGTTGGTTTCGACTTCGTCGATATCAAGGCTTGCCACGGCTATCTGATCCACGAGTTCTTGGGAGCTCGCGAGCGTCCAGGCGGATACGGCGGTGAACTGGCGGGTCGGGCTCGGCTCTTGCTGGAAGTGATCGAGGCGGTGCGGAACCGCTGTCCGGAATTGGGTGTGGGCGTGCGGCTCAACGCCTTTGATTGTCTGCCGTTTGAATCACATGACGGCGCGGGGCGCCCGGTTTCAGTCGAGGGACTGGTGCCCTACCGCTGGGGTTTTGGCATCGATCCCGAGCGACCGACGGAGTACGAGTTGTCCGAGGTTTGTACGGTGATGCAGTGGCTGCGTGACAGCGGAGTCTTCGCGGTGAACCTCACCGGCGGCACACCGTACACGACACCGCATTGGCAACGTCCGGCGGCTTTTCCACCAAGCGACGGATATGCTCCGCCCGAGGATCCGTTGCAAGGAGTGGTTCGGCATCTGCGAGTTGGCCAGCAACTCAAGCAGCGGGTGCCTGGATTGGTTCTCGTCGGTTCCGGCTATACGTACCTGCAGGACTACCTCGTCCCGGTCGCGCAGAGCGCCGTGCGGCACGATTGGATCGATCTGGTTGGCATCGGCCGCATGGTGCTTTCCTACCCAACGATGCCGGCGGATTCTCTCTCCGGAGCTCCTCCGCGCCGCAAGGAGGTCTGCCGCACGTTCAGCGATTGCACCACGGCTCCTCGCAATGGTTTGCGCAGTGGTTGCTACCCGTTGGACGGCTTCTACAAACAGACGCCCGAGGCGGAAGAGGTCAAGCGAGTCGCTCCACGCGGCAACCGCTGAATGGCGGATTCCGTTTGGTTTGATGGACTGTGGTACTCGTGGGCGCCGTCGGCCACCCGTTCCTGGAACTTACAGGCCAGTAGGGCACGCGAAAAGAAGAACCGGGCGACGACCAAACAACAGTCCAAACCGGTGCAATGAGTGCTCCATGGTGACCCAGAAGCGGGCGTCTCGATTGGATTGAAAGAGACGTGCGTTCGCGGAGCGAATGCCGACACTCGGGCGGCTCTGTTCTGATGGCCGCGGTTTGCCCGATTGTTGGCGTGCGACAGAGTCGGATTTTGCTCCGCGAGACAACGTTGCGCTCGCCCACTCACGGATTGACCACTAGCACAGTCACTCCGTGCTCTCTGCAGTTGATCTCCGTGGTGACAGGAAGCCGGCTCCCTCGCCGATGCGTGTGAGGCGAGACAGCAAACTCGACCGTTGGATTTCCTCGTGATGACCCACGGGTTCGCGTTTCCCGCTAGTCGAACCGTCCGCCTGCACGGACTTCGCGGTAGGCCCCAGAACGAATCTTCGATCAGTCCAATGGGACGATTGGGGCTCGGCCGAATCCGAACTCGGGATTGTCATTGCGAAAGTCGTCCAAGGTCTGCCCGAGATTGGCCTCGAACTGTTTGACTTCGTAGTATTCAAGCAGAGGTGGAATGGACGTCGGATTTTGTGGGTCGGCCTCATCCGCTCCCTCGGAGCCAGGCCAGTCGTACTTCTCCCAACGCAGCGGGTAACCGGTCTCCATGTCGAAGTACATATCAACCCGGTGGTAACCCTTGGGTGCCAGTTCGGTTTGACGCGGATGGACGATGGTCAATCGCTGACAAGTACGGGCATCCAAGGGGACTTCGTTCACGAGTTCGACGATCGATTCGGGATTGCGCCGAGCATGACGGACGTATCGCAGCATCTGCTCGCGCAGATACTCCATGCTCAACTCATCAATGGGATGATTGCTCAACGTGCGGGTAAACGGGTGGTCCTTGGACAGCGAAACCGTGGGCACCAAGGCTCCCAGCACCGTTTCCTGACGAGCAATCATCGTCTCGGAATCATCTTCCTCGACTCGAAACAACACTTCCCGACCTTGATTCACGTCGGTCCATCGCACGTGGATACACAGAGGCGTACTGAGCTGACGAAACTCGAGGGTCACGAGCGGCTCGAGTTTGCCAAAGAGGCGCTCTTGCTTGACCAGCACGCCTCGAAAGTCGGCAATCTGATTCATGACCGAATCGACTCGTTCGGCGAATCGGTCGACTTCATTCCACGTTTCCGGCGATGTGTTCGGAGGGGGATCCGGCGCGACCGATTCATGCGTGCCCGCCGGATCGATATCCGATGGCGGATCGCCAGTGTTGGTGTTCGGAGTGGTCGGCGACGAATCGCCACCGGGATCCCGCACCGCCGAGGTGTAATGCTGGTGGTTGAGTTGAGACGGAGCGATCACGGCGGCATAGCGAGGCGACCACGTCATTTGGGATAAGAGCGTGAGCTGAATCGCCAGTCCGAGAAAGAAGACGCCGACGCCCGCGCGGGCGAAACGATCTTGTGAAAGATGGATCGTGGGAGTCCCCACGCTGGAACGCGTTCCCGGCGGAGCGGCGCGATACGGCTCGTAGTGAGTCATGCGAACGACTCCACCGTCCAACCGATATTCGACTCCCCGCCATAACACCCGCCGCACGGTCAAGGCCGCCAGACTCGACCAGGCGTAGATGAGATAAGTGACCGGCAGGAGCACCACGACTCGCACCATGTCGAGGAATCCCTTGCGCCGCACCACGATGTCTCGACGTCGCGCTTCGCGCCTCAGAACGCCGCGTACGAGCCAAAAGGCCGCGGCGGCGGCGATCCAAAACAACAGAGCGGGTAGTAAGCCAAACAGGATCAACGACACATCACCCAGTACCAGCCCACGCCAAACCGTGTACCAAGCGATCCCCCACAACGCGAGCGTACCCACCGCGTGACCCACCGTGATGGGATACGTCGACTCGTAGAGCCGCGACCAAGTCAACATGCGGGTGAGATAGGGAACAACGAACTTTCGTGAGCAGTGCTCTCGATTGATCATCCAGGCGTCGGGAACAAATCGGACTTCCCGTTTCATCTCATGCGCGACGGCCGCGATGGGGCCATCGTCGATGATCGATCGCTCCCAACGCTCAACGAGTCGAGTCGTGTCGACGTCCGCGGTGCGTAGCGCGCAAGAGCCGGCCCACGGATGTCCCAGCATGATCGTAGGCACGCTGGCTCCGGCATTCCAAATGCTCCGAATCCAAGTCCCCGTATCGCCGTCTTCCGGTTCAAACCATTGGGCTCCCGTCACGACGCCGACGCGTTCGTCGGACAGCGGGGCGACGAGCCGTCGGAGCCAAGTCGGATGAACCACGATGTCCGCGTCGACCAAGGCGATGATCTTCACATCGGAATCGAGACTGCGATACGCTTGAGCCAACGCACAGCACTTAAGACCGCATTGCGTGCTTCGCTGGCGGATGACATCCACTCTGAGCCGACCCGGTGGCAGGGCTTCGGCGGCTCGGCGAGCCACCGCCAGCGATGGGTCAAGCTCGTGGTCGACCACCACGACCACTTCGTAGTTGTCGTGGTCTTGGTGGCCCAACGCGACTAGCCCGTCGAATAGGTCGGGGTCGGCACCTCGCAAAGAAAGCAGGATCGCGACCTTGGGCAATGGTTGGTCGGCGGTTTCCGCCGCGAGCCGTTCATTCGCGGTGCGACTGCGCGCGACATGCCGGGCCAATTGCCAGACGCCCACGAACTGGGCGACCGCCATGGCGATCAACATGCCGACGGCAATCGTCGC
>JAGQPS010000285.1 GCA_020426595.1 Planctomycetales bacterium
AATCTCAAGGCGGTAATAAAACACCATATAGATGTTTGATAAATATAATAAATTCAGCATTGCGCCGATGATGGATTGGACGGACGTTTCGGAAAACGTCGTAAAATCAATAGATTAAATTCCAGATATTCGCGAAGTTGTACGCTCGTTGTACTTCGTGGTGCTGGTATCACCGATTTCAATGGAATTGCGGGGTAGGGCGCGTGAATAGCCATTGCGTAACCAAGCCCTAGGGGTCATGCCGGCCAACCAGTGCCAAGCCAATACTGGGGATTATTTAGTGCGAAAGGCGCGAGCCTCGGATAATGCGATTTCGCGTCGTTTATCGAGGTACAAGGCTAGGTCCTGCAGATGAACTCCCCTCGCGCTTTTCTGGCTTCTTTCAGCCCTGGTAAGCGGTAGGTCGATCTCTCCTGTGCTCACCTTACGCAGGAACTTGGTGATCGTCAGGTGTGAAAAGTAGTCCTTGCAGACGATCTCAGCCGGGACGATGACGCGTCCCTCATACTGCGCCATGAGTAGAAATAGTGTATTCAACTTCGTGGTCCGATTGCGATCATCGCTGCGATGATCAACTTTGAATCCGGGAACTTCAATTGGTGCAAACGGCGCCACAGGGATGTAACTGGTGGTTGCTAGCGGTTTAGAGCAGGAGATAGCGAAGGAATTCGTAGCGTAATTAGGTGCTTCGCGCATCTGGTAGCGCTTCACCGAAAGTGACGAGTGTCAAGCGAAGTAGAGCTAGTTCTTAGGTTCTCCAAACAGCGCGACAATGTCCGCTTTTTCCTCGACGACGATTTCCTTTAGGATATCAACGAAGCTTTCGACCTGACGTCCACGCGGTTTGCCTTTAGGAAAAATCATGATCGCATTATGAGGCGGGGCCGGAATAAATTTTCTCGCGACCACACCGCCGTGTAGGTAGTCGCGCACGATGTGCGGATTGACGACCGCCACGCCAACCCCCTGCATCACTAGTGAGCAGGTAATTGCGCTGTACGATGTTTCGATCGTTTGGGTGAGGTCTACGTTGGCGTCGAGAAGTACCCGATCCATGAGAACGCGTGGGGGATCTCCGCGCGGGAAGGTGATAAAGCGTTCATCGGCCAGATCCTGAGGGGACACGACGTCCTTCTCAGCAAGGCGATGAGACGCATGCATGATGCAGACGCCGTCGGCGGCATATAGCAATTCGCTTTCGATGTTTTCTTCGACGCCTAGAGAAGAGATGATGGCGACATCGCAGGTGTGTTCGCTAACCCATCGTGACAACTGGCTAGAATGTGCGGTCTGGATCGATAGCTTGACTTCCGGGTAGCGGTCGGTGAACCGTTTGACAGCCCGCGGCACAATGGAGAGCGACAAGGTTTGAACGGCTCCAAGGCGTAGGATCCCGCTCCCGGACCTTCGGATCCGGCCGGCGGACTCAGTTAGTCGCTGCAATCCGATGAAACTGCGCTGGACCTCCTCGAAGAGAGCTCGACCGTCTGCGGTCGGAAGTAATTTACCTGGCATTCTTTCAAATAACGTCAGGCCGGTTTCCTTTTCCAGTCGCGAGATCGACCGGCTGACGTTGGGTTGAGAGGTATGCAGGATTCTAGCTGCGGCGGTCATGGAACCGGTGCGCATTACAGCGTGAAACGCTTCAAAATAGCTTAGTTTGATCATTGAACTCGTCCCCGCAAACTCGCGAGAACGACCTCGCCCAACACGGTACGGGGTGTAGCAATAAGCAGCTTCCGCAGATCATTGGCATCCCAACGTCGTGCGTAGATGGTACATATCATGAATGCATGACCCCCATGCAAATTTTTATTTGATGTGACATACTGCTGTCAATAGCGTGAACGACAGCAGGGGTTTGAGCTTCCACAAATAGTTTTTCCCTGCTTCATGACCCAACCAGAGGGAGAAAAAGATGAAACAGGTAGGTATTCCACTTATTCTTACAGCGATGGCGGTTAGTACACCGGCGCTGGCGCAAGAAACACTGTTTTTGGCGGGCTATGGTGGCAGTTTCCAGAAGACGATGGAGGAAAAGATTCTTCCACCGTTCGAAGCGGAGCACGACGTCACGGTCACCTACGTTGCCGGACGGTCGGCGGAGACTGTAGCGAAGCTGCAAGCTCAGCAGGGCAATCAGGAAATTAATGTCGCCATCGTCGACGATGGTCCAATGTTTCAAGCGATCGAGTTTGGCTTCTGCGATACCATCGCCGACGCGCCGGTCTATTCAAATATCTACGAACTGGCCGGTCCCGAAAGCTTCAGCGGCAAGGCTGCCGGTCTCGGTCTGATCGCGACGGGTATCACATACAACAAGGAATCGTTTGAAAAGAACGGTTGGGATGCTCCGAAATCTTGGAACGACCTGCTCGATTCCAAGTTCGAACAACGCGTCTCGTCATCACCGATCGGTGGTACGTATGGCCTTCATATGCTCGTAAAGTTCGCCCAACTTAACGGCGGCGGAGAAAACGATATCGAGCCTGGCTTCGACTTGGTCCGTGAGAAGCTTGTGCCAAATGTGTTGAGTTGGTCATCGTCCAACGACCAGCTTGCTCAGATGTTTCAGAGCGGCGAAATCGACATCGCAGTATGGGGCAGCAGCCGTGCAATCGCTCTAAAGAACACCGGCGTCCCGGTGGATTTCGTTTATCCCGAAGAGGGTGCGGTTGCGCTTAGGTCTGCGGTCTGCCCGGTCGTGGACAACAATGAGCCGGAATTGTCGCAGGCGCTCGTCCAATATCTGGTTTCGCCGGAAGCCCAGGCAATCCTGGCGGCAGAAGCTGGCTTTGGTCCGGTCAACAAAGAGACAAAACTCACCGATGAGGTGGCTGCCAGCGTACCTTACGGTCCCGAGACCGTGAACCAGATGACCTCGGTCGATTGGACGGTGATCAATGAGCATCGCGCCGACTGGACGAACGAGTGGAACCGCACGGTCGAGCGCTGACCTGCATCGCCGACCGACACCTTTCTTTCACTCGATCATGAGCTGCTGCCAATGAGTACAATGTCCCTGCGAGGCCTATCGAAAACCTTCGGTAATTTTCAGGCCGTCAACAATCTCGACCTGAACGTGGAAGGCGGTGAATTTCTCTCCCTTCTCGGCCCCTCGGGATGCGGAAAAACTACCACGCTGCAGATGGTTGCCGGCTTCGTGCCGCCGACTTCCGGCACTGTTCTCGTCGAGGGGGAAGACGTCACCCATGTCGTGCCTGAAAAGCGCGACATGGGAATTGTTTTCCAGAGTTACGCCCTTTTTCCGCACATGACCATCGCCCAGAACGTCGGCTTCGGCCTGGAGATGCGGAAAATGAAACGACAGGCTTTGAAGGAGCGGGTCGATGAAGCGCTAGCAATGGTGCGTTTGTCCGGCCTCGAAGACCGTTACCCAAACCAATTGTCAGGGGGGCAGCGTCAACGCGTTGCGATCGCGCGCGTACTGGCCATTCGGCCGCGCGTGCTTCTTCTGGACGAACCAATGTCCAACCTTGATGCCAAGTTGCGCGGTGACATGCATGTCGAATTGCGCGCGCTGCAACGTCGACTAGGAATCACTACAATTCTGGTAACCCACGATCAAGTCGAAGCCATGACAATGAGCGATCGCATCGCCGTTATGACCGGCGGCAAGATTGCAGAACTGGGTACTCCTCAACAGGTATACGATAAGCCGGTCTCTGAATTTGCCTATCGGTTTCTTGGACAGACCAACGAAATCACCGGCGAGATTACTTCGAACGACGCTGGTTCGGCCAAAGTCCAAGTCGGTTCCATATCTCTCCCCGTCAAAGTCAGTGAGAGCCATCAAGGCACCTCGATCAAATTGTTCGTTCGTCCCGAGCGTCTTCGTATCGGCGCCGCAGATGGGTCAGCTGTGAAAGGCAAGATCTTAACTCGCCTCTTCCTCGGCGGCATCTGGTTCTACGACATCGATAGCGACATCGGACCTTTGCGTATTTCGGCGCCGAACCTCGGCATGTCGCCGGCCGAAGAGGGCGAGACCGTCGGAATTGAATGGAACTCGGGAGACATGCAGGTCGCGACCTCGGAGTTGGCAAATGGTTGATGCAAGTCCGCGCCAACGTAGCACGCCTTGGCTACTCTCCCTTCCGTCCCTTCTGCTGTTCGTCGGGCTTCTAGCTGTGCCGATGGCGTTGACGGCGGTCCTGTCATTCCACGTGTTCGAAGGAATGCGGGGGATCCAAACAGCATTTACTTTATCCAACTACATCGAAGTGCTGACCGATGGCTACTATTACGAGCTTTTCCTGCGCACCGGGCTGATGTCGCTCGGCGTCACAGTCATTTGCATTCTTGTAGGCGTGCCGGAAACGCTCATCCTCGCCAAGATGCGGCCCGCGCTACAAGGGACGTTTTTCGTAGTTATACTTGGACCCCTATTGATCTCTGTCGTCGTGCGTACGCTCGGATGGCAGATCTTGCTTGGTCGGCAAGGCCCAGTGAATTCCGCGCTTCTTTCGCTGGGTATCGTGGAGGAGCCAGTGCGGTTCCTCTATTCGATGGTCGGGGTCGTCATCGTATTAACGCATGTGCTCCTCCCATTCATGATCGTCGCGATATGGAGCGCGCTGCAAAAACTCGATGGCCAAGTCGCGCATGCTGCCCGGTCCCTCGGGGCCGGCCCGATCACAACGTTCTGGCGCGTCGTCTTACCACAGTTGATGCCAGGCATTCTTTCGGGAGCGATCATCGTCTTCACCCTCGCCGCGTCCGCTTTCGCGACTCCCGCCATTATTGGCGGCCGGAGGGTCAAGGTCGTTACGACGGCAATCTACGATGAATTTCTAACGTCGCTGAATTGGCCTTTGGGCGCTGCCATCGCGATCATGCTGCTGATCGCCATCGTTGCTGTCGTTCTCGGATCAAACAGGCTTGTCGAGCGTCGGTTCAAGCAGGTGTTTTCATGAGCAATAAGCGAATAGATCAAAACGGACCGGTCGCCCTCACTTTTCACGTCCTGCTGACCGCGTTCATCCTGGCGCCACTTGTTATCGTGATTGTAGCCTCGTTCTCCGACAAAGATTACGTCTCAATGCCCTTTGATGGTGCGTCCCTCCGCTGGTACCGGGAAATCCTGGAAACGCCGGAATTGATCCAGGCGTTCTGGCTCTCGATCCGGTTGGCGCTCACGTCGGCGACGCTGGCAGCAGCCGTTGCTGTACCTGCCGCTCTCGCGATCGCGCGACACCGCTTCGCTGGTCGAGACGCAATAACAGCCTTTCTCATGTCGCCGATGATGATCCCGCATGTTGTCCTGGGCGTCGCGTTTCTCCGCTTCTTTTCTATTATGGGTTGGACTGGTTCGTTCTTCGCATTGGTATTGGTCCACGCGCTGATCGTGGTTCCGTTTTCTCTGCGGTTGACGCTTGCAGCCGTTATCGGTCTGGAGCGCGATGCCGAGCACGCGGCACGGTCGCTCGGCGCGTCACGTTTCGTGGCCTTCCGCCGCATTTTGTTGCCGCTGATCATGCCCGGCGTCGCCGGCGGTTGGGTGCTTTGCTTCATTCAAAGCTTCGATGAAGTAACGATGACCATATTTGTAGCGACCCCGGGGACAACAACACTCCCTGTCGCTCTCTATCATCGAATAGCGTTCCTGTCGGATCCAGTAACCACCTCTGTGTCGGCGGTGATGATTGTCGGGACAGTTCTGTTCATGTTCGCCCTCGATCGGATCGTTGGCCTGGACAAAGTATTGATCGGAAAAAAATAGCGCGGCCGAAGCCCGGAGTCCCCGCTTCTTTGCGGGAAGACGGGAGAACTATGTCGAAGACGGCAATGACAACGAAAAGAATGAGAATACGAGGATGAGCAAACCGCAAATGATCGTCGTGGGAGGCGGCCTTCTTGGAGCAGCAATCGCTTATGGTGCCGCACGCGCTGGCACTACAGTGTGCGTCCTTGATCAAGGAGACGGAGCCTTTCGCGCGTCCCGGGGGAACTTCGGGCTGGTCTGGCTTCATGGCAAGGGCAAGACAAGTCCCGACTACGTTCGTTGGACCAAAGAGGGTCTGCGCCTTTGGCCAGAACTGCAGGACGAGTTGATGGAACTGACGGGCGTCGATGCTGGATTGCAGCAGCCAGGCGGCTTCTGGCTAGGGTTCAACGAAAAGGACGTCGAGGCCCGTGCGGTGGCTCTCGACAAGATCAATCAAGATGGCGGCGATGTTCCTTTCCAGATGATGGATCGCGCCGAACTCAAGCAGTATTTGCCCGGCCTAGGCGATGCTGTGGTGGGGGGGAGCTTCTGCCCGCTTGATGGTCAGGCCAATCCTCTGATGCTTCTTCGCGCTCTGCACGCTGCCTTGAAGGCGAAAGGGGTGGATATCGTCAGCGGCGTTGATGTTGTGAAGGTCGAGTACGATTCCGCGGCAGGCACATTCGAGGCGTTCGGAAGGGATGGCCAGCGCTGGAAAGGCAACCGTCTGGTCCTGGCGGCGGGCCTCGGCAATGCTGCACTCGCGCCGCAGATAGGCGTGCATGCGCCGGTCATGCCAACTCGAGGCCAGGTTTTAATAACCGAACGCCTGAAACCGTTCCTCGACTACCCGACCAACAAATGCCGTCAAACAAAGGAAGGCTCCGTGCAGCTTGGCTCAACGGCGGATGATGTTGGCTATGACGATGGCACCTC
>JAGQPS010000286.1 GCA_020426595.1 Planctomycetales bacterium
GTGACACTCGAAGCATGATCGTGCCAAGATCGGAAGTACGTCTTGTTCGAAGGTCGGAGTCGGTGGCCGAGTCGCGTCGGGGACCGTGAGCGTGACATCGAAACGAGTCGCGTCTCCGTGGTGGGGAGTGCTCGTTCCATCGGCGACCGCATCCACGATGAAGTAAACAAAATCGCCCGGCTCGACCGGTTGGTCTTCGATCTTGAATCGTCCTCGTTGACTCGGACTTCCGAAATCCGACGTTCCAGACGCGA
Source organism: Planctomycetales bacterium (assembly GCA_020426595.1). GTDB lineage: Bacteria > Planctomycetota > Planctomycetia > Pirellulales > Pirellulaceae > UBA11682. The sequence goes on from JAGQPS010000286.1 coordinate 255, forward strand.
GCGATGTCGCGACGAATCCGTGTCGTGGGTCGGGGGCCGGTCCACGTTCCACGTACCAAGCGACTTGCGAGTTCAAGCCACAGCAATTCTGTGCGTGCTCGAACTCCCCTTCGATTTCGAGCTTTCCCGCGACGGGACTGCGCCAGCCAATGACGACGGCATGGTCGGGGCCTGGAGCCACGAGCATCTCGCCCGATCGAAACGTGAGCCCAACGTCATAGTCCGCCGTCACGATCCCAGCGATCGGAGCGAGTGGCGGGGCCGCGCGAAATGCCCAGCCATTCACCGGTGCGTCGAATAGCCCGTCACCCGATTCCAGCAATGGCTCGTACTTGCCATCGCGAAGCCAACTTCGTGCCTCGACCGTGCCTTCGCTCGTGGTCGTGCGAAGCAGGTACCAAACAGCTTCTCCCCGCCGATCCAAGACGGGATTCTGAACGGAACGCTCGGTCGAGAACGCATCGCGGAATGACCATGTTTCGGTTTGTCCCCACGCGTTGGGCGACCCTCCGAACGTGAGCAACAGCAAGACGCAATGGACTCCCAAGCCTCGGGCAATTCCTCGGAGCAATGGGGAGTCCAATCGCATGGGCCAAACCCTATCAGGCGAGATGAGAGTGAATCAGACGCAGAAAACACCTCGAGACAACGAATCAGCCTACCAGCATGACTGGGCTTGTAAATGATTTGCGGTTCTAGCGGCGTGCATCGCCCGCGCCATCGTGCCGAGGGTGGTCCAGGGAAAAAGACGGCCACGGTCGGTCAGGCCTCGTTGATCTCCCTTGACCTGGGGCGAAGGTGTCTTCTACGATCCCCGAGTTTTGTTCCCAGCTGATCAGCGGAAATGAAGGAAGTCGGGAGGTTCCGCACCTTCAAATCACGATGGGACGATTCCTAAAAGTAAGAGCGACGGGATAGATGGATCGCACGTCGAGCCTACATCCGACGCGTTGCAACGCCCTACCCCGGCGGCTCGTGCGTCACCCACAAAGCGTTCGATCGAGGACGCGTCGGCGGTTTCTTGTCGCCGTGATGGCCGCGTCCATTTCGTTGGGGCTGGTGGGAGTCGTGGAAACACGAGTCGCGGCACAGACTCTTTCGGCGGTACGGCAAGAGGTTTATTCAACCGATTCATCGTCGCTCGCCGACTCGCTTGGCCAAACGAACCAGACTCCTCGCCACGGCAACGACCTACGCTATGGGTTTCGCTCGAACCTCGACGATGACGATGACGACTCGGAAACGACTTTGGCGGACATCGGTTGGCAACTAACGTTTGCCTCCGCCCGTTGGATCTTCATTGGCGATGGTGGCTGGCATGGACTGGACGGTCCGCGCGGTGTTGGCCAAGAAGATGGCGGCCAAGACGAGTCGCTTGGATACGCTCCCACCGTGTACTTCTCTCAGTACCCGTATGCGGACGGAAACGTGGGGTACGCCATGTCGTCGGACGACCTGCCGGCGTCTCCGTCGATCGCATCCTGGCAAAGTCGTTTCGCGTACGGGGCCGATTTCGATGACCTGAGCTGGTACACCGCGAAGAGTTCGCTTGAGTCGTCTCGTGCCCGCTGGGGAATCGATGGTGAGTGGACGTTGTTGCGTGAGCGATTGTCCAGCGGATCGATGGACGAGGCGCACGTCGGCGACTTGAACATCACCTGGCGCCGATTGCAGACTCAGCAATGGCTCTTGAGATGGGGAGCCGGCGTCGGTTGGTATCACGACTCGCTGGGGACTCGCGCGGGGTTCAATGGCACCCTGCGGGCCGATTGGTTCCCACGCGATCCCATCGTGGTTTCCGCGGAGTACGACCTAGGGCAACTCGGCGGGGCCACGGCGCAACATTTGGCGCTCACGATCGGCGCCCAGTGGCGACACATCGAACTCTTCTCGGCCTACGACTATCGTCGTTTCAACGACGTCGAGATCGCGGGGCCGATGTTCGGCATTCGCTGCTGGTTCTAGGTTGGTCGATCGTTGCCCTAAAGCGCAACGCCGCCCTACTTGGCCATGAACTTCTTGGCGATCGCGAAGACCAGCCCGACCGTTCCGCCGATGACCGCACCGATGATCGCGCCGCGAAGTATGTTTGTTTCCGCGAGTAGATCGGTCAGTTCAAACATCATTGAGAAGTCTCCTCTCGAGTCGGTCTGAAAATGGGGTAGTCGCCGCGAGGCGATCGGAATCGGCGAAAAGTCATCGCTCTAAACGTCGGCTTCAAGTGACATCCAACGAATCCCAACACCTCGATCGATGCACTCGATAACCACCGGGCTCAGGCTTCCAAGTTCGCCACAAGGATTGGGTCGCTTGCCGACCCATTGGCCGGCAGGATAGAGACATGATACCTGTCGCCCCTCCCCTGCGCGCGCGGCGACGCAATATTCATCGGAGTTCCGGTAAGATCGTTTCGGGCCGAGCCGAACTTCCCGGGGCGGCGTTCGCTTGAATGCGAGAGGGGGTCGGACTTCGCGCTGATTCACGAACAGGGAGCCTTCACGAGGTGGGGGGATTCACTCAGTGATTCAGGCGGGAGAGAGATGCCGCGTCGTTCCAGATCGGTTAACGTGCACATCGCCCAAGTGCGAGTCAACGACCGAACCTCGTCCCCATCGACTCGGCAAATCGACCACCCCACGCCATCACGCTTTCTCCTTTCTCCTCCCGGAATCCATCTCCGATGCAACGTTGTCCCAACTGCGACGCGGCGATCGAAACGGCGAATATCAATATGGCCGAGGGGATGGCACTCTGTGGAGCGTGCGGAAGCCTGTCGCGCCTGGGCGACTTGAGTCTAAGCAGTCGCTCGACGACCGAGTTACTCGCGGATGTTCCTCGTGGTTGTTCGATGAGGACGGTGGGGAATCGAATTGTCGCGGTCGCGTCGATGCGGAGTCTTCCCGCGTTTTTCGCGGCGGGGGCATTCGCGCTGTTCTGGAACGGCATCACCGGGCTCTTCGTGCTCCTCGCCGCTGCTGGGCTGTATGCCAACCTCATCGGGCCGTTGCCCGATTGGTTTCCGGCTCCGGGTGCCGAGGATGGACAACCGCAAGTCAATGACGAGCCGATGGGGTTGGGGATGGCGTTGTTTCTCTGCGTCTTCCTGACGCCATTCGTCTTGGTGGGAATCACGATGGCGACCGTGTCGGTTCTTAGTCTCTTGGGCCGCATCAAGGTCGTCATCGAACGGGAGACGGCCTACGTGGCGAGTGGAGTCGGCTGGTTCTCTTGGAAACGAAGATTCAATCCGCGACAAGTCCGCTCCGTACTCATCGTCAGATCACGGTCGAATTCCGAGGAGACCGTTCGCGATACGATCGAGATCATGACCGACCATTCAACGAAGTTGGGACGGATGTTGCCCGACTTTCGTCTGCAGTGGATGAGGGCCGCGCTGCACGAGCTGTTGGTGCCCGTGGAACAAGAACGCGGTAAGGAAGAACGGGCCTACCTCTCGTGGCTCGATAAGGCTTAGTCGTGGTGTGCCGCGACGATCCCTTCGTGAAACTTGTTTGACTTGCTCGCTCGCTCGCTGGCATGTGTTTGGCATGGCCGCGGCGAGTGGATTGAGTCATCCGGGTTAGTGAAGGACACGCCCTCGACAGTTCATCATTTAGGAGCCCGATGTGTCGCGCGCACGAGCCAAGTTATGCTTCCTAACCGTCGTGGCCGTGGGGCTGTTGTTAGGGCGATCCCCTTTGACGGCCCAAGAATCGGGAATCATGTCGCGCGATCCACGCTGGCGTGTCTCCGAGCCACTGATCGAGGCGGATCCGGCGCGGTTGCCGCCGAGTGATGAGCATCCTTGGGTCGCGATCAAGGATCCGAGTGTCGTGCGAGTCGGTGAACGTTGGCATCTGTTTTGTACGATTCGGCGTCGCAAGGAAGGGGAAGGCCGTATTCGAATCGGTTACACGTCGTTCGAGGATTGGGAGTCGGCTTCCGAAGCCAACTGGAGTTTGCTCGAGCTGACGCCCGACTATCACGGCGCTCCTCAAGTGTTTTTCTTCGAGCCCGAGCGGCGCTGGTATCTCATTTACCAAGCCGCAGATCCGGCTCGTGGCCTCGCGTACGGCCCGTGTTACTCGACGAACGAGCGTATCGACGATCCGAACGGCTGGACCTTGCCTCGTCCGTTGTATGTCGTTCCCGAGGGGCAAAAGGCGGGACTCGATTTTTGGTTGATCTGCGACGAGACCCACGCGCATCTCTTTTTCACGACCAACAACGGACAGATGTGGCGAGCCGAAACCACGCTCGAGGATTTCCCTGATCAAGGATGGAGCGTTCCGGAAGTGGCCTTGCGAGCCGACATCTTCGAGGCCAATCACACCTACAAGCTGCTCGGCCAAGACGAGTACTTCATGTTCATTGAAGCCCAGGGGCGCGGTCGGCGCTACTTCAAGTCGTACCGAGCCGAGTCCTTGCGGGGGCCATGGGAGCCGATCGCCGATTCGATCGAGCATCCGTTCGTGGGCGTGGAAAACGTGATCAATCAGAACGAGTCGTGGACGACCAACTATAGCCATGGTGAAGCCATCCGAGCGGGATACAACCAGCGGATGGAGCTCGACCCGCAAGCCATGCGACTCGTGTTCCAAGGGGCGAACGATGAGGAGTACAAGAACTCCTACGGCCTCATTCCGTGGCGACTGGGGATATTGGAACGCGTGCCCGCATCGCGGGATTAGCGAGACACGCGTTAGCTCCCTAGCGAGAGTCGCGCATCGGATGAGTCTTTCGCGCCTTGGGTTTTATCGCTCGGACGTTTCCGTTCCATTGCATTGAGCCATGGGCTCCACGCCCGTTCGCGATCGAGGGTTTTAAGATGAGCCGTTTTCCCATCTGTTACCGAGCGGCGATCGTCCGTGGCACCGCGCTGGCCGTCGGTCTCGTGTTGCTCACGTCCCGACTCCATGCTCAGCCGGCGGATGACGCACCACCCTCGCGGGCCGAGATTCGTCGGGCTCTTTCGCTGGCGACCGAGTTCTTTCATGGCCGAGTCGCCGTTCATGGTGGCTATGTGTTTCATTACTCACTCGACTTGAGAACTCGTTGGGGTGAGGGCCTGGCGAGTCGCGAGCAGATTTGGGTGCAGCCGCCGGGGACTCCGACGGTGGGCGAGGCGTTTCTCGATGCCTACTCCGCGACGGGCGATGCGGCGCACTTGGAGGCGGCGGTCGAGGCGGGCGAGGCGCTGCTTTATGGGCAGCTTCGCAGTGGCGGCTGGACGAGCGCGATCGACTTCGACCCCAGTGGTGAAAGGATAGCCGACTACGCCAATGGTCGAGGCCGAGGACGTAACTACTCAACGCTCGACGACGACACGACTCAAGGCGCGCTTCGATTTCTGATTCGGCTCGATCGAACCCTCGAGTTCGAGCATGTCGAGATTCATGCCGCCGTGCGACGAGCTCTCGATACCATGTTGGCGGCTCAGTTTCCCAACGGAGCCTTCCCGCAGGTCTGGCAGGGACCGAGTCCAGAGCAGCCGATACGGGCCGCCGTTTTTCCCGATTACGACTGGCGAGTTGAAAACCGCATCAAGGAGTATTGGAATCTCTACACGCTGAACGACGACTTGGCCGGCGACATGGTCGCTCTGCTCGTCTTGGCCGACGCGACTTACGACGATCCTCGCTACTCCGCGGCGCTGCGTCGCTTGGGCGATTTCCTCATTCTGGCTCAGTTGCCCGAGCCGCAGCCCGCTTGGGCCCAGCAATACGACTATGGCATGAGGCCGGCATGGGCGCGGAAGTTCGAGCCTCCGGCGATCACCGGTTCGGAATCGCAGAACGCGATCGAGGCCTTGCTCGAGATTTATCGCTTTACCGGAGATGAGAAGTACCTGGCGCCGATCCCCGCGGCTCTGCGATACCTGAGCGAAAGCGAATTACCGGACGGTCGCTTGGCCCGATTTCGTGAGCTCGAGACGAACCGACCTCTCTATATGAATCAGGATTATGAATTGACCTACGATGACACCGACGTGCCCACGCATTACGCGTGGAAGGTGGCGTCCCACGTCGATCGTTTGACGCGTCGATACGAATCACTGCGAGAGAATCCACCCGATCCCACGGCTCCCATCGCCCCACTGCCAAGAGACGTTTCGGCTGCCGCGGTGCGGCGCATCCTCGACGACTTGGACGACCAGGGGCGTTGGATTTCGGTACGTGGCGGCGAGCGTCTCGTGGGTCAGCCGAAAATCGCTGAGGGTGAAAGCTATTTGTCGAGCGAGGTATTCGCGCGGAACATGCGGCAACTCGCCGACGCGGTGCGATCGCTCGACAGCAACGAGTAGGCCGGCGGACGAAAGCGGTGACCTAGGGCTGCGTCGCCTCGCGCTTCGCTTGGGCTCCTGACCCTAGGCTGTGTTGCGGCGCCCCCTTTGGGGGCTTAGTCAC
>JAGQPS010000287.1 GCA_020426595.1 Planctomycetales bacterium
AGACTCCGTCCTGGAAGCCGGCATTCCATGCCAGCCCTAAACTGTCGCACGGGGTGTGCCAATCGCCGCGCGGCTCCGTGGCTTGAGCCAAACTCGCTCAATTCCAGGGTTTCATGGCATTTTCATCCGCCTTGGACTCGTGAGAGCCTGCCGTCAATCTGATCGCAACAGCGCGTTCGGTTTGATGGCGCCGAAGGACTGGAAAGTCGCGAGCGGGCCGCGTCGGGAACGAGACGTCACCACCGAGCGACTGTGTCAGTTGCCGAGCTGTGAATGGGCGCGCGCAACCTGCTTTGGCGGAGCAAAAGCCGACTCTGTCAAACGCCGACCATCGGGCGAACCTCGGCCTCCAAAACCAAGCCGCAAGAGTGTCGGCTTTCGCTCCGCGAATGCACGTCTCTTTCAACCCAGTCGAGGCGATCCCCACTCAGTCACTGCGGAATCGAGCACCCAAGTCGTCTCGATCCCGAAGGAACTCGGACTAACCAAATGGCCGGCTGTCCGCGCGGATCGGTCCGTTAGAAGCTCTCCACGATCCGCTGGTAACACCAGACCATCACGACCCAGAAGAGCCAGAAGATGGCCAGCGTGTAGAGAGTCACGAGGATCGAGAGCGCGACCTTGCCGGTCGGTCGATAGGCTTTGCTGACCCAGAGGATTGGGAGCCCGCAGGCGGCGGTCACGCAAAAGAGCAGCAAGAGAATCGACCACCACGTATCCCACTGCTTGAACTTCTCCACCAGCGACTTGCGAGGTGGCTTGCCGGAGGACGAGGGGGATTCAGTCGCGGCGGCGGCGTGATTCGGCTCGGAAGGTGTCGATGGGTTCATACGTGGCTTCTCGGTCGACCTCTCGTACAAATTCGGTCACGCGGGGAATGCGACGCGGTGGGACGCCGCGAATGCCGGCGAACCTGAGTCTCATTGCTGGGGTCTCAAGATACCAGACTTTCGATCGGCTATTTCGCACCGTCCTGGACCGGAGGAGTCCCGGGTGCTGAGCCGAGCCGCGACTCGATACAATGCTGGGTTTGGTCGCGAAATCGGTCGGCTCACCCTTGCTTGAACATGCTGGAGTCGGGCTTATCGGTGAGAGGCCAACTGAAAATGTTGGCCAGGTCACGAGCTGTTGGCTTGCTCGAGAATTCGAAGAATCCCTCGCTCACGCTTCGGGTTTCCTTTGGGTTTTGCCACGCTTTCGATTTGGTCGACTGGGCGGAATCACGAAACGCGAGTCATCGAAACTCGCACACTGGATTCTGGTCCGTGAACTGGGCCAGCGTTTGATTGGTCGTCCGTTTCTTTATTCACGAATACTCGATCCATGAACCCTCGTCGCATTCTGGTTACCGCCGCGCTGCCGTACGCCAATGGCCCGATCCACATCGGCCATTTGGTGGAGTACGTCCAAACCGACATTTGGGTCCGCTTTCAACGACTCCGGGGTCACCGAGTCGTTTTTGTTTGCGCGGATGACACGCATGGCACCGCGATCATGATCAGCGCGAACAAGGCGGGCGTATCGGAGGAGCAGTGGATCGCGCGGATTAGCGAACAGCATCAACGCGACTTCGCGACCTTCGGCGTCGATTTTGATAACTACGGCAGCACCAACAGCCCCGAGAACCGAGAACTCTGCGCCGAGATCTGGAGTTCGCTGCGGCGCGAGAATCTGATCGTCGAGAAGGACGTCGAGCAGCTCTACGATCCCGTCAAGGGAACCTTCCTGGCCGATCGCTTCGTGAAGGGAACCTGTCCCAAGTGTGGAGCGGCTGATCAGTATGGCGACAACTGCGACAAGTGCGGCAGCACCTATTCGCCTCGCGATCTAATCAATCCGGTCAGCACCCTCTCGGGCGCGCAGCCAGAAGTTCGCGTCGCGACTCACTTGTTCGTCGAGCTGGAACAACTGCACGAGTTTCTCGAGCAGTGGACGCAGAGCGGCAATCATTTGCAGAGTGAGACCGCCAACTATCTCAAGGGTCATTTCCTTGGCGACCCGCTCCGCGATTGGGATGTGTCTCGCCCCGCGCCGTACTTCGGCTTTGAAATCCCGGACTCGCCGGGCAACTACTGGTACGTTTGGTTCGATGCGCCCATCGGCTACATCGCTTCCACCGCTCAGTGGTGCGCGGCTCATGGGGAACGGCTCGAGGATTGGTGGAAGAATCCCGAAACCGAGATCCATCACTTCATCGGCAAGGACATCACCTACTTCCACACGTTGTTCTGGCCCGGCATGCTGCACAAGGCGGGATTCCAGTTGCCCGCCAAGGTCCACATCCATGGATTCTTGACGGTCAACGGCGAGAAGATGAGCAAGTCGAAGGGGACGTTCATCACGGCCGAGACCTATGCGAAGCATTTGGATCCGCAGGTGCTGCGGTACTACTTTGCCTCGAAGTTGGGACCGCGGTTGGATGATCTCGATTTGAGCTTCGACGAGTTCGCCAAGAAGATCGACGCCGATCTCGTCGGCAAGGTCGTGAATCTGGCGAGCCGCACCGCCAAGTTCTTGGCTCCCACTGGCCTTTCGCCCGAGTATCCCGATGACGGAGGTCTCTTCGAGTACGGCGCCAAGCAAGGCGCCGAGATCGCGGAAGCCTACGAGAACTGCGATTACAACCGCGCGGTGCGCCTGATCCTCGAGTTGGCCGATCGAGCCAATCCGTTCGTGGAACAAGCGGCTCCGTGGAAGCTGGCCAAGGATCCGGAGCAAGCCGATCGGGTCCGAGACATCTGCACGATTGGGATCAATCTCTATCGGCAGATCATTATCTATCTTTCGCCGATCCTACCCGAGCTGGCCGGGAAGACCGAACGGCTGTTGGGAACGCCGATCACTCACTGGAACGATGCTTCCGCGCCGCTCACGGGCTCGAGCGTCGCCAAGTTCGAACACTTGATGAAACGCATTGATACGAAGGATATCGACGCCATGATCGAAGACAGCAAGACTCCCGCGGCCGAGGACGCCTCCGCCGAGGCAACCGCGCCAACTTGGAATGACGGTCCCGAGGCGCTCGCCGCCGAGCCGCTCACCGAGACCTGCACGATCGAGGACTTCGCCAAGGTCGACTTGCGCGTCGCCCGCGTCGTGGCGGCGGAGTCGGTCCCCGAGGCGAACAAGTTGCTCAAGTTGACCCTGAGCCTCGGAGGCGACGAACGGCGCCAAGTCTTCGCCGGGATCAAGGCGGCTTATCAGCCAGAGGATCTGGTCGGTCGGCTGGTGGTGATGGTCGCCAATCTGGCTCCGCGCAAGATGCGGTTCGGACTCAGCGAAGGCATGGTGACCGCAGCCGGCCCGGGTGGAGCCGAAGTCTTCCTACTCGGGGTCGATAGCGGAGCCCAGCCGGGACAGCGAGTCCATTGATCCGCCGTCCCCGACAGCGACTCTCGATGGATCCACTCCCAGGCCACCATCGGCCTGGGGGTGGCTTCCGGGCCGGGAATCGATGGCGGGGCAGATCCGACACGAGCCCGTCGGCCATTGCCAGCACCTCCAGATGCCTCAACTCCGGGCGGCAATCTATTCGGTTCGCCGCGAGGGCGTTATCATAGGGCCGTTGGTGACAGGTTATCCCACCGTATCTGACTCGATTGGACGTTATCGCTATGGCACGTAAGGTCGTTAACCGCAAAGAGTTGCGAGCCGAAGCCGACGCGGCTGAAGCGCAGGAGGCCACTAAGACCAAGAAAGCGGCCAAGAAGGCCACGACCAAGAAGGCGACCAAGCGAAAGAGCCGAGCCAAGGAACCGGTTCAAGAGCGCATGAAGTTGCTTTGGGGCGTCTTCAGCCAGTCGCTCAAGCAGGTCGCTGCTTTCGAATACGATCAAAAGGACGAAGCGACGAAGCGGGCCGAAGAGCTGAGCGCTTCGGGCAAGAGCCCTCACTTCGTCAAGAAGGTCAAGATCCCGATCGAGGAAGCCTGAGCCGGCGGAGTCGATTGACCAGGATGGATCGACGTTGACACGATCGTGTTGATGATCGATCGCGAAACAGACAAGGGCTGTCTCATTCGTGGGCAGCCTTTTTTGTTGCGCCGGCTCGATGACTAAAAGGTCGTCGTCACGATCACGAACATCGAGCCAACCACGACGAACCGTTGCCGAGCGCTGGGCAAGAGGAGACGACACGCTCATGAATCTGACGGTGGTCGACTCGGTCGTGTTGTTTGTTTACTTGCTCGGCATTCTGCTGGTTGGGCTCGCTTGTGCCCGCAAGAGTCAATCGACCGAACACTTCATGGCGGCCGGTCGCTCGATGGCGGGCTGGGTGGTTGGCCTTTCGATCTTTGGCACGTTTCTCTCCAGCATCACGTTCATCGGCAACCCGGGCAAAGCGTTTCAAGACAATTGGAATGGCTGGGTCTTCAGCCTCTCGCTGCCGCTCGCCGGTTGGATCGCGGTGCGAGTCTTCGTGCCGTTCTATCGCCGCGGTTCGGCTCTCAGTGCCTACGAACATCTCGAACAACGATTCGGCCTGTGGGCTCGCAGCTACGTGTCGATGCTCTACCTGCTGATGCAAGTCGCACGCAGCGGCATGATTCTCTCGGGCGTGTCGCTCGCGGTGTCCCAGCTCACTGGCCTCCCGATGTCGACCGTGATCGTGGTCGCCGGCGCGCTGATCACGCTGTACACCATGCTCGGTGGCATCGAAGCGGTGATCTGGACCGATGTCGTGCAGAGTCTGGTGTTGGGCGTTGGGGCGCTCGTCATTCTTGCCATGATTCTGCTGAAGTTGCCCGAGGGTCCGGGCAGCTTGATGTCGGTGGCGGGCGAGGCGAATAAACTTTCGCTCGGTTCGTGGAAGGCCAATTTCGTCGAGCCAACGATTTGGGTGATGTTGATCTACGGCGTCGCGATCAATCTGACCAACTTCGGAATCGACCAGAGCTACGTGCAGCGATTCCTCACCGCCAAGGACGATGCCGCCGCCGCTCGCAGCGTGTGGATCGGAGTCATCCTGTACGTGCCCATCTCACTCGTCTTCTTTTTGATCGGCACGAGTCTGTGGACACTCGACCGCACCGATGAGCGGGCCTTCGCCGAGTTGCGTGAGCAAGTCATCGAACAACGAGTCGACGTTGGTACTGGCTCCGTCGAACGGACCAAGGAAACCTCCGAGCCATCGCCATCCGTTCCAGCGACGGTCAGTGACGAGGAACTGGGAGACAAAGTCCTTCCATTCTTTATCGTTCATCACCTGCCGATGGGACTCACCGGACTCTTGATCGCGGCGATCATCGCGGCGGCGATGAGCAGCGTGGACACCAGCTTGAACAGCTCGGCGACCGTTTTCCTGCAAGACTTCTACAAGCGATACCTCAACGCCCAAGCCAGCGAAACCGTGCAAATGCGGGTGCTTTACGGAGCGACTTTGTGCATCGGCCTGGCTGGAATCGGAGTCGGCCTCTTCGCGGCAAGCCACAAGAGTTTGCTCGACGTCTGGTGGAACTGGTCGGGCTTGCTGGCGGGAGGCATGCTTGGCTTGTTCTTGCTGAGCGTCTTTGCCCACCGCGCTTGGATGGGGCCAGCGCTGCTCGCCGCGATCCTTGGCACGCTCGTGATCGCCTGGGTCAACCCGCCCGCCGCGGAGAGCTTGCCCACTGCCTGGAGAGAATGGCTCGACTCGCCCGCCATGTCACTTCCGCGACAGTTCCTGCACAAGAACCTCGCCGGAACCGCCGGCACGCTCGTGATCTTCTTCGTCGGTTGGGGACTCAGTTGGCTCTGGCCACGGCCTGCTGGGTCATTGCAGGAAGAGTGAGAACGCCTTCGCGATTTAGCGAGTCACGAGTTTCGCATGAGTTGAATCGGTTTCCACTCGTGTTGAGATCCATAGGTAGGCGTATCTTCCATCAGCTTCCGGCTTCGCCGACCGCAGAATAACGCTGCCGTTACGCGGTAGGTCGAGCACTAGTGGAAAGCGTAATTCGAACTCGGAATCCTCGGGTGCCATTACGCTCAACGTGCTACCGCCTCGCCAAGACGTCCAGGCCGAGACGTCCACGTAGTACTCCTGGGAGCCCGCACGCGTATCATCAAACACCCGGGTCGCTCGAGCGGCCGACAATTCGACGATCGCGGGTAGGGGTTGTCCTTTGGACTGGACGAGCATGTATGACTCAATATCCGTCAACTTGATCACGTCACGGTCATTTGCTTGAGGCTCAACTCCAATCCGCTCAAGGAAGTCCGGTTCTGGTACAGCGAGTCGGCACTGCACGAGAATCGTCTCGGACCGCAATGGGCCACAACCAACAGTCAACAGGACGCCGAAGAGGGTGAGCTTGACGAGCTCGGATTGAAACATCGCTAAATCACCTCCCTGCGTTCCATCAACTCACCAAGTTTGTAATGCCCTGTAGGACCGAACGAAGCAACAGTCGATTGTTGGTTTACTTCGACTGGCATTCGCTCACGAAGATTTGATTCCAGATTCCGTGCTCGCCGCGGACGGGTCGTACATAGGCGATCTTGCGGCCATCGGGTGACCAGACGCAGGCTTCGGGACGCATGGGGAATTCGTGGGATTCCCCATCCGCGATCGCCGTCGTTTCGCCGGTCTCGAGGTCGGTCACCGCCGGTCCGCCTCGCCATCCATGAGCGACCCATCGACCACAGGGCGAAACGGTGAACGCCGATTCGATGTCGG
>JAGQPS010000288.1 GCA_020426595.1 Planctomycetales bacterium
GTGACAATCGCCGTCGGCACCGCGACGACTTGCTGACTCACAAGCGTGCCGTCCACGTGGTCGACCGCTTGCTCAACACTCGGCGGCGTTTCCGCGACCGTGTCATCGCGAACCGGTTGTTGCCCGTCGATCGCGTTGGTGGGACCGAGCAATTCCGCTGGAGGCGGCGATTCCTCCTCCGTCGAATCGGCGGCGACCTCCTCACCAACCACGACGGTAGCCGCGATCGGAGCGACCTGCGTTGGAATCACGGCCTGACTGGGATCCCGCTCGATCGGCTCATTCGTCTCGGCGCTAACATCGTCGGCCACGCTCGCGGTTTCCGGTTCGGCCGGAGCGGATTCTCGCTCGACGGGCTCGGAGCCGCGATTGGATGTTTCGCGTTCGGCGGGCGCCGGTCGCGTGGAGGACTGGGAAGACGTCCGATGGGTCGACCGCGACTCGACTTCGTTTCGCCCGGGTCGATCGGAGGTGGCCGGAGTCCGGCGAACTTCATCCGCTAGGCTGATATCGCGACTCGGCGGCGCCGGAGGTTCGGGGGCTGCGGGGGGAGCGATTGAGAGACTGGCAAACAGCAAGTCAAAAGTGGGGCCACCACTGGCCGACTTATCCCCCGCCGCTCCGGTTCTGTCGAGAAACTCATGACGAGTTGGTCGGAGAGCCGAATCGTGGGAGATCGCGGACATCACGTCGTATCCTGTGGATCGGGAGGATCAAATTGTCGGAGCCGCTCCCGTACGGAGCGTATCAATGGAATCTCGGGATTCCCCAAACGAATTTGCCCGAGGAGCATCGCGAGCTGGCGACGCTCCTCCTCCGTTTGGAACTCGGACAAGACCTTTCGACGTTTATCCATCGGCATCGTTCGAATCATGACGACAACGTCATTCACGATTTCGCGGTCACCGCTATCGTCCGCGCGCTTCAACAAAGCCATGATCTGGTCTTTTGCTTGCACTGGGTCGATGGACTGCAGGGTCTCGCGAAGCCGGACAAGATCGGCATCTTGAGCAACTCCTTGAAGTCGCGCAAGTTGAGACTCGAACTCGATCCGCATCTCCTCGTAAGCGGCTTTCTCGTCGTCGAGAGCCGCGCGGAACGCCTTGAGATCCGACACGGCGGTGAGCAGCGAACGCTCTCGCATATCGAAATCGAGGACCCGACCGGTCTCGATGCGTTGCTGTTCCGACACCGCCAACATAGGGAACGACTCCGGCGGATCGATCTCTTGCTGGAGGTCGAGGACCGTCTCGCGGTCGATTCCGTAAATGATCGAGAGCATGTCGCGCACGTCCCAACGCCCCCACTGACCATCGGCGTAGGTTTTGCCGAGCCACAACAGCTCCAAGAGGACGGTGCCCACGCAGATTCCGAGCACGGCTTGCCAGAGTCGTCCGATCATGATCCGGCTCCTTCCGAATTCGCCTCGCTTTGGCTACGAATGCGGAGCAGGATGTCGTTCATCTGCAGCACTTCCTCGGGCGACTTGAACTCGGCGAAGATCTTCCGTTGTCGATCGGGCGGCATGCCGACCAACATCGTCACGACATCGTCGAGCGCGCCTTCGTCGAGAAACCGAACGAGAATCGTCTTGGCCTGAGCCGGATCGAGGATCTCGAGCGTCTCGCGCACCAATCCGACCGAGCCGACGCGTTGTCGATTCTCGAGATCGGTCAAACGCGATTCGAACACATCACGCATCGACTCGTATCGAGTCCGTTCCTCCAGCAACTGAGTTTCCAGGATGCGGAGTTGCTCGATCCCCTTGGTTTCAGCGTTGCGCCGGACGGTTCCCAATCGGTCGGTGTAATTCGCCTGGGACCGAGCTGCGGCCTGCGCTTGCTCGACTTCCTGACGGATCGCTTGTCGATCGACTTCAAACAGGTAGGACCAAAGGCGAACGCGTCGTTCGGAATCGAACCCACCCTTGTTCCACAGCGCGGCGCCAATCGCGACTTGCGCGATCACGGTCGCCAGACAGGCATACGCGAAGAGTACCCAGAGAAACTTAAGGAGGCGTTTGATCATCGATCACCCTCCTCGCCGCGCGAATGATGAAAGCCAATGATCGAGAGTTCGTCCATCCGAGACTGATCCCGTTTCCGTTCGGTCTCGGCGACTCGCTCGGCCCATTGTTCGCGCATTCGCTCGAACTTCCGCACCTCTCGGTCGGCCTCCATCAGAGCGACTCGGCGGCGTTCCCGCTCCTCTTGGACCACATCGGTTTGCCGAAGCAATTCACTCTTGTGCAGTCGCAGGACGAAGGCGTGGCGACGCTGCGCCGACAACCAATCCACGTTCACCGAGCCTTGGCTCGCTGACCGCAATTCGTCCATGGCGGCCAGTGTTGCCTGCTCGACCTCACCGATTTGTCCCCGCAGGATCTCGATCGCCTGATCCGCCTCGGCCAACTCCTCGCGCAGCGCGTCCCGGCGGTCCTCGTGGATCCGAAGGAGTGTCGCAAGTCGAAAGGTCTCGGCCATCCGCGGTATCGTTGCCCCAAGGTGAACGAAAGTGTTTTGAACCGCCGCCGCGTGTCACGCGATTCGACCGTTTTCAACGGCCAGGTCGCGACGGTGCTTGAACCGTATCGCCTATTTGTCTCGCGGGTCCCCGGCGCTTCGATGGTTCCTGGCTGAATCGATCAAGCGGGGGACTTCGTGTTCAGGTTGTTCGCGTTGTTCGCTTGCCGGGACCGCTCCCAGCAGGTTGCGACGGGGATTGCGAGCCCGTGGCGCCTCCCGCCAGCACGGCTCCGTTCGTGGCCAGCCCACACTGCTGAGCCAATTCCATCAGACGCTGCAATGATTGTTCGTACGACGCCCGTTCGGTCATGCCCTGGCGCAGGAACTGGTCGATGGGGTCCTTCGCGCGGATCGCCAAATCGACCAACTGGTTACTATTCGCTCGATAAGCGCCGATCGTGATGAGGTCCTCGTTCTCCCGATAGGTCGACAGGAGTTCGCGAATTCGTGCGGCGGCCGCGAGGTGAGCTGGTGGCGCGATGTCGGGCATCACGCGACTGAGGCTCTGCAACATATCGATGGCCGGAAAGTGCCCACGACCGGCAAGCTTCCGACTCAAGTACGTATGTCCATCGAGCAAGCCGCGGACCGTATCGGCCACTGGCTCACTCGGATCGTCTCCCTCGACCAACACGCTGTAAAAGGCGGTGATGCTTCCCAAGGCCGAGCGGCCGGCTCGCTCCACCAAACGGGGCAACAGCGAGAAAACGCTGGGTGGGTAGCCGCGAGTCGTCGGTGGCTCCCCCGCCGCCAAGCCGATCTCACGCTGTGCCATGGCGAAGCGAGTCAAGCTGTCCATCATCAGCAAGACGTTGGCCCCTTGGTCGCGGAAGTACTCGGCGATCGCGGTGGCGGTCAGCGCGGCTTGCGCCCGCAACAGCGCGGGTTGATCCCCCGTCGCGACGACGACCACGCTCCGAGCGATTCCCTCGGGACCGAGATCACGTTCGAGGAAGTCGTTGACTTCTCGTCCTCGCTCGCCGATGAGGGCGATCACGTTCACGTCGGCCGAGCTGTCTCGAGCCATCATGCCGAGCAAGACGCTCTTGCCGACACCGGCACCCGCGAAGATCCCCATGCGCTGCCCCAACCCGCAGGTCAGCAGCGAATCCATGGCTCGCACGCCCGTGGAAATCGGTCGGTCGATGCGGGGTCGTTCGATCGCGTTGGGAGGCTGTCGAGACAGCGGTACGCGATCCACCAATGGCGGCGGAGGCGCTCCATCGATCACCTGTCCCCGCGCGTCGAAGATTCGACCGATCATGCGTCTTCCGACAGGCAGGTAACGAGTCGAGCGGCGCAAGACGACTCGATCGCCTTGCCGGACGCCATGCAGTTCCTCGTAGGGATAGAGCAGCGTCTCCCGTTCCCGGAAGCCGATGACCTCGGCAGGAATCACCAATCCACCTTCGCTCCGAATATCGACTTGGGCGCCAACCGGTGCCGGCAGGCCAACCGTCGCGACCACCATCCCTTGCGTGCGCACGACTCGTCCCTGGAGTCCGTAGGGAACCACGGCATCGAGTCGTTTTTCAAAGTCGGCCAGTTGCATTACCGGGGCTCATCACAAGGCAAGGGTGGGGGAGTGACGCATGGGGTCATCACCATGAATCGCCGTGGGTTTCAACCACGGAGCCGATTCACGTCAGCTCTTCTTCAAGTCTTCGCAGCATCGTATCGATGCGGTGATCGAACTCACTGTCACGAGTCAAAATGCGGCAATCACCGGGGCGAAGCGAATTGACGATCGTCACGCGCGTGTTGCCAATGCGATGCAGCGACTGTTGCAGTTGCTCGATCTTCGGTCCCAACGTCACGTGGTCCGCCGCCGCGACCTCGATCGTGACTTGTTCTTGTTGGCCGATCAGTTCGAGCGTCTCACGGATCCAGCCGAGCGGGAGCCCAGGGTCGGCCGCCAACTCACGACGCACTAGTTTCTCGGCGATTCGAATGGCCAAGACCACGGCTTGTTGCTCCCAACGAGCGAGCCATTCGTCGCGCTGCGCGTTGAGCTGCTGGGCCGCTTTCTCGAGTGACGTCATGACGGTCGACAACCGTTGCTCGACCTCCTTGTTCGCCGCCTCGCGCGCGGTCTTCTGGGCGGCCGCCAGACCCTCGTTCTTGGCGGCGTCGCGAATCGCGGCCGCCTCGCTCTGAGCCGCGCGGATGGTTTGTTCCGCCTCGCCGCGGATCTCGGCCAACGCGCGGCGAGCCTGCGACGTCAGGTCCTCGAAGTTGAAGACCGGACGGTTAGTGCCGTCGGACGCGCTCCCTCCTTGGGACTTGATGATTCCGGGCATCTGCTCCGTTCCATTATCTCGGGGCTAACGCGGTCGCTTGTCGATGGGTGACGTGACCGCCAACGTTCCCGTCGGTACGAATGGTGAGAGCGGACCGGCACGAGCCAATCCCACGCTCCCACTCACTCCGTGGTCTGCAGGATTTCCTCGGCGACTCGCAAGATCATCAACTGAGCCTGAGCGATGTCCGAAAGTCGTACCGATCCGGGGCGTTCGATCATTTGTCGCCAACGAGTCGCTTCGTCGCGGCGCAGCGGTCGTAGCACCTTGGCGACCAACGACTCGCTGGTTCCCACCAACGCGAGCCGACTGAGTCGCGGTGGAATGCGTTTGAACAGGTCGATCAACTCAGGCTCCGACCAAGTCACGAGTTCCTCGAAGCGAGTCGCGATCAACCGTTGTTGCTCCAGCGGCAAGACCGCCGGTGCCTTGATGGTTTCCGACGAGGCGGCGTCCAGCGTCGGTGCCACATCGTGCGAGTCCGTCGCCGGCGCGGAGCGTATCGAGGCGGAGCGAGGGGGAGCCATCCGTGTTGTCGGGACCTCGGAACGTTCCACGGGACGAGCGGAGATCGGTGACGCGTTCGGTCGAGATTCCGGCAGTACTCGCAGTGGCATCGATGGCGTGCTGGCCATGGGGCGCGGCGCATGACTCGGCTCGATCTCAGCGCCGGTGGGCGCGGGTCGCGAAGCTTGCGACGAGCGAGCGGGTGGCTCGAACCGAACGTTCGCTTGAGAACGCTCTTGCGGCATGTGTTTCGGTTCGGGAACGAGACGAGCTCGATGAGCCGCTTGGACTTGCTGCAGGATCGCTTGGACCGCCGCGTGTCCGGTATTGACCTCGCCTTGAGGCGGGCAATCGTCCACGACGAGCCGGAGGATGCGTTGGAGTTCCGCGATGACTTCGGGCTCGACTCGGCGCAACTCGGCCAACTTGCCCAACAACACTCGCTGTCGTTCAAACGGGAGTTGCTCGAGGACACGCGCGGCGATCACGGGGGGCAAAAGCCCCAGCACGACCACTCCCACGCTTTCCCGCTCGCCAATCATCCATTCCGCCACGACGGACGCATGCCCCGGCTGGATAAAGGCGAGAGGGCGTTCGTCACGCTGGGCTTCTGGCTCGGCGTGGTGTTCCCGCGAGGCACTGCGCGCGGCCGAGTTGACAACGCTATTGGGCCCGGCGAACGTCGGTTCGACATGCCGGGCGTGTTGGTGGATTGAATCTGTCTCGTGAGCCTTGAGCTGCGAACGGGTTGGCGACCGCGAAGCCGCGGCGCCGCGAGAGGCGGCGGATAGCTCGAGTTCGACTCCGTCGCTCCGCGTCATCGTGGCATTCGATTGAGAAGCCAATTCGGGTAGGGGCTTGCGTCCCGTGGCTCGCAGGAATTCGTTGACCACCGTCAGTCGTTCCGCATCGCCAACGTCGTCGAGGGATTCGGCCATCTCACGCACGTCCGCGGCTTGCTCCAAGGTCATTTGTTCCAGCAGGCGATCCGCCTCCGCCTCATCGAGCGTCTGGATCAGAATCGCGATCTTGCGAAGCGATTTCTTCCGCTCGTGCGTTTGAATCATGGCGTTTCCTTGCTTTCCGATGGACTTCATGTCTTGGCTAGCCGTTGGCCTAGTCGTTTTCGATCACCGATGTCGGAGTCCACTGTCGTGGTCGCCCCGTGCTGGTGGTCGCGACATCACGAAGCGATGATTGGGTCCCGCGTCACGCGGCATCGCCAATCCACTGTTTGAGCACGCTGACCGCCGCGTCCGGGTCGTCATTCACGAGTTCGTTGAGTTCATCCTTGAGGCTTGGATT
>JAGQPS010000289.1 GCA_020426595.1 Planctomycetales bacterium
GGCTCGAACAACTCCGGTAGCACCTACGGGAGTGGCTCGACCAATCGGTCCAACTCCGGCAGTACCTATGGCAGCGGTTCGAATAATTCGAGCAGCACCTATGGGAGTGGCTCGAACAATCGGACCAACTCCGGCAGCACCTACGGCAGCGGCTCGGGTAGCTCCTCCAACTCCTATGGCAGTGGGTCGAGCAATTCCAACAACTCGAGCAACTCGTATGGCAGCGGCTCGGGCAGCTCGACCAACAGCTACGGCAGCGGCTCGAGCAATCGAACCAACTCCGGAAGCTCGTATGGAAGCGGTTCGAGTAACTCGGGAAGCTCCTACGGCAGCGATTCGAACAACTCGGGTAGCTCTTACGGGAGCGGGTCGAGCAATTCGTACGGCAGTGGTTCGAACAACTCGAGTAGCACCTATGGGAGTGGCTCGAACAGCACGTCCAGTGGTACTCGCGCCTATGGCACCAGTTCGTCCACCAGTGGCGAGGCGATTCGCCCCGTGCAGGACCCAGCTCCGGATTTGAGGGTTCAACCCGAGGGTGGTTCGGCTCCGGCTCTCGAAGGTTCCGACCAACAGACTTGGTCCCCCGCGGTTCGCCCCTGGACCTACTCGCCAGTTCGTCAGGCGGTGTACCACGGCGAAATGGAAACCCAGCCCCGCAACGCGAGCTTCCAGACCATCCGCTCGGAAGAACCGGCTCCCGCTCCGGCTCCTGGTCTGCAATGGCGCTCGATGGGACGCTAGGTTCGCAAGTCGCCAACCATGAGTTGGCGGAATGACTCGATGATTAAAGAAGGCCCGTGTTTCGAGGGAAACGCGGGCCTTTTTTCGTTGGCAAAGCGTGGTTATCCACCCCTAGCCGCACGATAACGGTCGGGCAATTCGCCACGGAATGTCGCGACCAGGCCCCTTTGGCTGGGCGACGGAATTTCGAGTCGCGAGCATGCCGTGACCGGCCGCGAACGAACAAACGACACACTTTCACAGGAGCTGGAGAATCTGGGTCGGCTTTACGAATGAGGTTCTACCTACCACAATCGCAGTCGGCTCTGTTTGCGTTCTCCTGCATGCGGCCACTGCTTCGAGTCTACAGACAAGTGGTGGTCATTGGAGCAAGCAGGCGAATCCCAACCAGGGCCAAGAGCTTTGCGGGGTTGGATACGGTCAGCGCGAACTCCAAGTGGACGGTGAGCACCGCGGGTGGCGGGCTCGGTTGTTTGACATTTGGAAGGACCAGTTGTGCGTACCCAAGCCTCGCTGTCTTCGATTGGGCGTTTGCTCGCGGGTGAGAGCGACGATCCCTTTAGCTTGCTCGGGCCTCACGAGATTCGGAGCGAACAGTCGACGGCGATGGCGGTGCGAGCCTTCCTACCGAAGGCGGAACGAGCTTGGGTGTTGCACGCGGGACACCAGACCTCGAGCCCGATGCGCCGCATTCATCCCGCCGGCATTTTTGAAGCCATCTGTCCCTGCGACGCATCGCACGAACAGTTTCGCTATCAACTCCGAATCGACACCACAGATGGCAGCCACATGACGCAGCACGACCCCTACTCCTTCGCTCCGTTGCTCACCGACTTCGACCTCTACCTATTGGGCGAGGGGCGGCACCTTGATCTCCATCATCGACTCGGCGCCCAACCGCGCACGATCGATGGAGTCTCGGGGATCAACTTCGCGGTCTGGGCTCCCAATGCGCGCACCGTGAGCGTGATCGGCGATTTCAACCAATGGGATGGTCGTCAGCATCCGATGCGCAAACACGTCCCCAGTGGCGTGTGGGAGCTCTTCATTCCCGATCTCCGACCGGGAGTCAAATACAAGTTCGCTGTTCGTCAGCAGCATGGCGGCATCGTGGAGAAGGCCGATCCGTTCGCCTTCGCTTCGGAAGTGCCACCGCGCAGCGCTTCGATCGTCGCGGATATCGATGCCTATCAATGGCAGGACAGCGACTGGCTCGAGCGGCGTCGCCATTGGGATTATCTCCACCAACCCATTTCGATCTACGAAGTTCACATGGGGAGCTGGAAGATCGATCCCAACGCGGAGCATGGTTGGAAGAACTATCGCGACCTCGCCCATGAAATGGTCGCGTACTGCAACGAGATGGGCTTCACGCACATCGAGCTGATGCCGGTGACCGAACATCCGTTCACGGGGAGCTGGGGCTATCAATCGACCGGCTATTTCGCGTCGACCAGCCGCTATGGCTCGCCCGAGGACTTCATGTACTTCGTCGACCATTGCCATCAGCATGGGATCGGCGTGATTCTCGACTGGGTTCCGGCTCACTTTCCCAAGGACGATCATGGCCTACGTCGCTTCGATGGCACGGCCTTGTTCGAGCACGAGGATCCACGGCAGGGCGAGCACCCGGATTGGGGCACGCTGATCTTCAACTATGGCCGCAACGAGGTCCGAAACTTCCTGCTTAGCAGCGCTCGCTTCTGGCTCGAGAAGTACCACATCGATGGACTCCGAGTCGACGCGGTCGCGTCGATGCTGTACCTCGACTACAGTCGTCAGCCGGGTGAGTGGATCCCCAATCGACATGGCGGTCGCGAGAACCTGGAGGCGATCGAGTTCCTCAAGGAATTCAACGAGGTCGTGCATCGAGACTATCCCGGAGTCGTCACGTTCGCCGAGGAATCAACGGCCTGGCCCGGCGTCTCCCGCCCCGTCTTCAATGGAGGATTGGGGTTCAGCATGAAGTGGAACATGGGTTGGATGAACGACTCGCTCCGCTACATGCACCGCGATCCGGTGCATCGCAAGTTCCATCACGACGAGATGACGTTCAGCCTCATCTACGCGTTCAACGAGAACTTCGTCTTGCCGCTTTCCCATGACGAGGTCGTGCACGGCAAGCACTCGCTGATCGGCCAGATGCCGGGCGACCTGTGGCAACAGTTCGCCAACCTCCGTTTGCTCTACTCGTTCATGTGGACGCATCCGGGCAAGAAGTTGTTGTTCATGGGCAGCGAGTTGGCTCAGTGGCATGAATGGAACCACGACGCGCAGATTCAGTGGGAGCTGCTGCAATTCGACAACCACCGCGGCCTGCAGAAGATGATTGGCGACCTCAATCGTCTCTACACGAGCGAGCCGGCGTTGTTCGAGCTCGACTTCGAGAAAGAGGGCTTTGACTGGATCGACTGCATGAATCGGGACGCGAGCGTGTTGGCTTGGGAACGCAAGTCCAGCTCGGGCGAAACGATGATCGTGGCCTGCAGCTTCACGCCGACGGTTCACAAGCACTACTCGATCGGAGTCCACGAGGAGTCTCGATACACCGAGGTGTTCAACAGCGATTCGCATTTCTACGGCGGTAGTAACGTCGGTAACGGGGGCGACATCGAGGCTCGTCCCGGCGTCGCTCAAGGTCGACCTTGGTCGCTGTCGGTCACCCTGCCTCCTCTGGGTCTGATCGTGTTGAAGCGACAATCATGATCACGCGGCGACAGATCCTGCGAGCGTTGAGTTGGACCACCGCGCTCGCGGGCTTGTCGACCGCGTCGAGCGGTCGAGGGTGCGGCGCTTGGTGGGACGAGCCGACTGATGACAAGGCGCGGCTCGCGCGATTGCAAGGCCAGCGTGTGTCGAGTCTGCGGTTCTTGGGGAGCCATAACAGTTACCACATCGCGCCGGACGCGGTCGCCGCGAATCTCATTCGACTCGTCGCTCCCGACGGAGCTCGGCAGTTGGATTACACCCATCCGCCGCTGACGGAGCAGCTCGAGCAATGGGGATTGCGGCAGTTTGAGTGGGACCTCTATCTCGACTCGGAAGGGGGCCGGTTCGCCTCGCCCGCCGCGTGGCTAACGGCTCAACGACAAGAGTTCGACGTACCGCCGTTCGATCCCAACGGTGAGATGGAGCAGCCGGGCATCAAGATTCTCCACGCTCCCGATTTCGATTACCGCTCGCACAATCATTCGCTTCGTGATGGCTTGCGGGAGCTGCGCCGTTGGAGTGAAAGCCAGCCGGGGCATGAGCCGGTGTTCATGCTCTTGGAACTCAAGGACGAATCCTATCTTCCGAGCACCCGCCCCGAGGCTTGGGAGCCAGAGGGACTGGTGCATCTCGAGCGAGAGATACTCGAGGAACTGCCACGCGAATCGATTTTCGCACCTCGGGACTTGGCGGCCGATTTTCCGACGCTGCGTGAGGCGGTCACGGAGCGTGGTTGGCCGACACTGGCGGAGCTCCTGGGCAAGGTGGTGTTCTTGCTCGATAACGAAGGGAGGGTTAGGAATCGCTATCTCGATCTGCCCGGAGGCTACCGCGACCGCCTGCTCTTCACGAGCGTCGCTGCCGACCATCCCGCGGCGGCGTGGATGAAACGCAACGATCCGATCGGCCAAGAAGTCGAGATCAAGCGACTCGTCGCGCAAGGTTTCATGGTGCGGACGCGGGCCGATGCGGGTCTGGCCCCGAGGCTATTGGAATCCGCCACGCCCAGCGAACGAACAGCCCAGCGAGACGCCGCGTTTCGCTGTGGAGCCCAACTGATCAGTTCCGACTTCGCCTGTGACTCATCCAGCGCGCCGGACTACGGTGTAAGACAGGGGAGTGGCGTGCAGGTGTTTCTTGCCTCGGACGAGCCTGACTTCGAGCCGTAGATCGCGACCGGTATCACGTGACTCAAGGGCCGCGTGACGGAGCGTCCCAGCTGAGACTCACGCGTGGCCAAATCCGAGTCGAGATCATGCGAAGCACGAGTTATCCGTCGCGCGGCGTGTCATGCCAGCGCATGAAAAAAGGGAGGCGAATCGCGAACGATCGCCTCCCTCGTAAATGCTTCCGTTGTCGCACGCCTTGCTTACGGGCGAACCGACCAACGCACGTGTCGTTTCTCTTGGAGCTCCCACATCCAATCGCGAACGAACATACCCATGTCAACTCCGATAACGGCGTTGGCCATTGGGGAGGGAGCCGTCTGATTCATCACGGCCGTTTCCGACAAAGGTTCGGTCGTCGTTCGCTCGATGACGTTAATCGCGAACACGCGCTGATTGCGGAAATCGGTCGCGACCACCTTGTCACCCGGCTTGGCCGCGAAGACGGCCTGCATGAATTCCAGCCCAAGTTCCTCAAGTCGTTCTGGAGCCACGAACTCGTCGCCTTCCGCGGCCGGCATCTCAATCGGTACCGGGCTCAGCGTCGGCTGCATGCCACCGGATTGAGGCAAGTTGCCGCCACCGATCGACCATGCACTGAACGACAACGACGCCTTGGCTTCATCCGGATAGACATCACGCAACGTCTGGTTAGCGCCGACCTTTTCAAGCCGCTTGGCGGCGTCCGCTTTCGCGAGTTCCACCGCCTTGCTCCAGCGCCAATGACGGATGATATCCTTCTCACACTCCTCGAGTGACGGCACATGGCTCGCGCTT
Organism: Planctomycetales bacterium; assembly: GCA_020426595.1. Taxonomy (GTDB): domain Bacteria; phylum Planctomycetota; class Planctomycetia; order Pirellulales; family Pirellulaceae; genus UBA11682. Next base: position 5,397 of record JAGQPS010000289.1, read on the forward strand.
GCTTCCGCTACCCAGTAGACGTGACGTCCGAACGCGGTGCCACGAGGCTCATAGAGCGTCAGGGCCGAAACGGGGCGGGAGAAGAGCTCCTGAACCACGGTCGATGGCATTCGCCCCATATTGAGCATCATGGGGTCGAACTCAACAAACTGCTGACCGAGCGGAAGCTGGTTAACTTGCTCAAAGTCGTACAGCTTCTCGGTGTCGCCAAAAGCGATTTCAAACTCCGAAGCCCAGGCCTTGAAGTCTGGCGTCGCCGGTGCCGGCGAATCGGCGGGAATCACTCCGGAATCGACTTCGGCGCGGTAGGTCACGTACTCACCCATGTACTCCGCGAGGCGACTACGTAACGTCTCGAGAATCTCCTCACGCTTCTTGTTGGCGATTTCTCGCTGCAGCATGGTTCGAATCTCGGCCTTGAGCTCATCATCGAGCGGGCGGATCAAAGGATCCGTCGATGGAGTCGTGGGATCCTCATCACCTGGAATTTGAACCTCCGAAGTCGGCTGTTCGTCGGTCGACTCCTGCGAACCATCACTCGTGGCGGGGATCTCAACGACGAGAGGCTCGGTCGTTTCGGTTTCCGGCGCGACAGGTTCATCCTCGGGAGTTCCTGTCGGCTGTTCTTGAGCGGTTGTGTTCGGCGCGGCCAGGGCGGGCTCGGTTGGCTCTTCTTGGATCGACACGAATTGTTGTCCATTCGAACCGGGCAGAAGATTCGACTGCCCGTCCCCCGTGCCTGGTTCGTCGGTCGAAGGATCGGTCGTGGCCGGTGCGTTCCCCTCGGGTGTTTCGGTCCCAGGCGACTCGGTCGAAGGAGTCTCCGAAGTGGGTGTTTCCACTCCGGGTGCCTCGCTGCCTTCGCCATTCTCCGGAGTTGCTTCGCCCGAATCTGGATCGGTCGGAGCACCCGTCGGCGCGGGGTCGCCACCGTTGGCCGGTGGAATCACCGGCGTCTCACTCGGAGTGATGCGCGGCGGAGGCAGAATCACCTTCAGATCCTTCGCGGCCACCAACTCGTCGTACTTCGCTTGAACCTGAGCGTCGGTGATCGACTCCAGGGGTGGGTTGATCATGGCGTCCGACAACTCGAACCACTGCAGGTGCAGCCGGCTGGGAAAACGGAAGCCCGGATACTCATGATCGAGCGACTTGTACC
>JAGQPS010000028.1 GCA_020426595.1 Planctomycetales bacterium
CGCTGCCATACCTCAGGAACTTTTGGGGTCCATCCGGGTTTCCTTTGGGTTACTCCGTCAGGCTGTGATCGAGGGTGCTAGCCGGGTAGGTTGCGATCGGTTCGCTTTCGTTTTCCCCAACGAACTGTTCAGAGATGAATCTCATGAATGATTGACCAAGACGCGGGCTTGGCGAGTTTGCCAGTTTCGTGGGAAAAGAGCTTCCCGTACGGCCTTCGTCGGAGCCGGCCGTCGGTCGCTCGCCTTGTCTGAGCGAAGCGAGTGGCGACCGACGGCTGGCGCAGGCGATGGCAGCCGCTGCCATTGTTGGAGAGGTCGGAGGGAGTGGAACTGGCGCTCTTGGAGCGCCTACCCACGGATAATTCTGGAAGGACCGACATGACGCTGCCCGTTGGATACTTGAATGCTCACGTCGCGGACGGCACTTCCGTCGAGTGAATCGAGGCCACGGACTTGCAACGAACCTCTGGCATGTCACGTCATTTCCGCAAGGCAACATTCACGAACGCGACTCAAGGAAGTCGTGTGGTGAAGAACAATCGGGCTGGAGCTCGGCGAACAATTCTTCTTGGCGGGACCGCGGGACAATTGTCGTGAACCTCGGCCCGTATGCCTTGGCGTTAGACAAGCCGCGATGATCAACGGCACTTGACGTCGATGAACATCACGGACCATTGTTCCACAATTCCCGATCGAGCCGGTGGATGTAGATTGACGTCGTAGGACCCGAGGCGAAGAGGAATTGCCCGGAACGATCAAGTTCGAACACAACTGGTCGACTCCCTGGCAGTACCTCCTCCGCGATGATCGGAAATACCGCCAGAGGCTTTTCCTGATCGGCGGCGCGAACCTGTAGCATCCCGCTGTCATAGGCCGTCGAGAGCAATAGCGCGCCATCGGGAGTGAATCGCAATCCCAGGACGCGCTGATGAGTCTGAAATTCACGCACCATCCGGCGCGTGCTCGGGTCCCAAAACCTAATGGCGCCGTCGTGATGTCCAGTCACCACCAGATTGGTTTTCGGTTGGATCGTTATGTTGTTGACGGTCGTCGTTGTCCAGGCGGCGACTTCCTTTCCATCGGACACGTTCCACACGATGATCTCGCCATTATTTCCACCAGCCGCAAGGAGTTGTCCATCGGCACTGAATGCCACGAGTGACGCCCAGTGCTTCAACCGGGCGAAGCGATGTATCTCCGAGCCAGAGTTGCTGTCGAAGAGGTAAACCGTATTGTCCCATCGCCCAACTCCCGCGATCGATTGGCCGTCCGGACTGTATGCCAGGCTGACCAACTCGTTGGGTTTGGCGAACCGTTGACTCGCGTCGGATGTCCGCCAAACCTGAAATGGATTGCAGATCGCGACGTCTTCTCCGTCTGGGCTGACGGTCAACCATGCGGTTTGGTGGGGCAGATGATGAAACAACTCGCTGCGGCGAGGCGACGCGATGTCCCAGCGGCGTATCGTACAGTCGAGGCTCATTGAGAAAACCGTGCGGCCGTCCGGATGGACGCTCAGCGCGGAAACCGTGCCCGTGTGGTCGTGTTCGAATGCCACCGCTTCCGGCTCCCACGTTACCGTGTCGTAGTACCGGATCGCGCCGGCCCCATCCCCGATCGCCAAAGCACTCCCGTCAGCTCGGAATGCAGGGATGCCATAGCCCCAGAAGCTATACAGATGCTCCCGCGTCGTTTTTCCGGCGGAAACGTCATGGGTGAAGAATCCGAACCTCGTCAGAATAATGAGCGTGTTTCCGTCGGAACTAAACCGCAGTCGTCCAGGATCGCCGATATCCGTCGACTCGCCACTGTCGAGATCCCAGAGTCTCGACACATCTCGCGACCCCGAGGACGCAAGCCGCCCGCCATCCGCGCTGAAGGCAATACTAAGAACTGCCGAGTCATGACCGGCCAGCGTCGTCTTCGTTGTGCCATCCGCCGTGTTGATAAGATGAATGCGATGAGTCGGATTTGCTTGATTCCAGACACAGGCCAGTACCTCACCATCCGGGCTGAACGAAATGGCCGACAAAGCGCCCTCGTCGGACGGCGTCAGTTCGATGGGCGTCTCCCACTGCGACCAACTCCAAAGCCTGACCTTCCCGTCGTCTCCGCCCGCGGCAAGAAAGCGCCCGTCCGGACTGACCGCCAGATGCATGTTGCTAATACCGACGGTCAGCGAGGTCGGCTCCTGATCCTCATCGACGGGCCAGAGTTTGATCACTCCATCACGACTGCCGGAAACCAGAGTCTTGCTATCCGGCGAGAATGCAACGCAGTCAATGACATCCTCATGGCCCGTTAACACACGCGACACCCGGTCTCGAGTGGACGCCCGCACAATGACCCGATGATCGTTGCCCCCAGAAGCTAGCCATGCTCCGTTGGGGCTCCAGGCCAGCGCGCTGATTCCGTTTCCGTGGACCGGTTCCTGGTTGCCAAGCACCGCCACCAAGCTCGCCGGAGCGTTCGCGGGATCTCCATGACCTGCCAACGCGAGAACCGTGGGAGGAATTTGGTCGCTACGAAGAGCTTGAAGTTCACGAGCGGGCGCGAGTGGCGCGATCGAATCCGGGCTCCGGTTTTCGTTATCCGGCGAAAGCGCGGAGTCTTCGGTAGCCGAGCTAGAAGCATTGCTTCCAGTAGAGTTGACTGGGTCTTGTTCCATTAGGACGTTCATCAACACAAGCCCGATGACAACGGCGGTGGCGATGGCTAACGATCCGCCGATCAGCCATCCAATCGGCCGCTTCTTCCGTGGGATTGGTGAGCGACTCCCCGTTGTCAGAAGCTGTGTTTCGGCCGCTTCCGAACGCTCCCCGACACACGTCACTCGACCTGAGTGCTCAAGTTCATGCTGACATCGGGTCAGTAGATCGGCCACTTCCCGTGCACTTTGAAAGCGGTCATCCCGGTTCTTTTCGAGCAGCTTGAAGATGATTGTCTCGAGCCAGTGGGGAGTTCCTGGGAGCACATCGCCCAAAGGCCGCGGCGTGTCCTCACAGACCCTTTTAAGCACCGCCACCGTGTTCGTGGCGCGGAAGGGAGGACGACCACCGACCATTTGGTAGAGCACGCTCCCCAAACTGAAGAGGTCGGCTCGATGGTCCAATGTCTCACCCCGAGCTTGCTCGGGAGCCATGTACATTGGCGTCCCCGCGATCATTCCCGACTTGGTCATGCTCGCGTCGTCCACCGCTCGAGCCAGACCGAAGTCTGAGATCTTCGCCCTCGAGTTGGGGCCTCCGGAAAGGAGAATATTGGATGGCTTGATATCTCGGTGGATCAGATTGGCCTCATGTGCGGCCGCGAGACCAGCCGCCACCTGCTGCCCGATTCGCAAGACTTCCGTGACCTCTAGAGGACCATTGCCATCCATTTTCTGCTGGAGTGTCTGTCCAGGAATGTACTCCATGACGAGATAAGGAATCGGCTCTCCTTCCACGGCATAAATGGCGACGATATTCTCGTGAGTGACGGCGGCGGCGGTCCTCGCCTCGCGTAGGAATCGCTTGCGAGGAGGCGAGGTCGACGCGAGTTCGGGACTCATCAGTTTGATGGCGACGACTCGGTGCAGTTTTTCATCGAACGCCTTGGCCACGATACCGAACGCGCCACACCCCAGAATCTGTTCGATCTCGTAATGCGCCAGCCGGCCCAACCAGCCGGGGCGCGTCGCCGTCTTAAGGTACTTGCGGAATTCCGCCTCGCCTGACCTGCGGTTGGCAAGTGCTTCTTCGATGCTCAACCCCGCCTGAATCGTCTGGTCAATGACGGAGTCCATCGCTGCGGCGGGCGTTTCCAAGAACTGGCTGGCGACCGCATGGTTCCTGAGCAGCTCTTCGATCTCCGCCCGCAGTTCCGCGTTGCCTCCGCATGCCCTATCGAGGTACGCAACGCGTTCATCCGGATTGGAGATCTCTATCGCGTCCAGAAAAATGTCTCGTTCGTTCATTTGATTGTCCCGCGACAGTCGATTTACCGATGTTTTCGCGCACCTTGACACGTGCTGATAGTGACAAGATGCCGTGAAGTCCCGTGTGAGAATCAGTGGCGATGTTCCGAGGGAAAGTGCGCCAAGGATTCGCGTTATTTTCGGTCGGGATTACCGAGAATCGTGAGCCCCGCGATGCACTTCCCGACACAACCAGGCTTTCGCATAGGCCCAAAGCCGAACAGCGGTTCGAGGAGCCAGTTCGAGTGCCCGCCCGGCGTCCCTCAAGGAGAGCCCGGCGAAGTACCGCAGTTTGACTAACTCGCAAGCGGTGGGAGCAACCTGCTCGAATCGCTGCAGGGCCTCGTCGAGTGATGCGAGAAGGTTGTCTCCGGCCGTGACTGGGATCTCGTCGACTTGAATCGTAATGCGTCGCCGATCAACGCCGTTTTTCCGCCGACCTTTGCGACGGGCCTGGTCCATCAGGATCCGCCGCATCGCTTCCGCCGCGGCACCATGGAAGTGACGGTAGCTGGACCGGCGTTGCGTCCGCTCCCCGTCCGCTGGTCGCAGCCATGCTTCGTGGACAGCGCTGTCGCCTCTAGCGTTTATCCGAGCTCCTCCTTCGCTAGATTCTCGGAGGCGATACGGCGGAGTTCGTCATACATTAGCGGCGGCAATTCCTCCGCGGCGAATGTATCTCCCGCTTCCAACCTCTTCAGGATCCGAGTGACGTTCTGAGTCTCATTCATCCGATCGAGAACTCCCAACATTCGGCCTTTGCGAAACCATCATGCATGGAGTCCCAACGACTGCCACAACGCGATCGATGATGGAGAAGTCGCCTGCGTATCAAACGGGCCGCGGTCGCGCCGTCGTTATTGCGGATGGTCGGAGTGGGCGCCATCCCACCGTGTACATCGGCGGGCGAGGTCTCACGGCAATCGCGGATCGAGCTCATCGAAATGACAAACGCCTTGGCGGACTCAGGCCCCTTCGATGCCGTTGGGTCGAGAGCAATCACCTGTGTTCTCAGTTCCCCGAACGGCGCCGGTGGCTGTTCCAGCCTAGAACCGATCGCCGAACTGCTACTCTTCAGCCCTGCACAAGCCACCTCGCGGTGCGGAACGATCGAGCCGGGCTTCGCCCATCCATTCCTGGAGTTCGAGCGGCGACGCGCTAAAGACAGTCTCCCGGACGAACCTCCCGGCGTTTGAAGGCGATTGGCTCGGAGAGATAGATTAGTCGCACGAGGCACGCAGCCGGCCGCTTGCGTCCGATTGCGTCCGGCTACGATTGGGCGCCGTCACGTGTCACTCGCCTGCCAAGCAATAGGCACTTCGCCGCCCGCGCATTGACCGCTTCTCTCGCCGTGTTCATCGGAGAAGACCAAGGAGGGAATGTTCGGTAGTGTTTTCGCGCGGGGGCTCGAGACTCGCGATGCGTCGCATCAGTCGACGTCCTCGCCGTTGGTTCCGAGTCTTGGGAGAGGCCGGGGTGTCAGCTCGGGAATCGGCTCCTCCTCGATCTTCGTGCGCAGAAAGCCTATCGCGGCTTCGAGCTGGCGGTCCTCGCCGGTGAACGTGGCGTGAGGAGGATTCTCGACCACGATGTCGGGTGAGACGCCGCGTCCCTCGATCAGCCACCGGCCGTCGAGTCCGTACTGCGCGGATTCGGCGATTCGCGCCATTCCGCCATCCACCAGGCGGCTGCGATTGCTCAACCAAATACCAGCCCCCGCGGTCCGGGTTCCGATCAAGGGGGCCAACTCCAGGGCCTTGATCCCCGCCGCGAAGGTCTCACCGTCGGAATAGGTTCCTTCGTCGACGAGCACGACCAAGTGCCCCCGAAACGCTTGTTGCATGTTCGTCTCGGTCGGCCCACCGTTGGAGCTTCCCCAAAACGCCCACACCTTGCGTGACAGTACCGAGAGGATCCAACTATCGATGTTGCCTCCCGAATTCGCTCGGACGTCGATGATGACGCCCGGTTTGTCGTAGTGCTCGTAAAAGTCACGAGCGAAGGCCGCGATGTCGGTCGACGTCATCGCCCGAATATGGAGGTAGCCAATCGTTCCGTCCGAGTCGCTGGCGACCCTCTCCCTCGTTCGTCGCAGCCAGTCGTCGTAGACCAGCCGAGGTTCCCGCGCCGATGGCGTCGGGGTAACGATCGCCGAGAAGCTCCGTCCGTCACGCTGCAATTCCAATCGCACCTGCTGGGAAGCGGTGTTGTGCAGCGCGGCGGCCAGCTCACTCTCGGTACGCACGCGGCGCCCGTTCACGGCTGTCAACAAGTCGCCTTCCCGGACATCGATCCCCGGTACTCGAAGCGGCCCCAGAGTCTCGGGGAGATCGACATCGCCCAGCGGGATTTCCACGATCCGCAGGCCGCCTTCCTCGGCTTGATATCGAGCGGCCAAGGTGGCGGCCGCTCCACTCTCTTCGTCGCGAGGCTGATCACCCCGGTAGATCTGGCTGTGCAGGATTCCGAGTTCCGCGGCCATTTGCGCGAGCACATCGTTGAGCTCGTCACGATGGCCGACTCGATCGACCAGCGGTCGGTACTGGTCGAGCACTCGGTCCCAATCAACGCCTCTCAATCGACTGTCGTAGGCGAAGCCGCGGTGCATACGCCACGCGTCCAAATACGACTGAAGCCATTCCTGGCGTGGGACGATGCCGATCGTCCATTGGTCGACTCGTACCTGGAATTCGCCCAGACTCGGCGGGGCGGAGGCACCGGCCGGTACGATCGCGATCGTCGTCGACGATCCGCGGCCGGCGACGTAGAACACCTTCGATCCATCACGCGAGACGGCGAAGTCCCGGACGTCGCTGGCGAAGGTCGCGGGAGGCGACGCCTTGTCGTCGATCGCCACGCTTCTCAAGGTGGAATCGTCGAGCACGTAAAGGAACTTCGACGTCGCCGCGAGCCGCGAATAGTCTCCCGGCGGGATCGGGACTAGCCACAAACGCTGAGCGAGCCCCTCGAATTCGATCGCGCTTGCTTCTACCTTCGGTTCATCCGCGGGCCCGTCTTCCAAATTCGCGACCGCTGCCGATTCATCGGCGGAGCTATCGGGCGAGCTCGGTGTTTCTTCCCGCTCGACATCTTCCTGTTCGACTTCGTCCTTCAGTTCGGTGGGACGCGTGAAGGGGAATGTCGCGTCCGTGACGAGTTGCAGTGCATAGATCCTTCCGCGATCCTCGAAGTAAGTGCCGAGATTTCGGTCGCCCCAGGGCGATTCGACGCCGGCCGTGAAACTCCTATTCGAGATGAAGTAGAGCCAGTGGCCGTCGGTCGAGAACGTCGGCGCGAACGACTCGTATTTTCCCGACGTCACGACCTCGCGCACGCCTGTCTCGAAATCCCGCAGGACGACTCGGCGGATTCCGCGTTGGTCGACGGTCGTATATGCGAGGTAGCGACTCTCGGGTCCCCAACTGAAATCGCCGAAAGCTTGGATCGACTCATCTCCTCCCGTGTCGATGAGACGCTTGTCTTGAGTCTTGCGTTCGAGTGACCAAAGCTTCCCCCGATGGTCATCGAAAATGATGCGGGATCCGTCGGGCGATGGAACGAGGTCCCAGATATGTCCTTCGGAGTGCTGGGTAAGCCGCTCGGCATCCCCCAGTCCATTGGCCGGAAAACTCCAGATTTCGTTGTTACGGTCCCGGTCGAGGATCACGTACACCTCCTCGCCGTCCGCCGAAATGATGGCCGCGCGAGCTCGAGCATCCGGGGGAATGTCGAGATCGACACGTCGCCGACGTTCCGGGAAGGCGACCGAGACACGGCCGCGAGCCGTCATCGCGACGGAACCGCCGCCAGCCCCCATTCGCGCTGATTCCAGAAACCTGATCGGGTCGTCGATCCAACGCAGCCGTCCCGGGTCGTGATCGCTGATCAACTCGATGTCGAACTTCTCCTCGGCACCACCGATCACGTCGAACCGGTATAGGTCGGCGCCTCGCTGGTAGACGATTCGGCCCTTCGACATGCTCGGGCTCGAGAGGTCCCAGCCGCTGAAGTCGGAGTGCCTTCGCGCGTCTCCACCGTTCTCGTCGACCGACCAAATGTTGTCGGCCCCGGACTTGTCGCTGATGAAATAGATGCGACCGTCCCACCACATCGGATGTCGAATTGGCGCGTCGAAGTCCGGGGCGAGCCGCACGGCTTCCTCGTCCTTGCCGAGTTCGAACCGCCACAACTGAGCCATGCGACCGCCTCGATAAAGTCGCGCGTGATCCGCTGACATATCGAGTCCGTGGCGAGTCACGAACAACAAGTCGCCCGCGGCCGAGAACGTCACATCGCGAGCGCCTGCTAGGGGAAGTGTCTCGACCTGAAGCGTCGTCGGATCGACCCAGCGGAGCACGGAGTCCCGGCCCGGTCCCGCGACCAACGAGGATCGATAGACGACTCGGCCGTCCGGTGACCAACCTCGCACCTCGACCGTTCCCGCTTCGAAGGTGAGTTGCTTTGGCACGCCGCCGGTCGTGGGCATCAAGTAAACCTGTTGACCGCCGTCGTAACTCGCATCGAATGCGACCCATCGTCCGTCGGGAGAGATCCGGGGAGACGATTCGACCTCGACGTGCGTCGTCAGTCGGACCGTACCGCGACCTTGCGCATCGGATCGCCACAGGTCACCTTCGCTCCCGAAAATCAGGAACTCGTCGTTGACCGTCGGCCAGCGATAGTAACCCGCTTCGCCGCACGAGCCGAAAGAAGATCGCGACGCGATGATCGCGGTGAATCCAAGGACGAGAAGCAAATGTCGTCGACTCATGGTTGCGCTCATATCCGATCGACCGAAGTTTGCGAAAGCGACGCGACAAACGCGCGGCTCTTGAACGGCGACTCTTTTTCGGCGCGAACGCCGGAGCCCATGCGCCAGAGCCCGTTCGCCTCGAATGGAACGACTCGTTCTGGCTCGTCGTCGGCAAGCCGTGGCATGTCCCATCAAGATGCGGCATGGCCCATCATGACGTAACGCCGCCAACCCATCACCGACGACCGTTGGTCGCTGGAGAGGTGCGTCGCCGAGCGTGACTATCTAGGTGCCGTGTGACGAGTCTAGTCGGAGCGCCGACCGTCGTCAGCGATCATGGCATGCCCGCGCCCGGATTTGAGCAACTTCCCGAATCATGGCCCCATCGTGCATCCAATCGCGAACGCGAAATGGACGAGCAGTTCGCTTTCCATGCGAGTCGGTTCGTTTAACGAACTCCCGAGCATGTCCGGTCACGCACTGCGAGGTTGGAGTCCTGGTCGCCGTCGTAAGGGAGATCTCCGAAATCTAGAAGTGCCTGAAAGCAGGGCCGCGAGGTCAAAGTCACCGCTCCATGGATCGCTCGCTTGATGAAAGGCCACACACATTAAGTGATTCGGCACACCCCATGAGGAACCGCTCCACGCTCCGCGAGAATGTCGCACTGTCCAACGACCGATCCGAGAGACCGAGTCAACGTATGGCGTCCCGGATTCTCGTGTCCGCGAAGCCAGTGGATGGCGTCACGAGGAGCACCAGCCCAAAGAGCATAGGGGTCTTCGCCTGAGTCGTTGGCATACGGAGCTTTCCACGTGAAGCCGCACGCGTCCAGCGGTAGAATATCGAGGCCGAGACGATCTTGATTTCGACTTGGATCGACTCGCTGATTGGATGCCCGAAGGTGGGCGGTCGCGCTCGTTGATGCGGCTCGTTTTGGATCTTCGCGAGCCAACACTTTCAGAGGTTCTTGGCCTCGACGCGGGGACACGGGTGCGGCGAAGCCAGCGATCATTGGCGGTCGTTGTGCTCACGATCCCTTGGCCAGCGGATCCACTGAGAATTTAGGGTGCGGGCTTGTCAATCGAAGCATGGAAACATCGATGAGAGGGCCGTGGCCCGGCAGCCGTTCGAGCCGCGTTCGCGAATCGCGCTCCCCTGTACTCGGACTGGTGCTCGCCGAAGAGCTAAGCCACGCGATCAGCCTTTGCCTAACGCGCGGTCACGGTGCTTGTTTATTGAAAGTCAACTGATGACCGACCTTACGCGGATACTCTCAAGGATCGAGGACGGTGATTCCAGCGCGGCCGAGCAGTTATTGCCACGCGTCTACGAGGAGCTCAGAAAACTCGCGTCCGCCAAGCTGGCGAAGGAAAAGCCTGGCCAGACCCTCCAAGCGACGGCGTTGGTGCATGATGCGTACATCCGGTTGGTGAATGTGGAACAGTCGCGGCACTGGAACAGCCGAGGGCATTTCTTCGCGGCAGCCGCGGAAGCGATGCGCAGAATCCTTGTCGAACAAGCGAGAAGAAAGAAGCGACTGCGACATGGCGGAGACGTCCAGCGTCTCGCCTTCGAAGATCCCGCGGCGCCCACCGACGAGGAACGCCTTCTAGCTCTACATGATGCCTTGGAGAAACTCGCGCGCGATGACCCGGCGGCCGCCAAGGTGGTTGAACTGCGGCATTTCGCCGGTTTGGGACATGAGCAAGTCGCCAGCACACTGGGCATCACCGTTTATCAAGCCCGTAAGAAGTGGACCTACGCCCGAGCGTGGTTGCGACTGGCGATGCAGGGCAAGGCCGATTGACCAAGAACATGCGAATAAAGTTCGCGGATCGGTGGACGCATCGATTTCGCGGGGCTCCGAATTCGCTCTTTTCGCCGGCTGGCGACGACAAGCACTATTTGTGGGATTTCAATAAATTGATCGACAGCTCGCGCGGCTGCCGTCGCACTGCTTCCTGGAAGTGCGATGAGTCCCAATTCGGAGGTAGTGCCGGTGTCCAACGATCCACAACGCGTACAAGAGATATTCTTGCGAGTGGTTGAATTGCCGCCGGAACAGCGGGCCTTGGCCCTGGACCAGGCCTGCGGATCGGACGTCGAGCTGAAACGACAGGTCGAACTGCTGCTAATGGCGCACGAAGGCTCGGACAGCTTGCTAGATCGCACGGACAACTTCGCGCGGACCGTCGAATCGGGGGAAGGGCTGGAAGGATTCGCGAGCCAGGATCGGTCAAATCCATCTGCCGCGGCGCGAACCTCTAGTCGTGAAGAGACGATCGAATTTCAGGCAACGACAACGTCTGGCATGGATTTGGGGGGCCGTTATCGCCTGCAGGAAATTATCGGCGAAGGAGGCATGGGTGAAGTTTGGGTCGCCAAACAAACCTCCCCCGTTCGTCGCAAGGTCGCCATCAAGTTGATTAAACGGGGCATGGACAGCCGCGCGGTCTTGAACCGTTTCGAGCAGGAACGGCAAGCCTTGGCATTGATGGACCATCCGAATATCGCTCGAGTCCTTGACGCTGGCATGTCCGCGACCGGCCAACCGTACTTCGTCATGGAGCTCGTCAATGGGCTACCGCTGACCAAGTTCTGTGACCAGGCAATGTTGGCTCCCAAGGCAAGACTCGAACTCTTCGTGTCGGTGTGCCAGGCGGTTCAACACGCGCATCAAAAGGGAATCGTTCATCGCGATCTCAAGCCGGCCAATATTCTCGTCACCGTCATTGATGGCAAACCCATCCCCAAGGTCATTGACTTCGGAGTCGCCAAAGCGGTCGGGGGCAAGCTAACCGATGAATCAATGTCCACTCAGTTCGGTGCCGTCGTTGGTACGCTCGAATACATGTCGCCGGAACAAGCCGGCTATTCGGGGGTGGACGTCGATACTCGCGCGGACATTTACTCCCTAGGCGTCATCCTTTACGAATTGCTCACGGGACTTCGGCCCCTCGATGCGGTCCGCCTCAAGCAAGCGGCCCTAACCGAGATGATCCGAATCATTCAAGAAGAAGAACCTTCCAAACCGTCGACCCGATTATCGACCGATGCGTCGCTTCCCACCGCGTCCGCCTTGCGCCAGATGGAGCCCAGAAAACTGATGGCCCTGCTACGGGGCGAATTGGACTGGGTCGTCATGAAGTGCCTTGAGAAGAAGCGAGATCGACGGTACGAAACGGTCAACGCGTTGGCTAGGGATATCCTGTCGTATCTCGCCAACGAGCCCGTCGAGGCCCGTCCGCCCAGTACGACCTATCGCGTAAAGAAGTTCCTTACGCGTCACAAGCTCCCAGTCACGGCGGCCGCCTTAGTGATGGCGTCGTTGATTATTGGGATCATTGGCACGACGGCGAGTTTGCTGGAAGCCCGACGACAAAAGGACATCGCGGACGAAGAACGAGGGGAAGCCAACCTGGCTCGAATCGCGGAAGGGGAGCGTGCCGAAAGCGAGCGGAAAGCACACCTTTTCGCCGAGGAAAGGCGACTAGAAGCGGAACGACAGTCGCGGATTGCCGAAGATCGTCTCCTCGAAGTCGAAGCGGCACAAAGGAAGGCGGAACAAGAAAAGGCGATCGCGGAAGCGGTTGGTGATTTCCTAAAACTCAAGCTACTGAGTCAGGCCGACGTGGCCACTCAAGCCGACTCACTACTCAGCTCAGGAGGACGAGTAGCGGACGCGAAGGAAGACCCCACGATTCGCGAACTACTCGATCGAGCCGCGGTCGAATTGAGCGAAGCAAAGATCGACGAGAGCTTCCCCGACCAACCTTTGGTTCAAGCCGAAATTCTGCAGACCGTGGGCTCGAGCTATGTTGGCGTGGGAGCCTATCGGCGAGCCGTCCCGTTTCTCGTGCGATCATTGGCAATTCGGAAGGAATTGCTCGGCGCCGAGGCTCAAGAGACTATCTCGAGCATGAATTCCTTGGCCATCGCGACTCTCAATGCCGGCGACATTAAGGATGCCGTGACACTTTTCGAAGAGGCAATGCGGCTGACGAAACTGCATTTCCCTGATGACACCGATCGCGCGATTCAGATCATGAGCAATTTGGCAAAGGCCTATCAGGATGCTGGAAAACTCGATGAAGGCCTTGAGTTGTGCAAGGAATCGCAACGATTGCGAGAGGAAACGCTCGATGCCAACGATCCTGAAATCGTCATTGGAATGGCGAGTCTCGGAGCAAGTTACTTCACAGCTCGCCAGCATCAGCGAGCGTTTGAGATTCTTACTAGCGTTCTCCCAAATTTACAGGAGACCCTAGGGCGTGATCATCCCACGACGCTTTTCTGCATGAACAACTTGTCGACTTGCCTAGGCGCGCTTGATCGTTCCGACGAAGCGCTCGCGGTACAGCAGCAGGTTTACGAACTCACCGTCTCCAAGTTTGGAGCGGAACACCCCTTTTCTCTGATGAGCCAAGTCAATCTTGCCGGCTCCTATCGGTCCGTCCGCAATCCAACTCGCGCGATGGAACTACTCGAATCAGCGATCGAGATCGAGTCGGAACGGTTTGGTGTGAGTCATCCACTAACACTGCATGCGATGGTGGGACTCGCGGACATTCACATGCAATTGGGTGACCTCGACCGAGCTGTCGCGCTGCAATCGGAGGCCCTTGCGTCCTATCAGGAGATTTTCGGTCCCAACCACCCCGATACGATCGTGACCGAGTCCAACCTCGCGGCGATTTATGCCCGGATGCAGAAACCCCAGGCTTCTCTGCCGATCTTTCAGCGAGTCCTTGAGAAAAGGCGAGTGATCAATGGGCCCGAACATCCCTGGACGATGTTGGCCTTGGAAGACGTGGGAGCGAATTACCTTGTCCTAGGTCAAATCGACGAGGGCAGAGCAATGCTCGAGGAGGCATACGCTCACGCCGCCATCGAGCCCGAACTATTGGATGTCGTTATTCGTTTGACAACGTTGGATTTCGCGGAAGGACATGGGGACGTGGGACTTCGGCGCCTCGAGGATGCGTTGCCTCAGTACGAGCAACTAAGAGGCCCTGACCACCGCGGCACGCTGAAGTGCCTTGGTTGGATCGCGACATCGCATTACAAGCTCAGGGAGTTCGACGAGGCAATCGAGATTTTTGAAGCGCTGTTACCGAGGCAAACGGCCTTGCTGGGACCTGACGATCCCGACACGATCGAAACTCTGCGTAATCTCGCGGCGAATTACTACGAGACGGGAAGGCTTCCTGAGACGCTTGACAAGTTCCGGGAGGTACTCGAGCGGAGTGTCAAAAGTCACAATCCTGATTTACCAAAGCATATGCGAGTGGCACTCGGTGCTTTCTCTCGCTTCCTGCGATCAGGAGACGCCGGGCACGCATTGGAACTTGCGGACATCATCTTGGCCAACTGCCCCGCCGAAGCCGTCACGGATGCCTCTAACTTTGCGGAGTTCCTATCCGTCGTTGCCTCGATTCACAATCAGCTCGGAAATAAACAGAAAGTGATCGAGGTGCTTGAACAGGGCATAGGCGTGCTCAAACAGATCGAAGACCCAATCAGCACTGGAACGCTTAGATTGATCGACATCTACGGAGCCACATGTTGGCAAAGCCGCGAATTTGAAAGAGCGATCGAGGCCTACCTGCCGGCTTTGGATGCAAGGGAAAGGCAACTCGGCAGAGATCACTTGGATACGATCCGCACGATTGCCAATCTGGGGTCCAACTACAAGGACAATGGCCAGATCGATCAAGCAATTCCATTGCTTGAGGAGGCTTATCAGGCCTCCTCGGAACAGCCCGCGGTGAGTTGGGTTGGGTTCACGCTCCTCGATGCCTACGTCCTGGCGGACCGAACTGAATCCGCGGCGTCCCTAGCCAACGAACTCTTTCAAAGCACTCAACAAGATCTTCAAAGACACGATTCAAAACGAAGCCAGCAGACCGCTGTCATTGCCATGGCTCTCCTGAAGCTGCAACTCTTCGCTGAAGCGGAACCGGTGGCACGTGAGCTGCTCTCCATTCGACAAGAGACTCAACCGGATAACTGGTCGACCTTCAATTCCATGTCCATGCTCGGCGGTGCGCTGCTCGGGCAAGGAAAGTTCGATGAGGCCGAAGACTTGCTTCTTCAAGGCTACGAAGGGATGCAGGCCAGAAAGGATTCGATTCCCGCCGAGGGGAAGCCCAGGTTGGCCGAGGCGATCTCTCGGCTAGTCGAACTCTATACGGCGACGAACCAAATAGAACTCGCGGATCGCTTTCAAAAAGAGATGGCCGAACTGGAGGAGCAAGAAGAGCCCGAACAATAGCTTCGGCTTGCCCAGTCCAAAGCGCTTGAGGTGGGATTCGGCAAGCCATTCATCATGTCGCACTGGCGCGACGATGGTCGCCAACCACGGCCTTCGAATGTCGATGGCATTCGGCGAGCGGCGCGTAACGGAGCGCGAAGCGAGGCACTCCCGGCCGACACTCGTTATCGCTGAAAGCAGGAGTGCACGGTTCGACACCCCGAGAAGTTTCGATTCGCGCCGTGCTCGTTGGCTCGCCGCCGCTCCGGGAGTCGAGTTGTCGAGTCACTACGAGAAAATGTAATTGCCGATTAAGAAGGATCAACGAACAAGCGATCGGGCGTGATGGCAAGGCACGCGCCGACAAGGCAAGCTCTCGGCACCCAATTCATCACTTGTGGGCAGTGGGACGATGGCGGAGACCGACATCGGAGTAATAGTCGCCCGCGTGGAAACCCTGGGCAATACGCATGTGACCGACGGTCGCGTCAATCTCGAAGACATGACATGCTTCCTAGCCACGTCCATTCAGCGAAAAGACCGCGCCCCTGAATTCGTCTACGACGAAGGCTAGGGAATGACTGGCGGTCATCATATTTACCGGGGGCCCTGACGCCCCAAATATTGGTGGCGTCTGTTAGCATAGCCGTTGATCATCATCCGTCGCCAACATCGTCGGCGTTCTAGTTCCACGATGCTCTCGCCAGGAGAACCGATGAACGCATCTCGAGCGAAGACCCTGGTCAATTTCGGGGCGAACTTGCGGATTCAACCCACAAGTTATTACACGCCGGCGAACGAGCAAGAAGTGCTCGCGATTCTTGAACGGCATCGAGGCGAGTCGATTCGCGTGGTGGGACGGATGCACTCCTGGAGCAAGGTGCTTGACTCGACGGGAGTGGTATTGAGCCTCGAGAAGTTCGACCAGATTTCAATCAACGCCGAGAACCCAACTCCCACGGCCACGCTAGGAGCGGGAGTGCAAATCAAGACCGCCTTGAAAGCCCTTTCCCGACAAGGCCTCACCTTACCATCGCTCGGCTTGATTACCGAGCAGACGATCGCGGGAGCGACGGCCACTGGCACACACGGCTCGGGTAAGCACAGCCTGTCTCATTACCTGACCAGCATCCGGTTGGCTCATTTCGACCCGGAATCGGGAAAGGCCGTCATCCGCGAGATCTCGGACGGACCGGAACTCGAAGCAGCTCGCTGTTCCCTGGGGGCCTTGGGAATCGTGCTTAACCTGACGATCGAGATTCGCTCGAGCTACAACGTCGAATTCCAGTTGCATGAGGTCAAGACTCTCGACGATGCGCTGGAATCGGAAAGCGATTGGCCTCTGCAACAATGCTACTTCTTACCGTGGCGATGGACCTATGTGGTTCATCAACGTCGTGAGACAGCAGCGCCACGGACGAAAACCGCGAGACTTTTTCGGTGGTACTGGTTTCTCACTTTTGATATCGGTCTGCACCTCGTCCTTGTGACAACAGCCCGTTACCTGAAGGCCTACAAGCTAGTCAAGACACTCTACCGCCATGTCCTGAGTCGATCGTTGATCCAACGCTGGTGGATCGTCGACGAATCCTCGGCGGCGCTCATCATGGAACATGAGCTGTTTCGCCATATCGAGATTGAGATGTTTGTCCCAGCGTCCCGTCTCGCGGATGGAATGCGACTTGTTCAGCAACTGCTAGAGATCGCGGGAGGTTCTAGCGAACCCTGGGAATCACCAGAGCGGGAGGCACTCGCGGAGAGTGGACTGCTCAGCGAAATCGAAAACGTGAGGGGCCAATACGTTCATCACTACCCGATCTGCATTCGGAAGATCCTGCCCGATGCCACGCACGTTTCCATGGCTTCTTCGGCGGATGAACCGTGGTACGCCATCAGCATGATCTCGTACGTTTCTCCCAAGGACCGAGACGGTTTTCAGCGATTCGCCAAGGTCGTGACTCGAGTCTTGGGCCAATGCCTGGGTGGGCGTCCTCATTGGGGCAAGGTCTGCCTACTGGACGCCGAACTTGCCCGACAGCTATACCCGAGGCTGAGCGAGTTCCAACATGTGATCCGCGAATTGGATCCAGACCGAACCTTCAGTAACGAGTGGCTCAAACAAGTCATCCCAACGGCCCCCTAGGCCACGAAGGCACGGGGCGCTCGTTCGCGGCAAGAAAGTACCACTCTCCACCAGCCTGTGCACCGGGTTACCAACACATCATCTTGTTCGACGGAGGAGGTGATAAGGCTGAGCGACTCGTGTTGATTCGGGCTCTGCTAGACCTTGTCCCATCCGACCGTGAAAGCGAACGATCGTTGTTCGTTACCGCTAAAGCTGCCTTGATTGAACAAGGCTACACGACGGGCAACGACGTAGCGGACAACTTCAATGGGGCCAGGCGAGGACGAATTCTCGCTGAGCATCGGTCTCTGGAGATTGGCGGCGCCCGCGTTCCTTATCCTGAATCCGCAGGGACGTGAGTTTTTCAAGGACATCCTCGGCGGTCGCCAGTCCGTGGCGGAGCATCCAACAGCCAACCACCGTTCCGGTTCTACCAACTCCACCCCAGCAATGAACGTAGACCGTTCGCCCGTTCTGGAGATGACTGTCGATGGCGTCGAGTATCGTCTCCATCGCAGCGGCCGTGGGGATCGAGAGATCCTTGATGGCAAACCGTTCGCAAGTCGCATCCGACGCCAAGGAGCTGACGAGATCCTCGTAACGATTGAACGCATTGCCCGCGTGATCCGTTTCATGCTCCTCCATGAGATTCACGAAGACTTGCACACCGGCACCGAGTAGCTTCTCGACCTTTTCCTGATGTGAATCGGCGAAGGGAGATCCGGGATAGGCTCCAGCAAGGAGCTTGCCAGGCACGACCCAGTAGCTGGATCGATTCGGTGGATCAAGGGACGCTGACGCGGCAGGTGATAACAACCCCTCCAGTGCCTGTTCAATCATCTGGCGTTTGGCGAGCCCTTCGAGCCACTCGGGCGGTATGCCTGCCTCGCCCCAGAAGGCCCCAGCGAACTGCCCACAAACCGCCCCGGTCGTATCGGCGTCGTCACCCAAATTCACGGCTCTAAGCACGGCTTCACGAAAATCATGGGCATCATGAAACGCCCACAACGAGGCCTCCAGACTCTTCACCACATAGCCATTGCCCTTGATCATCGGTGGCTCAAGCTCTCGATAACTCCCCGCCGCGACGGCTTCAACTTCAGGGTGTAGCGGCTCAATTCGGCGAAGCTGCTCGAGCGGTTCCCAGTTGGCGGCCAATACCTCGCGTCGATCCAAACCGTGCATCAAGCCGGCCAGCACGAGGGCCATGTACCGACAGGCCGACACGCATTGGGGACTGGCGTGCGTCGGCAAGCTCGACTCGGCCGCGAATCGTACCAATTGCTGGGGCCGATCGGGGAAGAGCTCGAGGTAACGTAACGGAACCGGTGCCAGCCGCATGATCGAGCCATTACCGCTTGAGCGGGACGAGCAGTCGCCCGATGTAC
Source organism: Planctomycetales bacterium (assembly GCA_020426595.1). Lineage (GTDB taxonomy): Bacteria > Planctomycetota > Planctomycetia > Pirellulales > Pirellulaceae > UBA11682. The sequence continues at coordinate 18,475 of JAGQPS010000028.1, forward strand.
TTGCATCCTGACTCTCTTGAAAACGCCGGAGCGCGGCGGCCGTCGTATTGCCGATGTCGAAGCAGCGGCCATTGACAGAGTAAGTTCCCTCGCGCCACCACGACAAATATCGTCTTGCCTGGTCGTTTAGATCCCAACCCGCATTCGCGATGCTATCCGCCAACGCCAAGGCCATGCTCGTGTCGTCCGTCCACTCGCCCCCATCGAGCCCGTGCGGTCCGTCCGAACGGTACCCGACTACTGGTTCAAATGAACCCGGCGATTTGAATTCGACGGCGGCTCCCAAAGCATCGGCGACCGCCAGCCCCATCAGGCAACCGCGCTGGCGGTTGAGTCGAGCACGAAGTTCCAGCTGAGGTGCATCTTCCACCTTGCCAACTACTCCAGTCCAACGTTTAACCAAGGCATAAGGAGAGCGTTGAGCGAGCCGCTGCTCGAGGCCAATCGTCACTCGCTTCGCTCGATCAGAACAATCGAGCCCTGGGTGATCGAACAAGAGGCGTTCAAGAGAGCGGCGTCCTCAAGACTCAGCCGCTCTCCGCCACGTTAAGTACGGCTACTAACGTATCGCGATAGCTTCCGCGAGCCACCGCGCACGCCTCACCATTTTCCCTGTTCGCCGATCAGGCCCGAGACCATGGTGAATAGCCCGCCGATGGCGAGGATCATCGGTCCGATCGCGATCACGCCAACCGGCAGCAGTACGATCGTGATTCCACCAAAGACGAGCAGCGACGTCGCACCCCCCGAGACTTTGTACCATTCGACTCCCCATTCGAATTTCTTCTTCGGCTTGGGGAGTTTGGCTTTCGCGGCGGCCGCCGCAGCGTCGCGTTCGCTCTTGGGCACGTAACGACTGAACTCCGAGCGCCGGCGCGTCGATTGCGAGGCCATGGGATCCGTCTTGGTTCGTCGTGTATCGACCATCTTCGCGTAGACTCCAACGATGCCGTGGCGAGCCAAGGCACAACGCCACGACCCCGCCCACTCAAGCGGCCCTAGTCTGAGTGAAACCAAGCAGCGGTGCAAGTCTCATTTCGTAGGCCGAGCGTCGGCGGCCGATCAACCTGGATTCCACCGCGAGAGGCTGGGGAGTGACGGGTGTTACCTGCCAATTGAATCGCGACGAGTTGGCGGCGAATCTCAATGACCATTGCCAGAACAAACAGTCGCGAGCGGGAAGGTTCGGATCCACCCGAGCCTCGATTTCCTGCATCCAGGGAGCTGGGGCGGTCGTTCTCGGAATTAGAGTTTGCCATTCACGAGCGGATTGCTGGAGCCGATGTCTCCCGGTTCCGGCTCGGGAGAGCGATCGTAGGTGACTTGGGCCGAGCCATCGGACGACGCTATTTCCAGTTGCCCATCGTCCAGCCAAGTGACGACGCATTCGAGTGTTTGATCCTCGCGGGACAGTACGATCGCGCCATCGACGATTCGCCACTCTCCTTGCATGACGCCATCGAGATCGGGACCGCCGGGTCCCCAGTGCAGTTGCTTGTAGGTTCCGTCGCCAACGAGTTGTAGCGCGCGGCCACAGGCGACTCCGCGCGTGCCTGGTGGGTAACAAGGCCCCGCCTCCCAGTTGCCGATCACTTGGTCGCGTCCGACGTGCCAGCGCGCGTCTCCCGCTTCCCAGAAGCCTCGCAGCCGTTCGTCCACCACTTGTTTCTCGAACGAGTTTGACTTGTTGATCCGCCAGCCGTGGACTTGCCGCACGAGCCAGAACAACAGCACGCGCTCACCATCGCGTGAATCCTCCAGCGAGCCGGTGACCACCGCCGCGACTCGTTCATTGCCCAAGGATCGCGCGACACGCACACCGGTGTCTCGGGTCGTCGGTAAAAGCACATTCGCGCGGTGATCGAGACTCCCTGTCGTCAATGCCGACGCGGCTTCGCGCTGGCCGGTTCGGTGAAGCTCGAGCCAGCGCGCGACCACGATTCGCGGCTCGTTAGGCATGATGTCGGCGCCGTCCTGGGCGCGGCTCGTTTCCAAGTCGAGGGCGGCCAAGACGAGCACGAGCGGAGTGAGAAGTAGCGATCGCATGTCGGACCTCCGTTGGTGGGCTGCCACTATTGCGTCAGGCGACGTGCAATGGCTCTCACCAGTAATCTCCCGCTCGCTCGACAATGTTACACGTGAAGTTGGCGCTAATCGTCGCGGGCCCCAGAGCGGCTCAACAACGGCGATGATTCAGTGGCATCCACCGAGTCGACGGCGGAGGCCCTCGCGGCACGAGCCATCACGATGCGTGCCCATCCGTTTATGCGAGTCGATATTCGAGCCATGGCGGGCGCTATGGTATCGAGACCTGTTCGCCGGCCCTCACGCTACGACGCTCGTCGCCCGGTAGCCGCAGTTCCACCTCGCCATTCATCACGGTGAGTACCACGGCTACGCTGAACGGTTGAGGCCCTGGGTCCGCGAGCGTGAAGACCGCGGGGCGGGTAGCGCGAATGCGCGAGTCTCCCACGAAGATGTCGACCGGGACGGCGGGAGCCTCGAGCTTCACGGTGAGCGTGCCTTGATCCAAATGTATCGAACGGGGTTCGCCAGATTCATCTCGATCGGTTGCCTCACGCAGGGTAAACGCCGCGTCAGCGCCAGCTTCCAGCAGACTACGCTCGCCCCAACGCAAGGAACCAGGCTCTTCAGCCGTCGTTACTCGAGTTTCCACCTGCCATTGCTCTTGAGGCACGGGGCCAGGACTCGGGCCCGGCGGAACCTTCACGATCTCGACACGCGGATTGCCTGAGACAACCGAGACCAGCGGGCCGTCGGGCCCCGGAGGACTCAAGAAAGCGGGAGCGATGAACACCGTCACCACGATCAAGGCGGCGATCGCGCTCAAGCCCACGATAACCAACGAGCCCCGGTATTTTCGCCTCGGCAGACTAACGGACTCAGCATTGCCGCCGTAATGCATTCGCAAGTCTTCTTGAAGTCGCACGGCATCGAAGAAGCTCCGCAAGTTCCCCGGATCCTCGCGCAGCCACTCTTCAAGTCGGGTCCGATTCTCGTCGTCGACCTCATCGTCTAGCCAGCGATCGATCAGTTCAGTACTCATGTTCACTCCGTCACCGCGTCGTCATCACGACCCGTCGCGATAAGACGCTCACGGATACATTGCCTTAGACTTTCTCTCAGGCGCGACAGGGCCGTGCGGATCGCCCCATGACTGCGTCCCAACTGCTCGGCGACCGCGGCGAGTGGTTTACCCTCCTGGTAGCGCATCCCCAAGAGAGTCTTGGCCGATTCACCCAGCGAATCCAGACAAGCATCGAGCGCCTGTTGACGTTCGTTGGGCGACAGCGGATCGGCCATCGCCATGGCCGCGAGAGACTCGATCAGGTCGGGCGCGAGTATCACGCGTTGCCGAGCTTGATCGCGCCGATGGCGGAGCACGACGTATCGAGCCATCCCAATGATCCACGAGTCGAAGTCGCGCGCCCAATCGAATTCCCTCCGTTTCCGCCAAGCCGTCATGGCGACTTCCTGGACAAAGTCGTCCACCAGTGCCTTGTCACGACACGCCGCGGCAAGAAACACGCGCACCCGTGACGCGGCGTTGCTCCAGAGGCTCTCGAATTGCGATTGATTCATGGCGTTCATCCAACCCACTCATCTTCCGATGGGAAGGAAAATGTTACGGGTGTTCGAACATTTTCGGTCCATTCGGGAATCGCGCTGGCGTTTCAACGCTACCGGTCGGAGCGTGGGTGCTCATGATGCGACGAAGATTGTCGTGGGTGATGCGTGCGGCTCTGAAACCCACCGATGAATCGGTGGGCTATTGTCGGATCGTCCCTGTCGGAACTCGCAGATGGCGAGTCAGGAAATCCGCGAACCATCCTCCAGAACCGCGAAAAGTAGTCTCGCGAGTGGCGCGGAGTGGCTCGAACGCATCGCCCACTTCAGCCGCGGGGCTCCCGACGAGCCCTGGAACTAATCGATGTTCGGAACCGTCATGTCCTTGCGATACATGAAGGAATCCGAAGTCAGCAACGAGACAATGACCGCACGAAAACTCCCGCCACTCTCCACGTAAGCGCGATCGGCGTCGATCAAGGTCCGTGAATCCGACAGCATCTCGTTCCGTCCCATGTAGTACCGGAACGCGTGCCGAATGATCGACTGCCGTACGCGGTCGGACTTGGACAATCGCTCGATCAGATCGAATGCGTCCCGCACCTCACCATCCAGTTCGGGATCGCCTGTCCCGAGCAAGGCCCCGGTGGGGTCCACGGGTCTCGTGGGATAAACCCCCACGACATTTCGACCGCTCTCGGGGACGAGCAAGTTATCGGGATGTTCGAGGCTCTCCTCGGTCCGATACCGTCCGAAGTCATCGAAGATCTCGAAGGGGAGTCCGAGCGGGTTCATGTGCTGGTGACACTTCCAACATTCCTGCCGCTGAGTCACGGAATCGAGACGCTCGCGCAAGGTCCGATGAGGGTCTTCGGGTATCTGGGCATCGACGGTGATCGGCACGTCGGGAACACGCCCCGCCAGCAGTTTCTCGCGCACCCAACGACCTCGGCGAACCGGGTCGGTCGCCGTGTTTTGCGAATGAGCGAGCAGCCAAGCGGGATGAGTCAGGATTCCCATGCGATGCGGAACCACGAACGGCTGCTCAATCGGGTAATCCCACGTTTCGATGTCGGGATACTCACCGCGCGAGTAAATGCCGTCGTAATCCAGAGGCCCTGCGCCGGGAACGTGTGGCAAGTTGTAAATCTCGGCGTGACGATACTTCTGGCCTCCGTGGAAGAACCAGGGATACGGGTTGGGCGTGGTGCCCTTACCAAAGGTGTTCTCGAAGAACGTCATGAAGCGCGTGAAGTCACGAACTTGCACCTGTCGGCGATCTTCTTGGAGATCCTGGATCCGCAGGATCTTGAATAGCTCTTGGTGAGTCGCGAAGTTGTCCACCAAGGCCTGCTCGGGGTTGAGCTTCCAGTCCGTGTCCTTCAGTCCTTCATAGGCGATACGCCATTGCTCGATGAGCTCTCGCGCTTCCTCATCGCCGTGCGTGCGGAGCACGAAGTATCGGTCGGTGGTCAACAAGCGGGCGAAGACGTCGCGGTCTTCCCTCAACACCATCTCGACGATCAGATCCGCTTCCCCCGTCACCGACCCCGCGGTTCCGCTGTAGCCACGAGCCAGATTGTCAAAGAACCCGCCACTGCGAGCCACGTCCTTGAACAGCTTGGTACTGTTGGGATACCCGAAGAACTCGCGGAAGAAGCGGTTGATCTTGGGATGAGTCACCGCGTTATCGTGAATGGTGATGCCCGCCAACGTCGGATCGACCACGCCATAAAACGACTGGTCGTCGTCCAAGAGCCGCGTGACTTCACGTCGATAATCCTCCTTGGTGGAAAGACGCCCTTCACGCGCCGCCTCGAACAATTGCCCGTCGGGAATGCGATCCCCGATCGCGTAGGCGATGGCATAGGCGGCTTCCCGAGGCGAAAGCGGACGTCGGCCCGCTTCATCCGGCTCGCCGGCGCCAAACTCCATGCGATAGACGAACTCCGACTTCAGTAGGACGCTCATCAGCAGTTGCCGCAGGCCCTCGACATTCCCTCCCAGTTCGATCGACGATCGCAGTAGCGGAAGATACTCCATCACTTCCGTTTGCGTCGCCTCGCGTTGCAGGACGCAATCGAACTGTGCCTGGATGGCGGCGATCAACGCTTCGTCACTCGGTGGATTCGAATCGCGCACGATCGCGATGAAAGCCTCCGGCGCGTCGTTCGGAAGCCATTTGTCCCTGGGGTTGGGAAACTCCAAGGTACGTCGATCCACGCCGTGATATATCGCCGCCAGGATCTGCTTGTCCGCGATCCACCTGGCGTTGTCGAGCATCACGAGCAAATGACCGCCATCAAGCGTGGCGTTGTCGTAGTAGCGCACACCGGAATGGTCGGGCAGCACGAACGGATTCGTCACTCCGTAAAAGTTGGACTGCCGGGCCCGTCCCTCGAGCTTGAAGACGGCATTCACGCGTTCATGAAAGATCTGGGGGCTCACCAACCAACGTCGCGCGGGCGTGAATGGCGCCTCGGTGATCGAGCCATCGAACAACCGCCCGTGGTCGACGTAATTTCCGTACGCTGGCTCGCGCAACTTGTCGTCCAACTTGGAGGCGTTCCGCGCCCGAAGTTCCCGACTTAACCACTCGGTAAGTCGCGTTCGCTCGAGGTCGCCGAGTTGATCGGCATCCTTGGGTGGCATGAGTTCGAAGAAGAGCTGGTCTTGCACTCGGTTCAACAGATCGATTTGGAGCGTCGGGCTCGCGGCGGCGAGTTGATCGAGTCGCACACCCGCCTCGGCGGATTCGCCGCTATGGCAGTCAGCGCAGCTGGAAGCGACGATCGCCTGAATATCATCCGGGATCGACAGGTCGGATTCGTCCGCGAGCGCGGCGAGGAGTGTGGCCCCCGAGCCCAAGGCGATAATCCAAACAGCAATGCCAAACGCGATCAATCTCAAACCAAAACGCAAGGGAGGCTCCTTCACCATCAGGACAGCCAATTCGGACCACAGGCCACGATAACCCAATGACGAGCCGCGTGGACCATTCATCCACTTTGAATCGCCTCAAGAGGGTGAGTCAACCGCCTTGCGGATCGCCGTCGTCCTACATTGCCTTGCTGATTCGCATTGACCTCATCGTGTGACGACGTCCATCATGATGCACCAGGCCTAGTGGGTTAGCGCCAGAAGCTCTTGGTTCAGCCACTTTTCCCGGCTGCCAATCATCCGACCTTCCCTTGGCTTGACGCGAGATCCAAGGACCGTGGCCTCGGAGACACGCAATGACAGCGCCCAAACCTTTTCATTGGCGAAGACTGTTGCTGCGTTGGGCAGGGATTGCGGGTGCGGTTTATCTGCTGGTCGTCGTCGCGATGTTCCTGCTCCAACGTCAACTGCTCTACTTTCCCTCGCATGAAGAGAGAGCCAGCCTTTTGTCGCCGTGGCAAACGGAGCAGGGCGTGATTGGATTCTGTCGCGAAGTGGCCGAGCCCAACACCATTTGGCTCATGACGCACGGCAATGCGGGGCAGGCCGCCGATCGAGACTACGTGGTCCGTCTGCTCCCCAACGATGATTCACTTTATGTCTTGGAGTATCCGGGGTACGGCTCTCGAGCCGGCAGGCCGACACAAGAGTCGATCAACCTCGCCGCCCGCGAGGCCTTTCGTTTGTTGCGAGCCGAGCATCCCAACACGTCGATCTGCGTTCTTGGCGAGTCGATCGGCAGTGGTCCCGCCTGCATGCTGGCCAACGAGCCGTCCCCGCCCGAGAAGATCGTGCTCGCCGTCCCCTACGACTCGCTTCCCGCGGTGGCGGCGAATCATCTCCCCTTGCTTCCCGCGAGGTTTCTCATTCTCGATCGCTGGAATAACGTCGAGGCGCTCCGTGGCTACAGCGGTCCCGTCGAGATCCTGGCCGCGGATGACGACGACATCATCCCACCCACGCACGCCGAGGCACTCGCGCGACAAGTGCCCAACTCTCGGCTCATTCGACTTCGCGGCGGACACAACGACTGGCCGTACGATCGCACGGTCAAGCTCGGGCGCTAGTACCGAGACCAACCGAACTCGACTCCCGTTGCCTGGCGATTGGACGGAAGCCTAGGACATGGTTGAATCGACCCAACGGCGATTCAACTGACTCCGAAACCACTCGTTTTGTCGCGTTAGTCCACGACCTCTTCGAATGTGTCACTCGTCGTCACACCTGCGTCCTTGCTATTTTGCTACTTGGCTGACACAACGGCGCGCGATCACGAGTTGGCGAACTCAACATTTGACGATCAGCTCGCCATCCTCCGTCTTTTCGGCGGACACCTACCGTAAGGCCGGACTGACATGTCACCAACGGTACACTCGATTCTCTCGGATCCCATCTATCCAAATGACTGGCGCCTCGAATAGGGTGTGCAGCAGACCATCCAATCGTGCAAGGACGCGAGTAACCCACGAGCCTTGAGCAACAACTACTTGAACTTTGGTTGTGAGAATCCGTGCTCGCCTAAAACTAGTTTCGGAGTCGTAATCATGGACCGAACGGAAGTTGGACAACAGAGAGTTGGCGAGCCGATCAGCGCTCTTATTGACGCAATACTAAACTCCATTCAAAAAGCCGCTTGGCAAGACTTCGACATACGGCCGCTCTTGTACTACACGGAGAAGATGGTCGGAAAATGGTTGCTCCATTACATCGACCAATCACTTTCCGACCGACAACTCCTTGCCATATCCGCCGAAGAGGTGCAGACTCCGGCGCTGCTCTTGATACGAGACATGTTTCGGCATCATTCCCGTCTCATTCGCCCACGGACACAAGACGTCTCCTGGGTCGAAAGCCTGTTTCGCGAGGTTGCCGCCGAACTCCAGCTGCCAACAGGCCCGCTTGACGATGAAGGAAAACCTCATGCACCTGGTGACACTGACGGCAAGGAATGGGCGGAACGGCTTTCAGCACCCTTGGGACTTCCGGCATTTCATCTACTCGTCATCCACGACGCGGTGGTTTCGGGCATCGAGGAAGAGTTAGGTGAAATCCCGGCCGCTGAATTGGTCGAAGAGGGTGGGCCGCTGATCGGGATTGTCGCCTTCCGGGACGTTAATATCATCGATCCCGTCGAACTCGTCCATGACTTCGCACGACACGTTGGCGATATCAATGTAGGCACCGACATTGAGGGAGAAGAGGGCACGATCTCTTTTACCTTAAACGGAAATGCCACCTTCCTGTCGGTACAATCGATGCCCATACCCTGGTCCGAGCTCGAGGGCCCATGCGAGACCGCTTGGTGGTGGCCCCAAGCCGCCAAGGAGTTATCCCGTCACCAGGCCATGGTCTTGATCGCCCTTAACGGCCAACTCGGAACCGTGTCGGAACGCCACATCCAACTGACACGGTTAGTGGCGCATGTTTCGGCTCTTCAGGGTGCGATTGGCATTTTCTGGAGCGCGGCGGGCCTCGTTCACGAACCGTCTCAGTTTCAGGAAATCGCTGCTGGTTTATCGCCCCAGGAACTGGAACCGCAACTCTGGGTCGACATGCGTGTCGAAAAAAACGAAGACGGCTCTTACCGATTCTTCACCGATGGCCTGACGGCTTTCAATCAACCAGAAATTGAGATCGATTACACGAAACGCGATCCCGATCATGTGTACCAAACCTGCTACTCGGTCATTAGGCAAGCAATCACTTCCGGACATCAATTGCAGCAGGGAGAAACCATCGAACTGGCTCCCGACACCATAATTCAAGTAAAGCACGCGCCATCGATGTGGGAACGGGATGGTCCAGTCGTGAAGCTGGAGTTCACGTGAGGGTTTCCGAATCCAAGTCTCTTTAACCATGAAGAAATGAATTCACGATTCGAGTGTCTGTGTTCATTCCGGTCACGCCGTGGCTCCCGATGGGCTTGACCGTCCTCCGCCGACGAGAACACGCCGCTAGAACTTGAAAGTGTCAACCGCCGCGACATGTTGCGGACTAACGCGGCAAGGCAAGCGGACGATCGTGGCCGACGCGAGGCCAAATCCGCCCCAAGGGCTCAACAGAGCTTCCTTTTCACAATCCACTGAGTTTGCATGAGGGCACCGCGACTAGCCCTACGATTGCTCTCTTGTGATTCGCCGCGATTGAGTCGGTATACTTCGTACATGACCAAGCTGGGATCGCTATTTTCGCGTTGGGTTCAAAGAGCTTTCGCGCCGCGAAAGCCGGTAAAGCGCCCCGACTCATTGCTCGCCAACCAGCACAGTCACCCCTGCACGGCTCGACTCGCCGGAAGGTCCGAAGCGCCACCCGTGACGCCATGAACGGACTGCTGGAGCCGACACCGCGCGCGGTCGGTCGCGCGACGTGTGTCGCCTTCATCCCATGAGGTCGTAGTGCATGGGCAACGAGTTCTCTAACTGCTCGAGGATGTAACATGGGAAAGCGGAACCGAGTTGCTGAGTGTGGGACCAAGAGGCTTGGAGAGGAACGTCTCGAATCTCCGAGAGTCGGTGATCATGACAACAACGAACCGACTCGGGCGCGAGCAAGCGCGTTGGGAGCTTGGCTACTGACGTCGGTTCTCTTGCTTGGGTTGCTAAGGCCCGCGATGGCCGATGAGCCGATGGCGGGAGACACTCTGCGGCTCCAGCTCGGCGACAACACAAGCCTCGAACTGGTCTACGTTCCGCCGGGCGAGTTCTTGATGGGTAGCTCGCCCGAAGAAAAGAGTTGGGCGACGGGAATCGAGGGTGGCGCTCAGCCGGGCACGGAGCGGGAATCGTACGAAGGGGAACCGCGAGCGATGCGGGTCGGGCGAGGCTTTTGGATGGGACGCACGGAGGTTACGTTCGGCCAGTTTCGCCAGTTCGTCGACGCGACCGCGTACGTC